>CAZLYV010000196.1:0-4948 GCA_964563665.1 uncultured Acetobacteraceae bacterium
GCCTTGCCGATCGCGGCGTAGGCCTGGTTGAAGCCGGCGAGCGCGAAGGTATCCATGGTATCGGTGTTGCGCACCGAGATGCCCTTGACCGTCACCGATTTGCCGGATTTGAGCGCCGCCGTGATCGCCTTGTCGGTCTTGTCGTCGGCCGCCCAGGCCGATTCGGCGTCGACGTCGGGCCGGGCGACGAGTTCGAACGTCTTCTTGGTATCGACCGCGACCACGACCTTGGTCCCCTCTTTCAATGGATATCCCGCCTGGAAGGTCACGACATCCTGGCTTTTTGCCGCTGGCCGGTGCGTGACGACGAGCAGCACTTCGCCCCGTTTGGCGAATTTAGCGTCCGATTTGGCGGGTCGGGCGACGGCATAGCAGACCTTGCCCTCCTTCGGCGCGATTTCGGCCGCCGTCCAGCCCTGAAACACGCCGAGCGATTTGGGTCCGGCCGGCGAAGGGGCGGACGGCGGCGGTGGCGTCGGTTTGGCGGGCGCTCGCTGGGTTTGGGCGTCGGCCGCAACGGCAACGAGCGCCAGCAGCAACGTCATGACGGTCACGGCCGCACGGGACATGGAGCTGTCAAGTCCTCGAAATGATTGAGATCGGCCATCGATCGTTGATCCGACGGCGGGCCGGTCGCGTATGACACGGCAGATACGGCGCGTCAACTGACCGCCAGTCGAGGATAGCGATAGCGCGCGCGGTATTTCGCTCAGTCGCGCGGCGTCGACGGGCGCGCAAGACGGCGCCGCAGTTTCGGCGGCGCGAAATTGTGCTCGGGCAGTTTCACCGGCGGACCGCCCGGCGTCACCGGCCGGCCCGGAAATCGCCCGAGACCGAGCAGCCGGTCATACATCACGATCGCGCCGGCGAGCGCCAGATTGATCGCGAATCGCGTCGGGATCTTGACCACGTGCTGACAGAGCCGGGTGAGCTCAAGCGACAGCTCGCCGCGCTCGGGCCCGAGCACGTAGGCGGCGCAATGCGGGTGGCGAAAGCTCGGCAGCTCGACCGCATCGGGCGATAGCTCGACGCCGATCAACGTGCAGCCGCGCGGTAGCCTGAACTGCGCCACATCGGCGAATTCGTAGAAGGGAACGTTCGCCGCGGCGTCGGAGGTGTCGGCGAGGTTGCCTTCCTCGCGCTTGTAGGCGGCGGCGATGGTGAAGACGAAGCTCGCGCCGAAGGCGTGCGCGGTACGAAAAAGGCTGCCGACATTCATCGGCTTGCTGACGCCCTCGACGCCGATTGCGAAATAACCGCGCAAACTATTTCTCCCGCCAACCGCCGAAAAACTTGCCTATGGGAACCATAACAGGCAAGTTTGACACTAATCTCATCCGATTCGGGATTCGATTCATCCATAATGCCGCCGGTCATCCCCGCGAATTCCACCACAACCCAGGCGGCGCCGCCGATTCTCGTCGAAATCCGCCGCGGCGCAATGGTCGAAAGCCGTCATCGCGGCTGGGCCGCCATCGTCGATGCCGACGGCCGCATCGTCATGCACGCCGGCGACATCGACCGGCCGGTATTTCCGCGCTCGGCGATCAAGCCGCTGCAGGCGCTGCCCCTCGTCGAGACCGGCGCCGCCGACGCGTCGCGCGCCGAACCGCCGGATCTGGCGCTTGCTTGCGCCAGTCACGGCGGCGAGAAGCGGCATGTCGAGCGCGTGGCCGCGTGGCTCGCGCGCTTGGGGCTCGGGCCCGCCGACCTCGAATGCGGCGCGCATCTTCCCTACCACGTGCCCTCGGCCCATGCGCTGATCCACGCCGGCGAAGCGCCATCGACGCTGCATCACAATTGTTCGGGCAAACATACCGGCGTGCTCGCGACGGCGCGGCATATGGGCGAACGGACGAGCGGCTACATCGCGTCCGAACATCCGGCGCAATCGCGGATGCTCCATGCGCTCGAGGAAATGTGCGGCCTAAGCCTCGCCGACGCTCCGCGCGGCATCGACGGTTGCGGATTCCCGCAGATCGGCATCCCGTTACGCGCCTTGGCGCGTGGGCTCGCTTGTTTCGGGGCGCCCGCCGGGCTTCCCGCTTTGCGCAGGGCGGCCTGCCAAAGGCTTGCGGCGGCGATGGTGGCGTACCCCGAGATGGTCGCCTGGACCGGACATTTCGGGCTCGACGCCTCGCGTATCGCGCACGGCAAGACGATCCTCAAGGGGGGAGCGGAGGGCGTCTACGTCGCGGCAATTCCGGCAAAGGGCCTTGGGCTCGCGCTCAAGATCGACGATGGCGCCGGGCGCGCCGCCGAGGTGGCGATGGCGGCGCTGCTCGCGCGCTACGCCGGCCTCGATGCGAGCGAGCGGGCGGCAATGGCGGCGTTGATCGAAGTGCCGGTGACGAACATCGCCGGCAAGACCGTCGGCGCCATTGCGCCGGCCCTCAACTGGTGAGTTCCACCTTGCGCGCCGTCGTCTGTCGCTCCCATGGCGATCCCTCCGTGTTGCGAATCGAGGACGCGACTCCAGCTCCTCTCGCCAAGGGAATGGTGCGCATTGCCGTCAAATCGGCCGGGCTCAACTTCGCCGACGCGCTGGTGGTCAGTGGCGCCTATCAGATCAAGCCGCCGTTTCCCTTCACGCCGGGGCTCGAGGCAGCCGGCGTGGTCAGCGAGGTAGCGCCCGACGTCAAGGGCATCAAGGTCGGCGACCGGGTCATGGCGGCGATGGGCATGGGCAGTTTCGCCGAGGAAATCGTCGCACGCGCGATCGACGTGTTTCCGGTGCCGAAGCAATGCGATATGACTCCCGCTGGCGGCTTCCCGATTGTCTACGGAACGGCCCACGGTGCGCTCAACTGGCGCGGCCACCTCAAAGCGGGCGAGACGTTGCTGGTGCTGGGCGCCGGCGGTGGCGTCGGGCTCGCCGCGGTCGAGATCGGCAAGGCGATGGGCGCGACGGTCATCGCCGCCGCCCGCGGCAAGGACAAGCTGACGGCTGCAAAGGACCACGGCGCCGACCATGTCATCGACTACGTGGCCGAGGATTTGCGCCAGCGCGTCAAGCAGATCACCGGCGAGCGCGGCGTCGATGTGGTGTTCGATCCGGTGGGCGGCGATGCGTTCGATGCGGCGCTGCGATCGATCGC
Source organism: uncultured Acetobacteraceae bacterium (assembly GCA_964563665.1). Taxonomy (GTDB): domain Bacteria; phylum Pseudomonadota; class Alphaproteobacteria; order CACIAM-22H2; family CACIAM-22H2; genus CAZLYV01. Next base: position 3,099 of record CAZLYV010000196.1, read on the forward strand.
CTGGCAGGGCCGCATCCTCGTCATCGGCTTTGCCAGCGGCCGGCCGCCGCAAATTCCGGCCAATATTCTGCTGGTGAAAAACGTCGCGGTGATCGGCGTGTTCTGGGGCGGCTATCGGCAAAAGGCGCCGGAGATCGTGCGGCAATCCTTCGAGCAGCTCATCGAATGGTGGCGCGAGGGCAAGCTGAAGCCGCATGTCTCGCATTGCTTCGACCTCGCCGACGTCGCCGAAGCGATGAACATGTTGCTCAGCCGCCGAACGACCGGAAAAATCGTTCTGACGACGGGATCCGGGTGAACCGGCCGGCGGCTGGACCTTGGTCGCGCCGTCCGGCACCATCGCCGCGGCAATGAGCGATCCGGTCCACAGGCAATACGAGGCGCTTCCCTATCCGCCGCGCGATCCCCGCGAGGAAGCGAAGCGGCTCATCATCGGCAGTCCGAGCGAGCTCAACGAACTCAACCATTTCGTCTTCGCCGGCGGGCGCAATTTCAGGCGGCCGTTCCGTGCGCTCGTCGCTGGAGGCGGCACGGGAGACGCTTCGATCATGTTGGGCGCCCAGCTCGTGGCGGCCGGTGCGCGCGAGGCCGAAATCGTTCATCTCGACTGGTCCGAGGCGTCCTGCCGCATCGCAGCGGCGCGCGCGGCCGCGCGCAAGTTGTCGAATATCCGCGTCGTCAATCAAACGCTCGTCGATCTGCCGCATCTCGGGTTGGGCCAATTCGATTACATCGACTGCTGCGGGGTCCTGCATCATCTCGAAGATCCCGCCGGCGGATTGCGCCTGCTGGTGGACGCGCTCGCGCCCGACGGCGGAATGGGCGTGATGGTCTATGGCGCGCTTGGCCGCACCGGCGTCTATCCGGTGCAAGACGTGCTGCGGCGCCTCGTCGCCCCGAGCGACGACGTGCAGGCGCGCGTGGCGCTCGCGCGCAAGCTTCTCGCCCAGCTCCCGGCGACCAATTGGCTCAAGCGCAATCCGTTCATCGCCGATCACTTGACGCAAGGCGATCCCGGCCTCTTCGATCTGCTCTTGCACGCGCGCGACCGCGCTTACGGCGTCGCCGAGATCGCTGCACTGGTCGAGGGCGCGGGCTTGCGTCTCGTCGGCTTCGTGCCCCCCGCCCGCTACGAGCCGGCAAGCTATCTTTCCGATGCGGGGCTGTTGAAGCGCCTGTCCGGCCTCGATCCGCTGGCACGCGCCGGCATCGCCGAGGCGTTGGCCGGCAATCTCAAGGCGCACGTATTTTATGCAGTAAAGAAGGCCAACCCGGTCGCCCCGCCAAGACCGGACCGACGTGATCTCGTTCCCGTGCTCAGCGATTTGAGCGCCGACGCGCTCGCCCGCGGCTTGAAGCCAAGCGGCGTGCTGTCGATCGACGCCGATGGTCTGACGCTGCGCCTGCCCCTGCCGCGCCTGGCCCCCGCGATCGCCGGCCTGATCGACGGCCGGCGCACGCTTGCCGAGATCGAGAAAGCTCTCAAGCTACGCGTGGCCACGCTCGCGCCCGAGGAATTTCTGGCCGAGTTCGCGCGGCTCTACGACGCGCTGCACGGCGCGGGCAAGCTGTTCTTGCGTGCAAACCCCGCGGACTGACCGGCGATCACTACCACGGCAACAGTGGTCCGCTCCGCCGCGCCTCGGCCTCGGCCGCCCCGCGATCGATGCCGATGTCCTTGAGCAGCCGATCGTCGAGGGTCAAGAGCTGCCGTCGCGACTGGACCCGTTGACGCCAGTCGAAATATGCATCGAGTGCCCGCACGAGGCTCCACTCCACGCCAGCGACCCATTCTCGCCAAAGCGGGCGCGAGGGCGAAGGCAGAGATATCGTCGGGCATTCCGTGCAGC
>CAZLYV010000197.1:0-4936 GCA_964563665.1 uncultured Acetobacteraceae bacterium
GCCGGGTCTGAGCTTGCGCCACGGCAGCGTCGTCGTATCGGCGGGATTGGGGCCCGGCGCCGCGACGATCAGGACCTCGCGGGCGATCGGCTGAAAGTGCGCGCGAAAATGCACCGAGCTTTTGAGCGCCAGCAGCCGAAGGCGCGACGGCTCGATCCCGAGGTGGCGGAACATTTCTTGATCGGCGGCCTGCACCTTGCGGCTGGCAAGCACGACGGTCACTCCGTCGCGCCGCAGCGCCGCCATCGGCCCGAGGCGCATGCGATTGCCGCCGTAGAACGGGCCGGTGCAGGTGAAATTGCCGTCGCCCAGGCGCTCGACGCGGAAGCGGCCGACGCAAGGGAAGTGGCCGGGCAGTCCGGACTTCGCGCCGAGCGAAAATTCAAGCTCCGCGCCCACGCCCGCGTCGTGGGCTTGCTTGGCGGCGGTAGCGTCGATCAGAAGTCCCAATACGGCGTCCTCTGCGTTACCCCGCAGCATGGCCTCGAGCAGGCCCACGGTATCGCCGTTGCCGCCGGCGCCGGGATTGTCCTGGGTGTCGGCGAGGACCACCGGTGGACCGCCCGGCGTCGAGCGCGCCATCGCGCGCCGTACGCCTTCGTCGGGAGAAAAAAGCTCGGCTTCGAATTCACCCTCGCGCCCCTCGATTTCGCGCGATAGCTCGCCGACCGCACGCTCAAGCGTGCGCGCTTGCCCGCCGTAGCCGAAGACCGAGGGTCCGCAATCGGCAATGTCGGCCGCCGGAAAACCCGGCGTGAATGAGAGCATCGCGTCAGCCTCGCTTTCAAGCTCGGCCAGGCGTGCGTAGATCGCCTTCCCCGGATCGACCAGCGTGCACTGCGCCGTAAGCGGAATCAGGAAGGGGAGCTGACGGAACGCCTTCGCGGGCGGCGTCCCGTTCTGCAGGATGCGATCGAGCAACGCGGCGGCGCGCCGTCCAGTGTCCGCCATATCGACGTGCGGATAAGTGCGATAAGCAACGAGAGCCTCAGAACGCTCGACCATCGCGCGGCTGACATTGGCGTGCAGATCGAGGCTCGCCACCATCGGGACTCGCGGGCCGACGACACGGCGCAGGCGGGCCAGCAGCTCACCCTCCCCGTCATCGAGATGCTCGGCGACCATCGCGCCGTGCAGGTCGAGATAGACGGCATCGACCGGCATCGCGCGGCCGAGTTCCTCGAGCAGGAGCCCGGCGACGTGCTCGTAAGCCTCGTGCGTTACGTGCGCCGAGGGCGTGGCGTTGGCCCACGCGAGCGGCGCGATTTTGTGTCCGCACGCGCGCGCCGCTTCGATGAAGCCGTTGAGCGGAATGTTGGCGCCGGCGACGGCGTCGAGTACGGCGCTCCCGCGCGCCATTGGCGGCCAGCCGCCGCCATGACGGAAATCGTCAAGCGTCGCCTTCGACGGCGCGAAGGTATTGGTCTCGTGCTGAAAGCCGCCGACGGCGATGGTGGGCATGAATGATGGTAGTTCGTGAACAGACAGCGTCGCTGCGCTCCCCTCACCCACCCGGCGCTACCGCGCCGGGTTCCCCCTCTCCCACAGGGAGAGGGTCGGGGTGAGGGGTGTACATGACGCAAGGCCAGTCGGAACGTTCAAATATCGGCGTAGACGTGCGTCTCGGCCTTGGCGCCGGGATGCGTGACCGCGCCCTTCTCTGCGTCGCCAACCGTCTGGGCGTATTTCCACAGCGTGCCCGACTGGAAGTCGTGCCGGCGCGGCTTCCACGTCTTGCGGCGCGCCTTGAGCTCGGCCGCCGAAAGCTTGACGTCGAGGATCCCTTTCTCGGTGTCGATGTGGATGATGTCACCGTTCTTGAGGAGGCCGATCGGGCCGCCCATGGCCGCCTCCGGCCCGACATGCCCGACGCAAAGACCGCGCGTGCCGCCCGAGAAGCGGCCGTCGGTGATGAGCGCGACTTTCTCGCCCATCCCCTGCCCGTAGATCGTCGCGGTGGTCGACAGCATCTCACGCATACCGGGGCCGCCGCGCGGGCCCTCGTAGCGAATGACGATCACGTCGCCCGCCTTGTATTTCTTATTGACCACCGCCTCGAACGCCTCTTCCTCGGAATCGAACACGCGCGCCGTGCCGGTGAATTCGAGCATCTTGGTGCCCGCCACCTTGACGATCGCGCCCTGAGACGCAAGGTTGCCCTTGAGGCCGACGACGCCGCCGGTCTTGGACAGCGGCCGGCTGGTCGGATAGACGACGTCCTGGTTCTTCGGCAGTACGACATCCTTGAGATTTTCGGCGATCGTTTTGCCGCTGACCGTGATGCAGTCGCCGTGGAGAAAGCCGCCGTCGAGCAGCGCCTTCAGGATCACCGGCACGCCGCCCACGTCGAACAGGTCTTTCGCCACGTATTTGCCGCCCGGCTTCAAATCGGCGATGTAGGGCGTCTTGCGGAAGATCGCGCACACGTCGTGCAGGTCGAAATCGATTCCCGCCTCGTGGGCGATTGCCGGCAAGTGCAAACCGGCATTGGTCGAGCCGCCGGAGGCCGCGACCACCATCGCCGCATTCTCGAGCGATTTGCGCGTGACGATATCGCGCGGGCGCAGGCCGATCTTCAGCAGGTTCATCACCGCCTCGCCCGACGCTTCGGCGTAGCGGTCGCGCGAGTCATAGGGCGCCGGCGCGCCCGCCGAGCCGGGGAGCGCCAGCCCGATTGCTTCGGATACGCAGGCCATGGTGTTGGCGGTGAACTGGCCGCCGCACGACCCGGCCGACGGGCACGCCACGCACTCGAGTTCGTGGAGATCGGCGTCCGACATCTTGCCTGCCGAGTGCGCGCCGACGGCCTCGAACACATCGACCACCGTCACGTCCTTGCCCTTGAATCGTCCCGGCAGAATCGAACCTCCGTACATGAACACAGCAGGCACGTTGAGCCGCACCATCGCCATCATCAGGCCGGGGAGCGACTTGTCGCAACCGGCGAGCCCGACCAGCGCGTCGTAACAGTGGCCGCGCATGGTGAGCTCGACCGAATCGGCGATGACCTCGCGGCTCACCAGCGACGACTTCATCCCCTGGTGGCCCATGGCGATGCCGTCGGTCACCGTGATGGTGGTGAACTCGCGCGGCGTACCGGCGGCGGCCTTGACGCCCTTTTTGACCGACTGCGCCTGACGCATGAGCGAAATGTTGCACGGCGCCGCCTCGTTCCACGTCGTCACCACGCCGACCAGCGGCTGGTTGATCTCGGCCTCCGACAACCCCATCGCGTAGAGATACGAGCGGTGCGGCGCGCGCTCCGGGCCGACCGTCGTGATGCGGCTGGGCAGCTTGGACTTGTCGAATTTGGGATTGGACGGACCCATGGTTCCTCCCGGAATTCCAGATTGCTCTTGGCTGACGAGCCTACTCAGATTGCAAGTGAAAGTGTAGAGGACGTCTACGACATCCAGTCTTGCGTTGGGCGCATATGCAGCGGGCCACCGTGCGGTTACAGCGCGGAGAGACGCTTTAGCGCTTGCAAGAAGCCATCGAGAGCGATTTGCTCACTTTTCCGCCGCTCTTGCTGCACTTCGATGACTTCCGCCTCGGCTTTCGACATGAACTGAGGATTGCTCAGTCTCTGGTCAATCTCGCCCAGGACCTTCTGGCTCCGAGCGATCAATTTTTCAAACTTCTTCCGCTGACTGTCGATGTCAATGTTATCGACCGGAATTCGAAGTCGAATATCTTCGAACACATCTTCCACCAATTTTTCTGCGGTAAGCGCGCCTTCGGTCGTTTCGATCGTGGCAAGCCATGCAAGGCGTTGAACTTGCGGCTCATACCGCTTCAATCGCGCAAAATCTTGCGAACTTAGTCCAAGGAGTTCGACTCCAAGCGGCTCCCCGCCCGGAATGTCATACTCAGCGCGCAGCGACCGGACCCTTGAAATAAGGCGCAATACCCAATCCATCTCCGCCTTGGCCGCGGGATCGGCGAGGTCAGGCCCCAACGCTGGCCAAGCGGTCGTGATCAGCATCTGGCCGCGCGCAAAATCGAGCTTGTCCCATAGCTCTTCTGTGATGAAGGGCATCAGGGGATGGAGGAGCTTCAGAAGCTCGCTAAGCACGAAGCCGGTCACGCCACGCGTCTCGGCGGCGGCGCTCACGTCCGCGCCGTTCAGCACCGGCTTGGTGAACTCGAGATACCAGTCGCAGAACGTACCCCAGGTGAAGTGGTAAAGCGCGTTCGCAACGTCGTTGAAGCGGAACGCTTCGAGCGCCGCGTCGATTTCGGCCGCCGCCTGCGCGAGCTCGCCCAGGATCCATTTGTTCACGGTGAGTTGGGCGCTCGCAGGCTTGAAGTCCATCGGCGCAACGCAGCCGTTCATCTGGCAGTAACGCGCGGCGTTCCACAGCTTGGTCGCAAAATTGCGGTACCCCTCGACGCGCGATTCGGCGAGCCTGACGTCGCGTCCCTGCGCCGCCAGCGCCGCCAGCGTGAAGCGCAGCGCATCGCAGCCGTAACGCGCGATGAGGTCGAGGGGATCGATGATGTTCCCCTTCGACTTCGACATCTTCTGTCCCTTGGCGTCGCGCACGAGGGCGTGGATGTAGACGGTGCGAAACGGCACTTCACCCATGAACTTGAGGCCCATCATCATCATCCGCGCGACCCAGAAGAAGATGATGTCGAAGCCGGTGACCAGCACGTCGGTTGGATAATAGCGGGCGAGTTCCGGCGTACTTGCAGGCCATCCCAGCGTCGAGAACGGCCACAGCGCGGAGGAGAACCACGTGTCGAGGACGTCGGGATCGCGGGTAAGCTCGACGTCCTTGCCGTAATGCGCGCGCGCGGCACTCCGCGCCACGGCCTCATCCATTTCCACGAAGATGCGACCGTCCGGGCCGTACCAGGCGGGAATCTGATGGCCCCACCAGAGTTGGCGTGAAATCGACCACGGCTGAATGTTTCGCATCCACTCGAAATA
>CAZLYV010000198.1:0-4929 GCA_964563665.1 uncultured Acetobacteraceae bacterium
CCGGCATCCAGGGAACGACCGCCAGCGAGCCGATGCATATGGCGATCGCATAGGGCACCGGCGCGCCCTTGTCGAGCAGGCGCGGCGATACGCCGGCCGCGGCTAGAAGCGGGCGTACGAGCTCGCGCCCCAGGCGGGTTCGCGCTGCCAGCAGCAGGAGCGAGAGGACGCCCCCGGCGAGAATCACGAACAGCAGCTGCAAGATCAGCACCATGTTGAGGCCGATCCAGACGGCAACCGCCGCAAACAGCTTAACGTCGCCGCCGCCGAGCAGCCGAAAACGGAAAAGCAGCAGCCCAACGCCCAATACGACGACACCCGCGCCGAGATGGCGAGGGATCATATCGAGCGGAAGAAGGAGCGGACCGGCGACGGCAAATGCCGCGACCAACGCAAGCACCAGCCGATTCGGGATGACGAACCGTTGCGCATCGATGGCGGCGGTCCACAGCAGGATGCCGGCGTAAAGCGCGAGCACTGAAAGCGCGAACGGGTTCATGAAGCTGGAGTGAAATCGCTAGGGCGCCCAAGCGTTCGACCGGCGCATGATCGCGCGCGGCCTGCGCCCTTCGATCTTCCCTGGCGCCGGCTATTTCTTAATTTGCTGGAGATGACTGAGATTGCGCGACGCGACTTCGTTGAAGGCCGGGCTGTTTTCCATCGCCCGGCTCAGATAGGACTCCGCCTGCGCGTAATCGCCGCGCATCATCGCGACAAAGCCGGCGTTGTTTAGCGCACGCGCGTATTCGTCCTTCGCTACGTCGATCAGCGCTTCCTCGTATCGACCTTGGGCGGCAAGCGCCAGGCGGAGATTGGCCCGCGCGACGGCGAGCTGTGGGTCCCGCTTGAGAGCGATGACAAATTCCGCCACCGCGTCCGTCGGCCGATTCTGCAGCATGAAGGAGAAGCCCAGATTGTTGTGCAGAATCGCCGAATTCGGTTGGATCTCGAGCGCCGTGCGATATGCGATCACCGATTTGTCCCATTGCTGGTCCATATCGCGGCAGCGACCGACGCCATTCCAGGCCCGCCAGAGACTCGGATCGCGGAGAACGACTTCGTCGAGGATCGTACAGGCGGGATCCCGGCTGTTGAGAGCCAGCAACGCGATGCCCTTGCCCTGCAGCGCGCGAGGCTCGAGGGTCAGGTCTGTCTGAGCTTCCTCGAACCGGCCGAGCGCTTCCTGATAGCGGCCTTGCGCCAGAAGCACTTCGGCCAAACCAAGCTTCGCGCGACGGTTGGTCGGCTGGAGCTGGAGAGCACGCGTAAACCGGACGTTCGCCTCGTCGTATAGCCCGGCCTCCACGGCTTGCTCGCCCTGGATCACGCTGGCGTCGAGGTCGGCGATGGAGAAAACCTCGCTCAGCTTGCGCGACTCCGTGGGGTCTATTCCACAACCGGCGAGCAATGCCGCGAGCGGCGCAAAAAGCACGAACCGCCGGAATTCGAACCCCAGATCGGCGACCCGAGTGTCGCGCATGGCTTTGCTAGCTCCACCGTTGATGGTTGAGACGCACAATCAGCATTCGGTCGAACGCCAGGAGATCGCCGCCAAGCTTGAGGCGAAGCGGCGTTCGCTGCCCATCGGGTGCGACTCGGATAAGGATATCGGGCGGCAGAAGTCGTTGGAGGTCCTCCGCCTCGTCGCGGAACCCGCCACGGAAATAGATGACGCTCCGCCGATTGGCGAAGGTTTCGTCGTTCGAAAGTCGCGTCCGGCCGGCCCCCTGCGTGGCGAGCCAGGCGCTCATGCGCGCGGCCATGAACCGCCGGCCCGCGCCATTCGACACGTCGATTTCGGCGGCGCGCAGACCCCGATCGCGGGCGATCGCCGGCCGGACGCGATCAGCCGATGGGACGTAGGCTACGTACTGGAGAATCGCCGTACGCTCCTCGGTAGCGACCAACCGCGGTGGCTCGACCGTGACCGAATTCGGGACCGGGATCCGCGTCCGGGCGGTGGAGAGTTCCTTCAGATTGCGTGGCGCGGGTCGGGCACTTCGCGGCGATGCCGCTTCTTCGGAAGACGGCGGCGTGAGCAAGGGCAAATCATCCTCAGCCGGGGCGGCGGCGGCAAGCATCGGCGGCGCGTACATGACCAGAACCTGGACCGTCGGAGACTGGCGGACAATCTGCAGTTCGGCGGATGGCGGTGCGCCGTTTCGGGCCGCGACGACTCCCGGGGCCCGCGCAGGTGTGGCGGCTGCCGCAACCAGCCTGTCGCGCTGGAGCGCTGCACCTGGCGCCGGTCCAGCGTCAAGACGCGCGAGGTTTGCCTGCGCGGCAACGTTGGTCGGGTCAATGGCCATGGCCCGTTGAAAGAGCCGCGCCGCCTCGGCGCGCCTGCCTTGCAGCATGTACGAATAACCGAGGTTGTTGAGGGTCTGTGGCGAGCTCGGCGCGATCAGCAGCGCACGGCGGTAATACTGCTCCGAAATCTCGGAACGAGCGAGCTGATCATAGGTGGCGCCGAGCGCATTGAGGACATCGACCGAACGCGGATTGTCGACGAGCGCGACGTGGAATTGCTCGAGCGCGAGAATCAATTGGCCGACCTCGAGTAACTGTTTCCCGCGCTCATGGGACGTTATCGGAATGTGCGGCGAGGAAAAAATTTTCATCACCGGCGTGAACGGCGAAGCGCCTTGATCGCCCTCGGCGCAGGCCGCCAGTCCGACGCCGATCACCGCGCCCGCGACGAGTACGATCGTCTTGTATCCCATGGCCCCTGCTCCCCCATTCATTCGCCGGGCGCGCAAAAAGCTGCGCGACGTACCGGCCTTACCTCGCCGTCCCCTTGAACACCGGCAGGATGACCCGGATGACCTTGATCACCGCGGGCGACATCATGACGATCATCAGCGCCGGCAGAACGAATATCACCAGCGGAATCGACAGCTTGACCGGCAGCATGTTGGCCTTCTCCTCGGCCTTCATGAGGCGCTTCTTGCGCATATCGTCGGCGTAGACGCGCAACGCCTGGCCGAGGCTGGTGCCGAGCGCCTCCGACTGCAGGACCACCGTCACCAGCGAGTTTACTTCATCGAGGCCGACCCGTTCGCCCATCGAGCGTAGCGCCTGGTCGCGGCTCCGGCCTGCGCGCAGCTCCAGGCCCACCAGCTGCAAATGGAAGGCGAGCAGCGGGTGGGCGCGCTCGATCTCCTGCGCCACGCGTGCCAGTGCCGCGTCAAGTCCAAGGCCGGCCTCGACGCACACCAGCATCATATCGAGCGAATCGGGAAGCGATTCGCGTATGGCCTGCTGGCGCGCATCGATGCGATGGGTGATCCAGATCGTCGGCAAATAGAGGCCGACCAGTCCCGATAGCATCGCCACCGCGAGAAGGCGGTTCACCGACAGCCCGCCAGCCAGAAGCGGCACGACCGTGATCAGCGTCAACGGAAGGACGACCGCGAGGGTCATGCGCGCGGCGTACATCCCCGTCAGCGCCCATGGCTGCATGTACCCCGCCTGGACCAGCCGGCGACGCAGGGTCGAAAGACCCCGATCGTCACCGCGCGTGAACCGGCGGGCGAATTGCTTGACGAGCGGATTCTCGATCCACCGTCCGCCCTGTTGCCGTAATTTGGCGGCCGGGACGTCAACAAGGTCTCCCTTGCCGCCGCCGCCAAGGCGCTCGCTCACCGGGTTTCGGCCGACCAGAACGCCGACCCCGATCACGGCGACGAACACGGCGCCGAAGACAAGCGCCAGCACGACGAATCTCGAATCCGCCAGCGCCGTCAAAAGCTCATTCATCGCGCCCTCGCCTCGTCCCAATCACACCCGAATGCGGACCATCTTCCACATCACGGCGATCCCAATCATCAGCATCGTCATGCCAATGCCGATCATCACCGGCAGCAGAGGATCGTCCCTTACCTCGCCGAAATAGCGTGGACTTACGATCATCATCATGAACACGACGAAGAACGGCAGGATCGTCAAGATCATCGCCGACAGGCGTCCCTCGGCGGAAACCGCCTTGATCTTGCGGAACATGTGGAAGCGGTCGCGGATCACGCGCGACAGGCCATCCAGCACCTCGGCGAGGTTGCCGCCGGTGCCGTACTGAACGTTGATCGCCACGATCACGTAATACAGGTCAGGGAGCGGCATTCGCTCGGACATGTTCGCCAGCCCGTCGCGCAACTCCAGGCCGTAGGTCATCTCGTCGACGAGGATGCCAAACTCGGAGCCGGCCGGATCGGTAAGTTCCTTGCTCACCATCTTCAGCGCCACGCTCACGGGATGCCCGGCGCGCAAGGAGCGGACGACAATGTCGACCGACTCAGGCAGTTGCTCGTTGAAGCGCTTGACGCGCGAGCGACGTCGCTGGGCGATCAGCAGGAGCGGCAGACTGAACCCGACAGCGACCGCGACGGGAACCGAGGCGATGAAGGGCAGAACCGGAAAAAGCCGCATCAGCAGCAGCACGATCGCCGAGAAAAGGATGCACAGCGTCACGAAGCGCCCGGTGGAAATCAGCATGCCCGCCTGGGTCAGCAGGCGGTCGATGCGGAAGAAACCGGGAATCGCGGCGAAGATTCGCTTCCGGTTGTCGCCGCGGCGAAGCCGTAGCAGGACCCGCTCCGAGGATTCGCCCGCGGCGAGCATTCGCATCCGGCGGTTGATCGCCTGGTCGGTGCCGCGAATGTCGCGGATCAGATAGAACAGCCCCTCGACGAGCAGAAGGACGGTTAGAAAGACCAGACCGAGCAGGATCGTCACCGGGTCGACTGTCATGGCGCAAACCTCATCCCATCACGCGGTCGGGGCGGAAAAGATCGGTGCCCAGATGAACCCCACGCTCCGCCAGGTGGGCCATGAATTTCGGCCGAACGCCGGTGGCGCGGAACTGGCCGAGCACCTTGCCTTGCGCATCGACCGACTGGCGCTGGAAACGGAAGATCTCCTGCATGGTGAGGA
>CAZLYV010000199.1:0-1869 GCA_964563665.1 uncultured Acetobacteraceae bacterium
GCCCCAAGCGCCGCGAAGCTGTCGAAGCGAGGTATCATCGCGCGATGTTCTAGCGAACCTGGCGGCGTGGCGCCAGCCGCATGCCCGCCATGCCGCACCTGATCTGGACACCCCGGTGCCGCCGCGGCTAAGAACGTGACCGGTTCAGCTCCTTTGCGGCCGCGACTTTGGTCCGGCCTTGGGCATTCCCGATATGTCGCACGTCCCATCTCCACGCCTCGGCGCGACGCTCGCGGCCATCGGCGCACCTTTGTGCTGGAGCGTGGGCGGCGTCGTCATGCGCTCGGTCGAAGCGGGGCCGTGGGATATCGTCTTCTGGCGCTCGGGCAGTCACGCGATCGTCCTCGGCGCGGCTCTCGTCCTCTTGTTCAAGATGGCGCCGATCGTCGATTTTTGCCGCGCCGGATGGATCGGCTGGCTCTCCGCGCTGATGCTCGCCGGCGTCTTTAGCTTTCACGTACTGGCGATAATGACGACGACCGTGGCCGACGTTCTCATCATCCAGTCGAGCTCGCCGATCCTCGTCGCCCTTCTCGCGCCGCTGCTCCTGCGTGAACGAGTCGATACGTTAAGCGCGGCATTGCTTGGGATCGCCTTCGCCGGGCTCGTTCCGGTGATTTTTGGATCGCTCGGCAGCACGGGCGGCGAGCAACGGCTGACGGGTGACCTGCTGGCCCTTATGGTCGTGGCCTGCTCGACCATAAACGTTCTCGTCATTCGCCGCTGGCGAACCTTCAACCTCATTCCCGCAACGGTGATCGCCGGCGCGCTCGCTGCCATCACGGCCCTCCCCTTCACCGACCCATTCGCAATCTCGGCCCGCGACATGAGCCTTCTGTTCATGCTCGGTATCGTGCAGAACGTCGCCGGCGTGACACTCTTTTATTCGGCGCTCCGCCGTCTTCCGGCGGCGGAGGTTACCTTGCTGGCGCTTCTCGAGCCCGTGCTCGGACCGATCTGGGTCTGGCTCTTTGTCGGCGAAGAGCCGGCCTTCACGACGCTGATTGGCGGCGCGGTCGTGCTCGGCGCCCTTGCTGTGAAATGCATCGCCGATCTGCGCCGCCGCGTATCGGCCGCCCCCGCGGCAACCTGAGTCATGTCGGCTGATTCCCCCGAACGCGCGGGCCATTTTCGCAGCCGTCTGCTGATGGTCGCGGCGGGCGTGTGCTGGAGCATCGGCGGCCTTTTGGTGCGCAGCCAATCCGTCACCGACGGTTGGGAAATCGTCTTCTGGCGGTCCCTGTTCATGGTCGTGTTCATGAGCGGCGTGTTGATCGTCTGGCACGGCCGCCGCGCGGCGCGCGTATTTATCAATGTCGGCGTGCCGGGGTTCCTCGCCGGATTTTTCCTGTCGCTGACGTTTTTCTTCTTCATCATCTCGCTTACGCACACCACGGTCGCCAACACGCTCGTCACAATGAGCATGGCGCCGTTCGCCACCGCGGCGTTCGGCCGGTTCTTCCTTGGCGAAACGATCGCCTTCAGGACATGGATCGCGATGGCCGTCGCGGTTTCCGGCATCGTCGTGATGTTTGCCGATTCGCTGTCGGGCGGTGGGTGGGTTGGCAATCTCATCGCCGCCGGCGTTCCCCTCGCCTATGCCTGCAATCTCACGCTATTGCGGCGGGCGGGCACCTCGGTCGATATGGTCCCCACCGTCCTCATTGCCGGTTTGGTCTCGATCGTTGTCGCGTTGCCGGCCGGCTGGCCGCTCACGGCGAAGCTTGGCGATGTTACCATCCTTGCTTTCATGGGCGTGGTACAGCTCGGGCTCGGCTGTCTGCTGATGACGGTGGCCGCCCGCCGTCTCAAGGCGGCGGAGGTCGGTCTGTTCACGCTTCTCGAGACGATCCTTGGGCCGCTATGGGT
>CAZLYV010000199.1:1969-4920 GCA_964563665.1 uncultured Acetobacteraceae bacterium
ATTTTTCTTTACCTCGCCGCGCTCAAGGCCGGGGCGGTCTACCTTCCCCTCAACACCGCCTACCAGCGCGGCGAAATTTCGTATTTCCTCGGCGACGCCACGCCACGGGTCGTCGTCTGTCGACCCGACGCCGAAAGTTGGGTCGGCGAAATCGCCAAGGCGACCGGCGTACCACATGTGCTGACCCTCGATGCCAATGGCGGCGGTACGTTTGCCGCGCGCGCGTCATCACTGATCCCGATGACCGATACGGTCTCGGCGTCACGCGACGATCTGGCGGCGATTCTTTACACCTCGGGCACCACCGGCCGCTCCAAGGGCGCGATGATGAGCCACTGGAACCTGGCCTCGAACGCGCTCACCTTGCACAAGGCGTGGGGCTTCCGTCCCGACGACGTGCTGTTGCACGCGCTGCCGATTTTTCACACCCATGGGCTGTTCGTCGCCACCAACTGCGTGCTGATGAACGGCTCCGGCATGCTGTTCCTGCCGCGCTTCGACGCCGACGTCGTTATCCGCCTCCTCCCGCGCGCCACCGTGTTCATGGGCGTGCCGACGTTTTATGTCCGGCTTCTCGGCCACCCCGGCTTCACCCGCGAGCTCGTCAAGCACATGCGGCTTTTCGTCGCCGGGTCGGCGCCGCTGCTCGTCGACACATTCAATGAATTCCGCGTGCGCACCGGCCACACGATTCTCGAGCGCTACGGCATGACCGAAACCGGGATGTTGACCTCGAACCCGCTCGAAGGCGAGCGGATCGCGGGAAGCTGCGGACAGCCGCTCCCCGATGTCGAGCTGAGGATCGCCGACGCCAAGGGAAGCGCCTTGCCGGCCGGCGAGGTCGGCGTGATCGAGGTGCGCGGCCCCAACGTCTTTCGGGGCTACTGGCGGATGCCGGAAAGGACAGAGGCCGAATTCCGATCCGATGGGTATTTCATCTCCGGCGACGTCGGGCGCGTGGATGCGCGGGGCTATGTCTTCATTTCCGGCCGGGCGAAGGATCTCATCATCTCTGGCGGATTCAACGTCTATCCCAAGGAGATCGAGGACTGCATCGACCAGATCGACGGCGTAGTCGAATCGGCGGTGATCGGCGTGCCGCATCCCGACTTCGGCGAAGGCGTGATCGCGATCGTCAAATCCAAGGGTGCCGCGCCCCCGTCCGACGAGGCCATCATCGGTCACGTGCGCGATCAGCTCGCCAACTACAAGGTACCGAAGCGGGTCTTTTTCCACGACGAGCTGCCGCGTAACACGATGGGCAAGGTGCAGAAGAATCTTCTGCGCGAGAGGTACAAGGATCTATTCGCCGAGGAACGCGCCCGCGGCTGACGTGCTTTCGGGCGGGCTCACGCGAGCGTGATTTCACCCATCGCCGGCCGCGATACAGCGAGATCGGGTTTCAACACGCGAGGAAGGACAAATGCCGACGGCAAATATTCTTACGCCCAACATCGATCCGATGGCGCTCGCCGGGCAGTTATCGGGCAAGCTGCTGATCAATGGCGCGCTTACCTCGGCGAAATCCGGAAAGACGTTCGCCGTCGTCAATCCCGCAACCGGCGGCAAGATCGCCGAGGCCGCATTCGGCGAAAAAGCGGACGTTGACGCCGCGGTGGACGCGGCCACGAAGGCGCAAACCGGCTGGATCAGGATGGCCGCTCGCCAGCGCGGCAAGTTGGTCGCCGAGTGCGGGCGTCTGCTGAACGAGCACGTGGAGGAGTTGGGGCGCCTCGTGGCGCTGGAAACCGGCAAGGCGCTTCGCACCGAAAGCCGCGTCGAGGCCTCGGTACTGGCGGACGTGTTCGTATTTTACGGCGGACTTGGCTCGGAGCTGAAAGGCGAAACGGTTCCGTTCAACCCCGACATGCTGACACTCACCACCCGCGAGCCGATCGGCGTCGTCGGTGCGATCATCCCATGGAACGTGCCGATGATGCTGATGGCGCTCAAAATCGCGCCGGCGCTGGTCGCGGGAAATGCCGTCGTCGTGAAGTCGGCGGAGGAGGCGCCGCTTGCGGTCTTGCGCACCTGCCAGATCATGAACACGATCCTGCCCCCAGGGTTGTTCAATATCCTTTCGGGCTTGGGGCCTGAGTGCGGCGCGCCGCTGGTCGCCCATCCGAAGGTGGGCAAGATCACCTTCACCGGCTCGGTCGAAACCGGCAAAATCGTCTACAAGACCGCGGCCGAAAAGCTCATCCCGGTCACCCTCGAGCTCGGCGGCAAGAGCCCGATGATCGTCATGGCCGATGCCGATGTCGAGCGCGCGGTCGCCGGCGCCATCGTCGGCATGCGCTTCACCCGCCAGGGGCAAAGCTGCACGGCGGCCAGCCGGATCTTCGTCCACGAAAAGGTGCATGACGCCTTCGTCGACCAGCTCAAGGCGAAAGTGGACGCGATGAAGATGGGCGATCCGCTCGACGAGGCGACGGACATCGGCGCCATCATTTCGCGTCCGCAATTCGACAAGGTCCAGTCATACATCAAGATCGGCCGCGAGACCCCGGGCGCGGTCGCCCATCAATGCTCGGCCATGCCGAAAGACGCCAGGCTGAAGGATGGCTTTTTCGTGCAGCCGGTCGTCTTCACCGGCCTGTCGAACGACAGCCGCGTGGCGAGGGAAGAAATTTTCGGCCCGGTAACCTGCGTCATCAAATGGAGCGATTACGAGCAGGTGATCGCGGCGGCGAACGACAGCCCCTATGGCCTCGCCGCCTCGGTGTGGACGCGCGATCTGAAGACGGGGCTCGATGCGACACGGCGGCTCGAGGCGGGCTTCGTGCAGGTGAATCAGAATCTTGTCGTGCAACCCGGTCTCTCTTATGGCGGCATGAAGCAGTCGGGCCTCGGCAGGGAAGCCTCGCTAGAGGCAATGATCGAACACTTCACGTACAAGAAGACTATCATCATCAACATGACCTGATGTCCGCTGCTTCGTCGGGGCGACC
>CAZLYV010000200.1:0-1912 GCA_964563665.1 uncultured Acetobacteraceae bacterium
ACCTGGCGCACCGATTTGCCCTGCGCCAGGCGATCGAAGCCTTCGTTGATCTGGTCGAGCCGCAGGCGGTCGCTCATCAGGCGGTCGATCGGCAGGCGGCCTTGCCGGTAGAGCGCGATGTAGCGCGGCAGGTCGCGCAACGGCACGCAAGAGCCGATATAGCTCCCTTTTAGCGTGCGCTCCTCGGCCACCAGATTGACCGGCGAGAGCGGAAAGGTCTGGCTCGGGTTCGGCAGCCCCGCGGTCACCGTCTGGCCGCCGCGGCGCGTCACCTTGTAGGCCGTCTCGAGCGCCGCGATCGAGCCGGCGAGCTCGATCGCCGCATCGACCCCGCCGGCGGTCTGCTCACGCACCTTGGCGACGCAATCGGCGTCCAGGGCGTTAAAGGCGGCGGTGGCGCCAAGCTGACGGGCGAGCGCCAGCTTGTCATCGTTCACGTCGATGGCGATGATCTCGCGCGCCCCCACCGCGACAGCGCCGATGAGCGCGCTCAGCCCCACGCCGCCGAGACCAACGATCGCCACCGCCTGGCCCGCACGAACGCCGGCCGTGTTCACCACCGCGCCCACGCCCGTCAGCACGGCGCAGCCAAATAGGGCCGCTTCGTCAAGCGGCAATTCGCGGGTGATCTTGATGAGCGAATGGCGCGACGCCGTGGTGTATTGGGCGAAGGCCGAAACACCCATGTGATGGTGCAAGCGCTCGGGTCCGCGATGCAGGCGCTTTGCTCCCGACAGCAATTCGCCCTTGCCGTTGGCGGCCGCCGCCGGCTCGCAGAGCGCGGGCCGACCCTCGGCGCAGGGCAGGCAGTGGCCGCAGCTCGGGACGAAGACCATCACCACATGGTCGCCGCGCTTGAGATCATCGACGCCTGGTCCCGTCTCCTCGACGACGCCCGCCGCCTCGTGTCCCAGCACCATCGGCATCGGGCGCGGCCGGTCGCCATTGATCACCGAAAGATCGGAGTGGCAGAGGCCCGCCGCGGCGACCTTTACCAGCACCTCGCCGGGGCCCGGCGGATCGAGCTCCACCGTCTCGATCGACAACGGCTGCGAGATCGCATAGGGCGCCGATGCGCCCATCTTGTTGAGCACCGCGGCTTTGATCTTCATTGTGTCGTGTCTCCTTGCTTGCCGGCGCTCGGCTCAGATGCAGCGTCCGCCGTCGACCTCGAGGGCGACGCCGGTGATGAACGCCGCATCGTCCGAGGCGAGAAAAAGCGCGGCGTTGGCGATGTCGTCGGGCCGCGAAAAGCGACCGAGCGGGATCGAAGCGACGAACCGCGCCCGGTTCTCGGGCGTATCGGCGCCCATGAAGTCGGCAAGCATCGCCGTCTCGCCGGCGACCGGGCACAGGCAATTGACGCGGATCTTGTCGGGCGCGAGCTCGACCGCCATCGATTTGGTCATGGTGATCGCCGCGCCCTTGCTCGCGTTGTACCAGGTGAGTCCCGGCCGCGGCCGCAGGCCCGCGGTCGATGCCGTGTTGATAATCACCCCGCCGCCCTGTCGACGGAAAACCGGCACCACCTCCTGCGCCGCGAGGTAGATCGATTTGACGTTGACCGCGAAGATGCGGTCGAACACGTCCTCGGGCACGTTCAGCATCGGCTGGTTTTTGTGCGTGAAGCCGGCGTTATTGACCATGATGTCGAGCCGGCCGTAGGCGGCAAGCGCCTGGCTCACCATGCCCTTGACGTCGGCCGCCTTCGCCACGTCGGCATGCACGAAGAGCGCCCGACCGCCCTCACGGGCGATGCCGTCGGCAACGCCCCGGCCACCCGCCTGGTTGATGTCGTTGACGATGACCGCCGCGCCCTCGGCGGCGAAGCGGCGCGCGATCCCCTCACCGAAGCCCGAACCGCCGCCGGTGACGATCGCGACCTTACCGTTCAATCGCATGCGTTTTCCTC
>CAZLYV010000200.1:2012-4894 GCA_964563665.1 uncultured Acetobacteraceae bacterium
CTGTTCGCCCATCCGCCGCTCGGCCTCGCGCGCAAGCGCCGTCTTCAAATTCGGGAACTGCTCCATCAGCCGGCCGAAGTCGCGCACGAACAGCGCGAGCAGCTGGCAGTCGGTGATGGCGGTGACGGTCGCGGTGCGTTCGATGTCGCGGAGCAGGGCGATTTCGCCAAAGAAGTCGCCCTTCCCGAGGACGACCGGTTTCGGTTTGACGTCGACCTCGACCTCGCCAGCGACGATGAAGAACATCGCATCGGCGCGTTCTCCCTTGCGCACGATCGCTGAATTGGCCGGGATTGCCTGGGGACGCAGGACGCGCGTGATCTCGGCGATATGGCTCGCATCGAGGCCGGCGAACAACGGCAGTTGGGCAATCGTGCGCGAGTTGACCATGAAGTCGCGCTTGCGAATCTCGTTGCCGAAGCCGGTGGCAAGAATGCCGGCCGGAACCGCGATCATGGCGATGCCGAGCAGCATCACGAAGCCGGCGAGGATGCGTCCGAGCGGGGTGATCGGCGTCATGTCGCCGTAGCCGACCGTCGCCATGGTCACAATGCCCCACCACAGGCTGTGCGGAATCGACACGAAAACGTCGGGTTGGGCCGGATGCTCGATCAGGTACATGAGACCCGAGGCCAATAGCAGCAGGACGCTGAGTACGACCAGCTCGGACAGCAGCGTGCGTCTTTCGTTTCTGAATACGGCAACGAACAGCACAAGCCCGGGCGAATAGCGGGCGAGTTTCAATGCCACGAGAAGCTGGCCGACGATCACCGCCTCGTTCCCCACCGGCAGGATCAGATCGAGCCAATAGGGCACGATGACCAACAGATCCACCGCGCCGAGGAACGAGCGCGCGTAGGCAAGACGCGCCTTGGCCACGTTCGGCGCATGATGGTGAATCGATTCGGGCGCGATCCACAGCCGGAGCCCGTATTCGAGCGTGAAGACGATCAGCGCCGCGTCCTTGACGGCGGAAAGGACGGCATTCCAGCCGGGGGCCAAACTTGGGAGGGTCCCCAACACGGTGGCGCCGCCCGAAATGACGATCGCCAGCAGCAAGAACCCGGCCACGGCGCTGCGCGCCGGCGAGCGCGCCGAGTCGTCGCCCAGAAGCTCGTATGTCCGAAATCGATCCAGCCTTGCCATATCGCGTGGTCCGCGGTCTTTCAGCCCCTGGAACAAACGTCCGATTGATAGCAGAACGAGGCGCTGTCTTGGTATCTCCCGGACGCTTGCCAGACGTTAGTGCGCCGATGTTCCCATGGTTTGCGGTCGCGTTGCACGCTGGGCGGGCGTCGTTGCGACGTGTTGGAGCAAGGCCAGCAGCCCTTCGAGAAGCTGGAGCGGCGTGGGCGGGCACCCCTTGATATGAAGGTCAACCGGAATGGCGTTGGCGACCGGTCCGACGCAGGCGTAGCTACCGGCGAACACGCCGCCCGTGCATGCGCAGTCCCCGGCCGCGACCACCCATTTGGGATCGGGGGTCGCGCGCCAGGTGCGAACCAGCGCCTCGGCCATATTGTGGGTGACCGGGCCCGTCACCAGCAGCACGTCGGCATGTCGCGGGCTGGCGACGAAACGAATGCCGAAACGTTCGAGATCGTAATACGGGTTGTTGAGGGCGTGGATCTCGAGCTCGCAGCCATTGCACGAACCGGCATCCACCTCGCGGATCGCCAGACTGCGACCAAGAAGCTGTCGCGCCGACGCATCGACCGTGCGCCCTAGTTCGGCAAGCGCCGCGTCGTCGGGTTTGGGCGCGCGCTCGGTCATCGGTCCCTTGAGCAGCGATCTTGCGACGAGCGACCACATCGCGAGCGATCCTTCCTAAAGATCGTGGCCCGAATACGAGCAGTTGAACGACTTGTTGCACAACGGGAAGTCGGCGACGATGTTGCCCTCGATCGCGGCCTCGAGCAGCGGCCATTGCAGCCACGACGGGTCGCGCGGAAAGCACCGCGCCACGGTCCCGTCGGCCGCGATCCTGACCCAGGTGAGGATTTCGCCGCGAAAGCCCTCGACCAGTCCCAGTCCCTCGCCCGCCTGTCGCGGCAGCGCCACGGCGAACTCGCCCGACGGCATGCGTTCGAGGATTTGGCCGATCAGCTTCAGACTTTCGCGCACCTCGCGGATGCGGATCCAGACCCGCGCGTTGACGTCTCCCTCGGGCAGCACCGGCACGTCGAATTCGAGCCCATCGTAGGGTGCGTAGCCGGGTGAACGCCGTGCATCGAAGTCGCGGCCGCTCGCCCGACCCACGTAACCGCCCGCCGCGAAGCGGTGAACGAGATGCGCGCCGAGCGCACCGGTGCCGATCGTGCGGTCGAGCAGCGATGGCTTCGAATCGTAGATCGCCACCAGCTTCTCGAACTTCGACGGGATATCGCGCACCAGACGCTGGATGGCGGCCGCGCCGCTTCCCAGAAGGTCGCGCGCCACGCCGCCCGGAACGACGCAATCCATCATCAGCCGGTGACCGAACGCCTCGGCCGTCGCGCGCAAGACATCCTCGCGCAATGCATGGGCGTGGGCGTGGATCATGGTGAATGCGGCGTCGTTGCAGATCGCGCCGAAGTCGCCGATATGGTTGGCGATCCGCTCGATCTCGGCCATCAGCGCGCGCAGGAAATCGGCCCGGGGCGGCGGCCGGACGTCCAGCGCCGCCTCGACTGCATGGGCGAAGGCGAGCGCGTGGGCGACGGTCGAGTCGCCCGAGACGCGCGCCGCCAGCTTCGCCGCCTCGGCGATCGATCGGCCCTGCATCAGGCGTTCGATCCCCTTGTGGGCGTAGCCGAGCCGCTCCTCGAGCCGCACCACGGTCTCGCCGTTGGCGGTGAAGCGGAAATGGCCGGGCTCGATGATGCCGGCATGCACCGGGCCGA
>CAZLYV010000201.1:0-4852 GCA_964563665.1 uncultured Acetobacteraceae bacterium
GCGGAGTAGCGCTGCGCCTTGCGCCAGGCCGGATCGCTCGAGGGATGCGCGCCGCAATTTACGATGAGGCGTTCCTTGCCGACGCTCATTTCGAAACTCAGCGTTCCGGCGTGCGCGTGCTTGTCGAACCCGCGCGGCGGCGGCGCCCCGGCGTCGACCACGACCAGCACCCGCTCGGCCGTCAGGCGATGGAATCCGCTGTCGCGCGCCTCGGCAGGAGGGCGAGCGCGGACATTGGCCCGCGCCAGCACGGCATCGACGAGTGCCGGATTTTCCTCGTTCGAATCGTTGAATAGCACGAGGCCGCCGTCGCCATGGCGCAAAAAGCGCAGCATCTGCGCCATACGCTCGATCGCCGTCTCGAGCGCGACCGGGACATTTCGACCGGCGCCCAGCAGCATGCCGCGAATGTCGACCAGCGTTTCAAGCGCCCGAACGTGGACCGAGGGCGAGCGCTCGATGTGCCCGCCATCGGGAAGCACCTGCAGCGCCAGCTCGCGCTCGAGCAAGCGAAGCGCCGCGGCGGCGTATGCTTGCGGACCGATGCCCACTAGGCTTCCATAAACAAGCCCTTTGAGCGCCACCAATCGGCCAAGCCCCGGCGCGCCGCGGCCGGCGACCCGGCGCAAATGGCGGATCTGACGGGTGAGCGATGCAAGCAGCCGCGGCCCCAAGGGATCGCCATTGCCGCGCGAGAGAAATCGCGCATGCCCCAGCCACGCCGCCACACGCGCGCCAAGGACATCGGGCGCCCATGTCACCCGGTCCCAGCCCCGCCCGGCGTCAAGCCAATCGCCGACCAAGTGGCGCGCCCGCTGCTGCGCCGCCTCGGAGGCGTCGGTCGCGAGATCGTCGAGCCAGCCAAAAGCATTGAGTTCGGCGAGCGCGGCCGACCGCAGATCGAGCGAGCGCCAATCGGGATGCTCGGCGTTGATCGCTTGGCCGGCGCAGCTGAAGCGGCCGGACAGGATGGCTGCGCCGCGCGCGGCATCGCCTGGCCGGGGATCGGGCGGCAGCCGCGCGAGCCGACGCGGCGGGCGGGCGATCAGCGTCAGCCGATAAAACGGGCTTGCGTACCACAAGCGGGCGATCGCCGATGGTTCGTCGGCGGGCCGGCCCCGCGGCAGGCGCTTGGCCATGAACGATTCGCTCCGGACGCCGTCAGCCGCCGCGCAGCCGGCCGAGATTGGCGGCGTAGGAAGCGGCGCCGCCCGCGAAGCTCGCCGTGCCGGCGACAAGCACATCGGCCCCGGCGTCGATCGCCTGGCGCGCGGTCTCGGCGTTGATGCCGCCGTCGACCTCGAGATGCACGGGCCGGCCGCGCGCGTCGATCCGACGGCGGATCTCGGCAATCTTGGCAAGCTGGCTTGAAATGAAACTTTGTCCGCCATAACCGGGATTGACGGTCATTACGAGGACGAGATCGACGTCGCCCATGACGTTCTCGATCGCCTCGAGCGGCGTCGCGGGGTTGAGCGCCACGCCCGCCTGCTTGCCCAACGATTTCACGAGCTGAACCGTGCGATGCAGATGCGGCCCCGCCTCTGGATGAACGGTGATGATGTCGGCGCCCGCCTCGGCGAAGTCGCGCACGTAAGCGTCGACCGGCGCCACCATCAGGTGGACGTCGAACGGCAGGCGCGAATGCGGCCGGATCGCCTTGATCACCGCCGGGCCGATCGTGATGTTCGGCACGAAATGGCCGTCCATTACGTCGATGTGCAGCCAGTCCGCGCCGGCGGCGTCCATCGCCCGGATTTCCTCGCCCAGCCGCGCAAAATCGGCCGACAGGATCGAGGGCGCGATGCGGACGCGGGACGTCATGCGCTGTTCCTAACAGTTGAAGCCGCTTCCCGCAAGTCGCCGACAACGCAAGAAACCACGGGCCGAATTCGCTTTAACCTTGCGTTGTACGCCCGTTATACTTCGCCGGAAACAGGGGGCGATTCGACGTATGACGGGGAGAATCCGGCCGCCCGCCGCGCGAATGCAAGCGGCGCCTCGGCCGCGAAACGAGTCTGCGCAATGGCGTGACACTGGCCGCGACGCGCGGCCGGCAAATCTGCTGCGTTGTCTCGTCCTGTCCCTCGCCCTTGCTGCGTGCAGCCTGATCCTCGCCGCCGCGTCTTCGTTCGCACAGGCGCCGTCGCGCTATGACGTGGGTCAGCCGGTCGTGATGACGGCCGATGAGATCAATTACGACGAAGATCTTCAGATCGCGATCGCGCGCGGCAACGTCGAAATCGTGCAAGGCGATCGTGTCCTGCACGCCGACGCCGTGTCGTACAACCGGCGGACCAACGTCATCACCGCGAGCGGAAACGTGAGCTTGCGCGAACCGACCGGCGAATCGTTGTTCGCGGATTACTTCGAGCTGACCGACAATATGCGCGAAGGCGTGGCGCAGAATTTTCGCTTGCTGCTCTCCGACCAGGCGCGGCTGGCAGCGGTAAGCGGCCGGCGCACCGACGGCAATCTTACCTCGGCGCGCAAGGTGGTCTACAGCCCGTGCGAATTATGCCGCGACGATCCGACCCGGCCGCCGCTGTGGCAGATCAAGGCGGCGCGCGTGACCCATGACCAAAACGAGAAACAGATCACTTACAACGACGCCTGGGTCGAGGTATTCGGCGTTCCGGTTTTCTACACCCCCTACCTTTCCCATCCCGACGGGACGGTCGAGCGCGCGAGCGGATTTTTGGCGCCGTCCTACGGCCACTCGAGCGTGCTCGGCACGCTCGTCGGCGTTCCCTACCTTTTCGTCCTTTCGCCGTCGAGCGATCTCCTCGTCGAGCCGATCTACGTCAGCAGCGATGCCCCCGTGCTCGCCGGCGAATACCGGGCGAAGACACGCACGGGCGCCTTCGATTTCAATGCCAGCATCACCGACGCCTATAGGCGCGACGACAACAACAATCGCACGGAAGGACGTGAGCTGCGTGGCCACATCAAGGGCAAGGGCCGGTTCGACATCAACGACGACTGGCGCACCGGGTTCGACGTCGAACGGGCGTCGGACGACACCTATCTCAAGCGCTACAAGCTGTTCCGTCGGTTCGGTTTTCTCGATTCGACGACCCTCGCCTCGAACGGATTCATCGAGGGATTCCGCGACCGCAACTACGCCTCCGCCAACGGATATGCATTCCAGGGCATTCGCTCGACCGATGATTCCGGCCTGTCGCCGATCGTCCTGCCGACCCTCGATTACAACTTTGTCGGCGACCCCGACGCCTGGGGTGGCCGGTTGTCGCTCGACGCCAATCTGCTGTCGATCTATCGCACCGAGGGAACCCGCGACCAGCGCGCCTCGCTGCGTGGCGGCTGGCAGGTTCCCTTTACCACCGCCGAGGGACATATCTTTACGCTGTCAGCCGCGATGCAGGGCGATCTTTACAATGTCGGCCAGATCGGCAGCTCCGCGGACCCCTTCCGGCCGACCGAGTCCGGCGTTTCCGGCCGCCTGTTCCCGCAATTGAGCTTCGGCTGGCGCTATCCGCTCATCCGCAGCGACGGCGACATCCGCACCATCATCGAGCCGGTCGCCTCGGTGGTCGCGGCGCCGATCATCAGCGGCCAGGAACGGTTACCCAACGAGGACAGCCGCAGCGTCGAATTCGACGACACCAATCTTTTCCGTCTCAACCGCTTCTCCGGCCTGGACCGGGTCGAAACCGGGCAGCGCGTCAATTACGGACTCAACGCGATCGTGTCACGCGCGACCGGCGGCCGGTTCACGGCCTTCGTCGGCCAAAGCTATCGGCTGCAAAGCGAGACCACGTTCCCGCAAGGATCGGGCCTCGCCGATCAGAGCTCGAACATCGTCGGGCGCGTGACGGTCGCGCCGCACGAATGGGTACAGGCGAGCTACCGCTTCCAGCTCGACAAGGCCAACATCGCGGCCGTGCGCAGCCTGTCGAGCGTCGCCCTCGGGCCGCGGGCCCTGCAGTTGGCGGTGAGCCATCTTTTCCTCGACAAGTCGACGCAGAATTTCCAGCCATTCGACATCGACCAGGTGTCGAGCGCGATCGTCGGCCGCATTTCCGAGAATTGGCGCTTCGCGATCCGCGATACGCGGAGCATCGGCGAGGACAAGGGACAGCTCCTGTTCGGCGGCACGCTCATCTATGAGAACGAGTGCTGCATCGCCGGCGTCGACTTTACGCGCCGCTTCACCGGCGACCGCGACAATCCGCCCGACACGGCGCTGGTTTTCCGCATCGTCTTGCGCAACCTCGGCGAAATCAAGGCCAGCGCGTTCTGACCGTGGAAATCCGCCGGCGCGCCGGATCACCCTCCCGACGTGGAGCTGGTCGTCCTGGGAATGCGGAAATAGGCCGCCAGTTGCAGGCGAATTTCCTCGCTCGTGCGCTGCAGCAGCCGGTCACGGGCGCTCTGCCGGTTGGCGAGCGTGGCGAACTCGGAATTGGTGATCTCGTAATCGCTGTCGAACACCGACGTGCCGGCGTAAATCTGTCGACCGGCCGCGTCCTGGAGGCGGAATCGGGCGGTGATCGAATAGACGACGCGGGTCGGGGTGTCATCGCGTCGGATGGCAAGCTCGCGCCGCGGCTCTTCGAGGCTGACGGCGAGCGTGTAGCGCGGGTTCACCGGCTGACCAGCGGGGGTGAGCGTGTCGAGCAGGTAATTGCGCAGGATCTGGCCCGAGCGGTCGGGGATGAGCGCCACCCGCACCGCGGCCAGGTCGTCGACGACCGAGCGATCGCCGGTCCGGCCGTAGATCGGCTCGAAGCCGCAACCCGAAAGCGGCAGACCGGCCGCGGCAAGACCGAAGCCCAGCAAGCCTAGAACGCGCCGACGTCCAAATTGCACGCGATGTTCCTCTTTTTCG
>CAZLYV010000202.1:0-4793 GCA_964563665.1 uncultured Acetobacteraceae bacterium
AGCCGCTTTGAGCGCGGCCTTTGCCAACTCCTTGTCGCCGGCGGCGATCGCCGCCTCTACCTTCTTCACCTGGGTTTTGATGCGCGAGGCGCGCGCGCGATTGACGGCCGCGCGGCGTAGCGCTTGTCGCGCCTGTTTTTCGGCCGATTTGATATTCGCCATGATCTGTCTTTCGGACTCGCTTCGATTTCAAGGAAGGGCCGGGTTTATAGCCGCCGGGCGATCAACCGTCAACCGGGGGAACGGCTTGCGCCAGCGCAAATGCGTCGGCGCCGCAGGCTTGAAAAATCAACGCTTTTTGACGCCGGGGGGACGATTCTCAGCGGTTATTGAATTGCGGCTGGCGCTTGTCGACGAACGCGGCCATCCCTTCCTTCTGATCCTCGGTCGCGAACGTCGAGTGGAACACGCGCCGCTCGAAACGCACGCCTTCGGCGAGCGTCGTCTCGTAAGCACGGTTAATCGATTCTTTCACCAGCATCACCACGGGAAGCGACTTCTCGGCGATCGCGCTCGCGGTCTTGACCGCTTCATCGACCAGCTCGGCCAACGGGACGATGCGGCTCACCAGACCAGCGCGCTCGGCTTCGCTGGCGTCCATCATCCGCCCGGTGAGGCACATCTCCATCGCCTTCGATTTGCCGACGAACCGCGCGAGCCGTTGCGTGCCGCCGGCGCCGGGCATGGTGCCGAGATTGATTTCCGGCTGCCCGAACCTCGCGTTGTCGGCGGCGATGATGAAGTCGCACATCATCGCGATCTCGCACCCGCCGCCAAGCGCATAGCCGGCGACCGCGGCGATGACGGGCTTGCGACATGTCGTGATCCGCTCCCAACCTCTTGTGATGAAGTCGGCGAGATAAACGTCCATGTATGTCTTGTCCTTCATCTCCTTGATATCGGCGCCGGCGGCAAACGCTTTCTCGCTGCCGGTGAGGACAATCGCGGAAATCCGATCGTCCAGCTCGAATGCATCGAGCGCATGGCCGAGGTCGGCGACAAGACCGGCGGAGAGCGCATTCAGCGCTTTGGGCCGATTGAGCGTGATGAGCGCGACGCGGCCGCGCGTTTCGACCAGGATGTTCTGGTAAGCCATTGGGATTTCTCCGAAGCGTTGGCGATTATGGGCAATACGGATGAAAATTTCTTTGGCTGGCCCGGATCAGCCGGGCGACAGGAAGAAGCGGACGATGAGCCGGTCCGTCGCTGCGCGCTGGACGGCGCCTTGCGGCAGCCGGTCGGGAAAGTCGACAAGGAGCCGCTCGCCCTCGCGCCGGTACGTCCCAGGCTCCGCCGGTCGCCAGCCGAGCTGCGGCAATGTGTGGGCATAGAATTCGAGCACGCCGGCGCGACTCACACCACCCGTTGCGTAGAGTTCAACGATGCGTCCACCCGGCGTATCGAAGGTGACGCCGACATCGACGATCTGGCGCAGCTCGGGCATCAGCGGCAGATCCTCGAGCCCGACGAGGAAGCTGCCCGGGCCTTGCGCCGCGGCCGGGGCCGATCCAACGGCGCCGCCATCGGAAAGCGGCACGGCCGCCGTCGCGATCCCCACGAGGGCCAGGATGGCGAGCGGGCGCACGTATACCTGGACCATGGCGAGCGCTCTTACCCTATCGCTGCCGCTTTGGACAATAGAAAGTCGAGCGTCCGCCCTGGACCAATCTGCGGATCGCGCCCGGTTTTCCCGGTTTGCCGCAATCGCACCCCGGGCATGGCAGTCCCTCGTGGTCGTAGACCGCCCAATGATGCTGAAAGAACCCAAGCTCGCCCGAGGCTTGCACATAATCGCGCGCCGACGACCCGCCGGCAGCGATCGCTTCCTTCAGCACTTGTTTGATCGCCGCGACCAGGCGAACGATTCGTTCGCGCCCGATCGTGCGCGCCGAGCGCTTCGGCGATATCCCGGCGCGAAACAGCGCCTCGCATGCATAGATGTTTCCCAGTCCGGCGATGAGCCGTTGGTCGAGCAGGATCGGCTTGATCGGACCGCGGCGATCCTCGAGCGCGACCTCCAACATCTCGGGGGTAAAGGCGTTCGACAGCGGCTCGGGACCCAATCCGTTGAATCGCGCATCGCGCGACAAGCCGGCGGCGGCGACGAGGTCGATCAGCCCGAAGCGCCGCGGATCGGAGAACCGCAAGTGCCCCCCATCATCGAGCGTGAACTCGACATGATCGTGCGGTCCGGCTTGGCCGTCATTTCGTGGGCGCATGACGAGGCGCCCCGACATGCCGAGATGGATCACGATCAGATCATCGCCGGCGCGGTCCACCGGCGGCGCCAGCCGGACAAGAATGTACTTCGCGCGTCGTTCGACCGCGATCACCCGGCGGCCGGCGATCCGCGCGGCGAAATTTCGCGGTAACGGCTGGCGCAGATCGCCGCGCCGCAGTAGCGTGGCGACGATCCGTCGTCCGACAAGATGCGGCCTGAGACCGCGCACCACGGTTTCGACTTCGGGAAGCTCGGGCATCGGCCCGCAAGCTAGCCGAAAGCAGGACGGCGCGCTATGTTGCGCCATCATGACCGTGTCACGTACCAGAGCTGGGGTGCACCGAACCCCTGGCGAACCGACAACGCATTTCGGCTTCCGCGAGGTGCCGAAGGCGGACAAGGCGTCGCTGGTCCGCAACGTGTTCGACAGCGTGGCGCCCCGCTATGACTTGATGAACGATCTGATGTCGGCGGGCGTCCACCGGCTGTGGAAGACGGCGCTGATCGAGGGGATCGCGCCCGAACCGGGCCAGATGCTGCTGGACGTCGCGGGCGGCACCGGCGATATCGCCCTGCGGTTTCTGGAGGCGGCGGGCGGGCCTGATTCGGGTGCGCGGGCCACGGTCTGCGACATCAATTTGCGTATGCTCGAGGTCGGGCGCGACCGAACGCTCGATCGCGGGGTGGTCGAGGGCATCGCCTTCGTCGCCGGCGACGCCGAGCGTCTGCCGGTCGCCCCATCGTCGTTCGACGTTTACACAATCGCCTTCGGCCTCAGAAACGTGACGCGCCCCGAGGCCGCCCTCGTCGAAGCATGGCGCGCGTTGAAGCCGGGTGGCCGGTGCTTTTGTCTCGAATTCAGCCATGTGGTGCTGCCCGTGCTCGACCGGCTCTACGATTTCTATTCGTTCGGTGTGTTGCCGTGGCTCGGCGAAATCGTCGCCGGCGATCGCGACGCGTATCAATATCTGGTGGAGAGCATCCGGCGGTTCCCCCAACAGGAAGAAGTCGCGCGTATGATGGGCGAGGCCGGGTTCGACCAGGTGCGCTGGCGCAACCTGTCGGGTGGAATTGCCGCGATCCACAGCGGCTGGCGCCTTTAGTTACCCAGCGGGCGACCGTCTGCCATGTTCCGCGCCGGCCGCAGCCTCATCCGGGTCGTCCGCATCGCTCTCACGCTCGCCCGGCATGACGCGCTGATCGGTCTCGAGCGTCTGCACCCGCCAGCGATCCTCCCTCGCCTGCTGGCTCGCCTGAAGCGCCCTAACCTGGCAGCCCGACCCGGCGAGCGTCTTGCGGCGGCGCTTAGCGCACTGGGTCCGAGCTTCATCAAGCTGGGGCAGGCGCTCTCGACCCGCGCCGATCTGGTTGGCGAGGAGATTGCGGCCGATCTGTCCGAGCTGCAGGACCGCTTGGCGCCCTTCGCGGCCGCGGCGGCGCGCGCCACCATCGCGAGCGAGCTGGGTCGTCCGGTCGAGGAGCTCTTTGTCAGCTTCGATGACCAATCGGTCGCCGCCGCTTCGATTGCGCAAGTTCATTTCGCGGTCGTGCGTCGCGACGACGGATCGCTGGCCGAGGTCGCGGTAAAAGTGCTGCGTCCCGCAATCGAGGCCGAGTTCGAGCGTGATATCGATCTCTTTCAGTGGCTCGCCGAACTGGCCGAACGCTACGTCCCCCGCCTGCGCCGGTTGAAGCCGATCGAGGTCGTCCGCACCTTTGCCCAGACGGTACGTCTCGAGATGGATTTGCGGCTGGAAGCCGCGGCGGCGTCGGAACTGGCGCAAAATTTCGCCGACGATGCCGATTTCCGCGTGCCGGCGGTCGACTGGACCCGCACCGCGCGACGAGTACTCACGCTGGCGCGCATCGCCGGGATTTCGATCGACGAGCGCGAAGCGCTGATCGCCGCCGGCCATGACGCCGATGCGATCGTCGCCAAGGCCGCGCGCGCGTTCTTCAATCAGGTCTTTCGTGACGGCTTCTTCCACGCCGACATGCACCCGGGAAATTTGTTCGTCGCCGCGGACGGCACGCTCGTCGCGGTCGATTTCGGAATCATGGGTCGGCTCGATCGCACGACACGTTATTACCTCGCCGACATGCTGCTGGGTTTCCTCAATGGCGATTACAAGACGGTTGCGGACGTCCATTTTCGCGTCGGTTTCGTGCCGGCGAGCCAGTCCCACGGCGGCTTCATGCAGGCCGTGCGCGCGATCGCCGAGCCGATCATGGGCCGTCCGCTCAACGAGATTTCGCTCGCCCGCCTGCTCGCCCAACTCTTCCAGGTGACCGAAACCTTTCAGATGGAAACCCAACCGCAGCTCCTGCTGCTGCAAAAAAGCATGCTGGTGTGCGAGGGCGTGGGCCGGTGCCTCGATCCCAAGGTCAACATGTGGGCGCTCGCCCGGCCGCTGATCGAGGACTGGATGCGCGAGAACCGCGGGATCGAGGCGCGCGGCCGCGCGGCGGCCGAGGACGCCGTGGCGCGGATCGAGGAGCTACCCGCCTTCGTCGCCAATGTCGAGAAGGCGGCGGCGATGCTCGCCGCAGGCGGCGTCAAGCTGCATCCGGA
>CAZLYV010000203.1:0-4696 GCA_964563665.1 uncultured Acetobacteraceae bacterium
ACCGCTAATGCGACATCAGGACCGGCACCGTCATGTGCTTGATCAGATGCCGGGTGACTCCGCCCAGCACCATCTCGCGCGTGCGCGAGTGTCCATAGGCGCCCATGACGATCAGGTCGGCGCCAAGATCGGCCGCGCGCGACAGCAGAATATCGCCGATGGCGATGTCGTCGTCGGCCTGCGTCATGGCCGCCTCGCAGCGCACACCGTGTCGGGAGAGGTGGAGCGCAATATCGGCGCCCGGCAGCGGGCCGGCGTTAACCGTCGTGGGATTGATGACGAGCACCGTCACCTGCTTTGCCCGCCCTAGCAGCGGAAGTGCGTCGTTAACCGCCCGCGTCGCCTCGCGGCTGCCGTTCCAGGCGATGATCGCGCGCTCGCCGAGCGTCGAAAACTTGCCGTATTGCGGGACGACCAGGACCGGCCGCCCGGAGCCGAGCGCCAAATCCTCGGCAAGCCGCGCATAGGCCGCGCGATCGTGCGTGGCATCGTCCACGGTTTGACCGACGATCGCGAGATCGCAGTATCGGGCGTGCAGAGCCGTCATCGGCACCAGATCACCCGTCGCGGCCCGCCATTCGAGCGAAATCCCGGCCGCCGCGGCAGCCTTGCGGACATCCGCCTCGAGACGGCGGGCTTCTTCGCGCTGGTATTTCTCCTGCATTGCGAAGACTTCAAGAGGAAGCTGCGCCCGTACGTATTGCGGGACGCGAATCGGTATCTGGACATAGAGCGCGGTGAGATGCGCGCCGTGCGCGGCGGCGAGCCGCACCGCAAGATCGACGCGCGCCGGGCTGCGGGCTTCGGCGTCAACGGCGACGAGTAGATCCTTGTACGACATGGGCGATTCTCCATCCGGGAGGCTTGCCCCGCGCGCCGTCCGTTCCGGCAGCGCGTGCCTCCGCTACGTCGCCTAGATCAGCCGAACCGCCCTGGGTCCGCCTTGACCCAGATCAATCGTCGCCGGGCGAGGCGGTGATCGACGCCGGAACCGGTGCGCGCCGGCGCATGGTTTCGCGATAGAGAATGTAAAGCCCGCTTCCGGCGACCACGAGCGCGCCGCCGACCAGCGCCGGCGTCGGCACATCGCCCCAGATCAGATATCCCAGCGTCATCGCCCAGATCATCGCCGTATAGCTGAACGGCGCCGCCACCGCGGCGGGGGCGAAGCGGAAGGCTTGCGTCCACATATACTGGCCGACGCCCGAGGCGAGCCCGACCAGGGCCATGATCGCGGCGTCTTGCAGTGTCGGAGCGACCCAGCCGAATGGCAGCAGAAGCGTGCTCAGCACGGCCGTCGTCGCGACCTGCCAGACGACGAGCGTGACGCTCGACTCGGTGACGCTCATCCGCCGCAGACTGATCGTGACGCTGGCGCTGAGGAAGGCGTTGACCAGCGCGAACACCGCGCCCGATTCGACAACGCCGGCGCCGGGCCGGACCATGACCAGGACTCCAAGGAACCCGACGAGCACCGCTCCCCAGCGATGCACGCCGACGCGCTCGCCCAGGATCGGGATCGACAGCACGGTGAGGAACAGCGGCGCCGAAAACGAGATCGACACCGCATCGGCAAGCGGCATCAGGCCAAAGGCGGTGAAGATGGCGCACATCGACAGAAATTGAACGAGCGCCCGCGAAACGTGCGCCAGAGGCCGCTGGGTACGCAAGACCGCGGGGCCACCATGCGTCGCCACCAAAACGATGCAAGGCACCAGCGCGAAAATACAGCGGAAAAAAACGACCTCGGTCAATGGATAGAGGGCGATCTCCCATTTGACGAGAGCGTTCACCACCGCGAATACGAACACCGCGCCCACCATGTAGGCGATCCCCCGGCGCATTTCCTCGCGCGAGGGGATGGGCATCGAGAAAGAAGACATGACCGGGGGCGTTCCGTTGCCGCGACGAGCTTAATCTATGGCCGTAATCACGTTGTGGGCGTGCGATCCTTGCATGGCTGGGTTTCGAGGCAAGGTCCGCCGGGTTGACGGTTCGGCGGCGGGCCTCTGTTTAGGCGCCGGGTTCGGCCATCGGGCGGCGCAGTGCCTTTGCCGAGGCCGCGTCCTCGTGATCGGGTCGAAGCGCTGCAAGTGCCTGCGCGACCAACGCGTCCGGTGGTTGGGAAATATCGAGAACGACGGCCCGCTCATCGGATCCCGGCTCCTCGAGGGTCGCAAACTGGCTCGGCAGCAGGCTCGGTGGCATGTAATGGCCGTGCCGTGCCGACAGGCGGTGAGCGATGAGGGCCTGCGGCCCCTTGAGATACACGAAGTGCGTATCGCGCCGGGCGCCGAGGAGGATGCGTCGATACGCCAGGCGCTGCGCCGAGCAGGCGATAACAACGTCACGCGCCCGACCGACGCGCGAATCGAGCGCGGCGGCCATCGCGTTCAGCCATGGAATCCGGTCGATGTCGGCGAGCGGGACGCCGGCGTGCATCTTCTCGACATTGGCCGGCGGGTGGAATGCATCGCCTTCGAGGAATTCGGCGCCGAGCGCATCGGCAAGCATTCGTCCGACGGTCGTTTTTCCCGCCCCGCTCACGCCCATCACCACGATGATCATGGCGCCTCGCCGCCTTTTATCCCGTCGGGCGGCGAGAGATGGAAGGTGCCCGGGCGGTCGGTGCGGGCGAAGCCGTGTTGCCCGAAAAAATCCCGCTGCGCCTGGATGAGCGCGGTCCACAGACGGGGACTTCGCGTCGCGTCGTAATGCGCCAGCGCCGAGGAGAGCGCCGGCACAGGGATCCCCGCCGTGACGGCGGCGGCGACGGTGCCGCGCCATCCCGCCGCGACCCGCGCCAGTGTTCGCTCGATTTCAGGATCGCGCGCGATATCGACAGCGCCCTTGCCGGCGAGCCGCCGGCCGATTTCGCTCAACAGGCGGGCTCGTATGATCGCTCCACCCGACCAGATCCGGCGGATGATACCGAGATCGAAGCTCCACCGGTACGCGCTTCGCGCGGCGTCGAGAACGGCGAGCCCCTGGCCGTAAATCGATAACGTAGCCCCAAGCAGCGCGTCGTGGACCGCCGGGACAAAGCTGGCGTCGGTTTCGCCGAAGCGCGGAAAATGGTCGGCCGGCAGGGAGCTTGTTCGCGCATCGCGTGCCGGGTCGGCCGATACGGCGCGAGCGAACGCCGCTTCCGCGATCGTCGGCGCCGCGATTCCAAGCTCGAGCGCGGCAATCGAGGCCCACGCTCCGGTGCCCTTGTGGCCGGCGCGGTCGGCAATGATATCGACCAGCGGCTGACCGGTTTCACGATCGCGACGGCCGAGGATATCGGCGGTGATCTCCAGGAGATAGCTGCCAAGTTCGCCCGAATTCCAGCCGGCCAAGGTCGCCGCGATGTCGGGGGCTGCAAGTCCGGCAGCGCGTCGCATGAGGAATGCAGCCTCGGCGATCGCCTGCATTTGCGCGTATTCGATGCCGTTGTGGATCGTCTTCACGAAATGGCCGGCGCCGTCGCCACCGAGATAGGCGCAAGCCGGGCCGTCTTCGGTCCGTGCGGCGATATCATCGAAGAGCCGCTCGATCCGCGCATACCCCGCCGGTGATCCGCCAACCATGAGGGAAGGGCCGTGGCGCGCGCCATCCGCGCCGCCGGAAATTCCGACACCGAGAAAATGGAGTCCCCGGGCATCGAGCGCCTTGGCGCGCCGGATTGTATCGCGGAAGTGCGAATTTCCGCCGTCGATCACCACGTCGCCGGGTGCGAGCAATGACACGACGTCATCGATCGCCGTCTCGGTCGCCTGACCAGCCGGCACCAGGAGCAGGATCGCGCGAGGCGGAACGAGTGCGCGACAGAGGTCGCCGAGGGTGGCATGGACAGTGAAACGGTCGCGGGGTGCGACCGTCGCGGCGAGGGCTTGCATGGCGCCCGGCTCGCGATCGTGGACTGCAACGCGATGGCCGTGATCCGCGAAGTTGAGTGCGAGATTGCGGCCCATCACGCCGAGGCCGACGAGCCCGATTTCAGCGTGATCGCTCATCGATTGGGTCCGCCACCAGAAGGTCACGGATACCGGCAGCGATCGCCGGTAACCGCGACGAACCCGCGCGCTGCGGACTGCACGGCGAAGCGATATTCGTAGTCGCCCGATACGATCGAATGCTGGAGCGGGAGCCGCCCCTGCGCCTCGCTCGTCCGTCCACCCAGCAGCGTGAAATGGAGCGTGACCGGCTTTTCGGCATCGAACCAGGCCTCCGGACTATTCGCCGCGTCCCGCGCCGGGATGCCATCGCCCGTGATCATGACCTGATTGTCGGCAAACGTCGTTGTCGTGGCGGGACCCTGATTTTGCGGCGTGCGGATCATCAAACGGCGCGTGAGCGCCGGTTCGCACGCCCGCTCATTCTCGCTCGCGGCGATTACCGCGGTCAGCCGTTCGACGGTCACGCCGGCGTCGAGCCGTTCGGTGATCTTTTCGAGCAAAATCTTGCGCGAGCCTGCCGGCACGTCCTCAGTGTAACGCGCTTGCGTCTCGCTGAGGGCGGCTTCGGCGCGGTCGCGTGCTCCATCCGCTGCGGCCGTAGCCTCGGCAAGACGGCGATTCTCTGCCTCGAGCGCCGCCAAACGCTCAAGCGCCGCGCCTGCGGCGGCGCGGCCATCTCGCTCGCCGACGCTGTAGACATAGTAGACCGCACCGGCGAGCGCTCCAAACAGCACCAGCGTGATGATCGATCGGAT
>CAZLYV010000204.1:0-4640 GCA_964563665.1 uncultured Acetobacteraceae bacterium
ATATATCTTCGGGAAGCCACCTGACCCGTATGTTTCCAACTCCATGTTCCGCTCCAAATGGTAAAACCCGGGGTTGCAATCAGACGTACATCGAAAATATCGTACGGTCAAGAATTATCAGCGAAAATATCGCACGACACTCGCCGACGGTTCCGGGCGAGGGGGTGGAACGGTCGCGCAGGTCAAGAACCGCAGGCGATTCCGATACTCGTCGTGCGTTTGCTGGGGTCGCGCTCGCCGTCGTCGCCGTGCGACACCGATCACCCCTTGGGCGGCCAATTTGGAAGTGCTAGGTTACGGCGCAACAATCGGTTCACGCGCCGGCCATATTCGAGCAAGGTGCGGAGAATTAAGAACCGCCGTCCTGAGCTATCAAAGGGAGAAACAGCTGATGATCAACCGAAGACACCTGATCGGCGCCATCGCCGGTCTGTCGCTGGCCGGCGCCTCGGGTGCGGCGTTGGCACAAGGCCAGCCGGTCGAAATCCAGTGGTGGCACGCGATGACCGGCGCCAACAACGACGTCATCGTCAAGCTGGCCGAGGATTTCAACCAGTCGCAGAAGCAATACAAGGTCCTGCCGACCTACAAAGGCAGCTACCCCGACACGATGAACGCCGGAATTGCCGCGTTTCGCGCCGGGAACGCGCCGCACATCATGCAGGTGTTCGAGGTCGGCACCGCGACGATGATGGCCGCCAAGGGCGCGGTCAAGCCGGTGCATCTACTGATGAAGGATGCGGCCGAGAAATTCGATCCCAACGCCTATCTGCCGACGGTCACCGGCTACTACTCGACGACCAAAGGCGAAATGCTGTCGATGCCGTTCAACAGTTCGACGGCGATCATGTGGTACAACCGGGATGCCTTCAAGAAAGCCGGCCTCGATCCCGACAAACCGCCCAAGACGTGGCCCGAGGTCTTTGATCACGCGAAGAAGCTGAAGGCATCCGGCTACGCCACATGCGGCTTCTCGACCGCTTGGGTGACGTGGTTGCTGATCGAGCAGTTCAGCGCCTGGCACAACGTGCCGCTCGCCACCAAGGCCAACGGCATGGACGGCTTCGACGCCGAGCTCCAATTCAATTCGCCGCTCCAGCTCCGTCTGCTCACCTCGCTGGTCGAGCTGCAGAAGGACAAGACCTTCGACTATAGCGGCCGCACGAATACCGGCGAGGGCCGCTTCACCGCCGGCGAGTGCCCGATCTTCCTGACGTCTTCGGCCTTCTACGGCAACGTCAAGGCCAACGCCAAGTTCGACTTCGGCATGGCCCCGATGCCCTACTACGCCGACGCCAAAGGCGCGCCGCAGAACAGCATCATCGGCGGGGCGAGCCTGTGGGTGATGGGCGGCAAGAAGGCCGAGGAATACCAGGGCATCGCCAAGTTCTTCACCTTCCTCTCCGACACCGACCGCCAGGTCTGGCTGCACCAGACGTCGGGCTACCTGCCGATCACCAAGGCGGCCTACGACAAGACCAAGGCGTCGGGCTTCTACCAGCAGAACCCGGGTCGCGAGGTGCCGCTGATCCAGATGGCCGGCAAGGCGCCGACCGATAACTCGCGCGGGCTTCGTCTTGGCAACATGGTCCAGCTCCGCGACCTGTGGGCCGAGGAGTTCGAGGCGGCGCTCGCCGGCAACAAGCCACCCAAGCAGGCGCTCGACGACGCGGTGGCGCGCGGCAACCAGATGCTGCGCCAATTCGAGCGCACCGCCGTTCGCGGATGATCTGAGGTCGCCGGACGGATCGGTCGCGCCATAAGGGCGGCGCGGCCGATCCGGCGGTATTCGAATGCAGAAGCGCGCGGTCTACAACAACAAGCTGCTGCCGTATCTGCTGCTCACCCCGCAGCTCATCGTCATCCTCGTGTTCTTCTATTGGCCGGCGACCCAGGCGGTCTACCAGTCGTTTCTGCTCGAGGACGCTTTCGGCCTCTCATCGGAGTTCGTCGGGTTCGAGAATTTCCAGAGCCTGTTTACCGGGGGCGAGTACGGCCATGCCTTCGTCGTCACCATCGTCTTCAGCTCGGTGGTGGCCGCACTCTCGCTTGGCATTGCCCTGCTGCTCGCCGTGATGGCCGACGGACAGATCCACGGCGCCAACACCTACAAGACGCTGCTGATCTGGCCCTACGCCGTGGCGCCGGCCGTCGCCGGCGTGCTGTGGCTGTTCATGTTCCAGCCCTCGCTTGGCGTTGTCGCGCAAGGCGTCAAGCGGATGGGCGTCGATTGGAACCCGCTGCTCAATGGCACGCACGCCTTCATCCTCGTCGTATTGGCGGCGACCTGGAAGCAGATCAGTTACAACTTTCTTTTCTTTCTCGCCGGGTTGCAGGCGATCCCGCGCTCGGTGATCGAGGCCGCGGCGATCGACGGCGCCGGCCCGATGCGGCGCTTCTGGACCATCGTCTTCCCGCTGCTCTCGCCGACCACCTTCTTCCTTCTCGCCGTCAATATCGTTTTCGTCTTCTTCGAGACCTTCGGCATCATCGACGCGGTGACCGGCGGCGGCCCGGCCAAGGCGACCGAGACGCTGGTCTACAAGGTGTATTTCGACGGCCGGCTCGGCGGCAACCTCGGCGGGTCGGCGGCGCAGTCGGTGATCTTGATGTTCATGGTGATCGTCCTCACGGCCGTCCAGTTCAGGTACATCGAGCGGAAGGTGCATTACTGATGGTCGAGCGCCGCCCGCTATCGAACCTGATCGCCCATCTGGTGCTGATGCTGGGCGTGGCGATCGTCGCTTTTCCGGTCTACCTGACCTTCGTCGCCTCGACCCACGGGCCGAGCGAGATCATCAACGGCGAGATGCCGCTCTATCCAGGCCCGGACCTGGTCAAGAATTATTACCAGACGATTTTCGTCGGCGCATCGAGCACGACACGAACGCCGGTGTGGCGAATGATGGTCAACAGTCTGGTCATGGGTCTGGTCATCGCCATCGGCAAGATCGCGATCTCGATCGTTTCGGCCTACGCGGTGGTCTATTTCCGCTTTCCGCTTCGCATGTTCGCGTTCTGGCTCATATTCATCACCCTCATGCTGCCGGTCGAGGTGCGGATATATCCCACCTACAAGGTGGTCTCCGATCTCGGCATGCTCGATTCGTTCGCCGGCCTGACCATTCCGCTGATCGCCTCGGCGACGGCGACGCTGCTGTTTCGCCAGTTTTTCATGACCATCCCCGACGAACTGGTCGAAGCGGCGAAGATCGACGGCGCGGGCCCGCTGCGCTTTTTCTGGGATACCGTGGTGCCGCTGTCGCGGACCAACATGGCCGCGCTGTTCGTCATCCTGTTCATCTTCGGCTGGAACCAGTATTTGTGGCCGCTGCTCATCACCACCTCGGGCGATATGCAGACGATCATCATCGGCATCAAGAAGATGATCGTCACCTCGGACGCGCTCACCGAATGGCAAATCGTCATGGCGACCACCATGCTGGCCATGATCCCGCCGGTGGCGGTGGTGATCTTGATGCAGCGCTGGTTCGTCAAAGGACTGGTCGAGACCGAGAAATGATCTGCATCGCATAGGTCCGGAACATGGCGGAAGTCGCGATTGTCGGCGTGAAGAAGTCGTTCGGCGAGGTGCCGGTGATCCACGGCGTGGATTGCCGCATCGGCGACGGCGAATTCATCGTCATTCTCGGGCCCTCGGGGTGCGGCAAATCGACCCTGCTGCGTATCGTCGCCGGACTCGAATCGCAGAGCGCGGGCGATATCGTCATCGACGGCAAGGTGGTGAACGGAGTCGAGCCCAAGGATCGCAACATCGCGATGGTGTTTCAGAACTACGCGCTCTACCCGCATATGAGCGTCTACGACAACATGGCCTACGGGCTTCGCGTGCGCGGCATGGACCGTCCCGAAATCGACGCGCGCGTGCGCAAGGCGGCCGGGATCCTCGAACTCGCCGGTTTGCTCGAGCGCAGGCCGCGCCAGCTCTCGGGCGGCCAGCGCCAGCGCGTCGCCATGGGCCGCGCCATCGTTCGCGAACCGGCGGTGTTTCTGTTCGACGAGCCGCTGTCGAACCTGGACGCCAAGCTGCGCGTCCAGATGCGGCTCGAGATCAAGAAGCTGCACCATAGGATCCGCACCACCAGCATCTACGTGACCCACGATCAGGTCGAGGCGATGACGCTCGCCGACCGGCTCGTCGTGATGAACGCCGGCCGCGCCGAGCAGATCGGCACGCCGATCGAAATCTACGCCCGACCGGCGACGATGTTCGTCGCCGGATTCATCGGTTCGCCGGCGATGAACATGTTGCCGGCCCGCATTGCCGCCGATGGCGCCGCGGTCGAGACGGGCGGCGGCGGTCGCCTGCCGCTTGATTCAGCGGTTCCACCGCTTGGCAACCGCGAGGTGAAGCTCGGCATCCGGCCCGAGCACTGCCTGGTGGCGCATGACGGGCAAGGCACGCTCGCGCTCAAAGTCGACGTGGTCGAGGCGCTCGGGGCCGA
The DNA here is from genome assembly GCA_964563665.1 of uncultured Acetobacteraceae bacterium. Classification (GTDB taxonomy): domain Bacteria; phylum Pseudomonadota; class Alphaproteobacteria; order CACIAM-22H2; family CACIAM-22H2; genus CAZLYV01. The sequence continues at coordinate 4,467 of CAZLYV010000204.1, forward strand.
TACCCTGGTCCACGGTCAACTCGTGGACGCCGGCCACGACTTGACCGTGCGCCTGCCCGGCAGCATGGCGGTCGCCGAAGGCGACGTGCTTAGGCTCGCCGTCTCCGGCGCCGACCTTCATCTGTTCGATCCGGCGAGCGGCCAGCGACTGTAAAGCCCAAGCGCGGCGCGGCC
>CAZLYV010000205.1:0-4618 GCA_964563665.1 uncultured Acetobacteraceae bacterium
GCGGCATAAGGAAGGGGATGGATTTGACCAAGGCGAGAGCGTTTACGTTTCCTGGCCAAGGATCGCAGGCGGTCGGTATGGGGGCCGAGCTCGCCGCAGCCTTCGGTACCGCGCGCCAAGTCTTCGAGGAAGTCGACGAGGCGCTCAAGCAGAAGCTTTCCGTGCTCATGTTCAAGGGTCCGGACAGCGAGCTCATGCTGACCGCGAATGCACAGCCGGCGCTGATGGCGGTGAGCGTGGCTGCCGTGCGCGTGCTCGAGCGGGACGGCAAGATCGATTTGCCCCGCGTTGCGAAGTTGGTTGCCGGACACTCGCTCGGCGAATATTCGGCGCTGGCTGCCGCCGGGGCACTCCAGCTTGCCGACGCGGCGCGGCTGCTGCGCCATCGCGGGCAGGCGATGCAGCAGGCGGTTCCGGTCGGAGAAGGGGCGATGGCCGCACTCCTCGGCCTCGACCTGCCGGCGGCACGCGAGGTCGCCGAGGCGGCATCGAAGGGTCCAGACGGTCGACAAATCTGCGCGGTCGCCAACGACAACGGGCCCGGCCAGGTCGTGGTGAGCGGCGCGCGCGCTGCGGTCGAGCGCGCGATCGAGATCGCCAGGACGAAGGGCGCCAAGCGAGCGATCCTGTTGCCGGTGAGCGCTCCGTTTCATTGCCCGCTGATGCAACCCGCCGCCGAGGCGATGGCGGAGGCATTGTCGCGGGTGACGATCGCGCCGCCGCGCGTGCCGCTGGTGGCCAACGTAACGGCCAGTGCGACGAGCGATCCCGAGACGATCGGGAAGCTGCTCGTTTTGCAAGTGACGAGCCTTGTCCGTTGGCGTGAAAGCGTTCAGTACATCAAGGCGCAGGGCGTGGCGGAATTAGTCGAGATCGGCGCCGGCAAGGTGCTGACCGGGCTTGCAAAACGTATTGAACCGGATCTCGCCGCGGTGTCGATTCAAGGCCCGGCCGATATCGAAGCTTTTCTCAAGACGGTTTGATTCGACGCCATAATCCCCAAGGATCACCCTATGTTCGATCTCTCCGGCAGAAACGCCCTTGTCACCGGCGCCTCGGGCGCCATCGGTGGCGCGATTGCGCGCGCGCTGCACCGGCAGGGGGCAAAGGTGGCGCTTTCCGGTACGCGCGTCGATGCGCTCCGCAACCTTGCCGCCGAGCTCGGCGAACGAGCGCTCGTTGCGCCCGGCGATCTTGGCGACGCGGCGGCGAGCGAGCAGATGTTCAAGGACGCCGAGGCCGCGCTCACGCAAGTCGACATTCTGGTCAATAATGCCGGCCTCACGCGCGACGGGCTGGCGCTCCGCATGAAGGACGAGGACTGGCAGCGGGTGATCGACGTGGACCTGACCGCGGGGTTTCGCCTCGCCCGCGCGGCGCTCCGCGGCATGGTGCGCCGCCGCTGGGGCCGGGTGATCGGCATCGCGTCGGTGGTCGGCGTCGCCGGCAACGCGGGCCAGGCGAATTATGCCGCGGCTAAGGCCGGCATGATCGGCATGTCGAAGGCGCTTGCCCAGGAAGTCGCGAGCCGCGGGATCACGGTCAATTGCGTCGCCCCGGGCTTCATCGCCTCGCCGATGACCGATGTGCTGTCGAGTGAGCAGAAGGACCGCCTCACCGCGTCGATTCCGATGGCGCGCATGGGAAGTTGCGACGACGTCGCCGCGGCGGTGGTCTATCTCGCCAGCAACGAGGCCGCCTATATCACCGGCCAGACCTTGCACATCAACGGCGGTATGCTGATGATATAGGCTTGAAAGAGGCCCGGTTTCCGACGCTGGCCAAGCCGGGGGCGGTTGTGTTAGGACACGGCGCCTTTTGCCGTGGCCCGGTTCCCTGTTCTCGCGGGGCGGACAAGGCCCTGATCGACAACCGAATAACGAATTTACGGCATGGAAGCGAAAGGGCAGATGCAATGAGCGACGTCGCCGAGCGGGTCAAGAAAATCGTGGTCGAGCATCTCGGAGTGGAGGAATCCAAGGTTACCGAGAATGCAAGCTTCGTCGACGATCTGGGGGCGGACAGCCTCGACACCGTCGAGCTGGTCATGGCGTTCGAGGAGGAGTTCGTCTGCGAAATTCCGGACGATGCCGCGGAAAAAATTTCCACCGTCAAGGATGCAATCTCGTTCATCGAGCAGCACAAGAAATCTTGACTGGCGGCCGGGCGACCGGGCGCATCGTCGATCCGGCGGAGCAGCCGGTCGACGGCACGAATCGACGTGCCGACGGGCTTCTTGACGAAATTGCTTAACGCTCCCCGAGGGTCGCCATGAGACGTGTCGTTGTCACGGGTATGGGCATGGTCACGCCGCTTGGTTGCGGCGTGAAGCCGACTTGGGATCGCCTGATCGCGGGCGAATCGGGAATTCGCGGCATTCAGTCCTTCGACGTGTCCGATATGCCGGCCAAGGTCGCCGGACAGGTGCCGCGCGGCGACGCCAAGTCCGGCCTGTTCAACGCCGATGACTTTGTCCCGCCAAAAGATCAGCGCAAGAACGACGAGTTCATTATTTTTGCCATCGCGGCGGCCGTGCAGGCGGTCGAGGATTCGGGCTGGAAGCCGGCGGGCGAGGAAGATCGCGAGCGCACCGGCGTGATGATCGGCTCGGGGATCGGCGGATTGCAGGTGATCTACGAGGCCTCGCTCACGCTCAAGGAAAAGGGGCCGCGGCGGGTCTCGCCGTTCTTCATTCCGTCGAGCCTGATCAACCTCGCCTCGGGTCAAGTCTCGATCCGTTATGGATTCAAGGGCCCGAACCACGCCGTGGTCACCGCCTGCTCGACCGGAGCGCACGCGATCGGCGATGGGGCGCGTCTCATCCAGTGCGAAGACGCCGACGTGATGGTGGCGGGCGGCGCCGAGGCGGCGGTGTGTCGGCTTGGCCTCGCCGGATTTGCCGCATCGCGCGCGCTGTCGACGAAATTCAACGACGATCCGCCACGCGCGTCGCGGCCATGGGACGTCAAGCGCGACGGATTCGTCATGGGCGAGGGCGCCGGAGTCGTCGTGCTGGAAGAGTACGAGCACGCCAAGAAGCGCGGCGCGAAGATCTACGCCGAGCTCATTGGCTATGGTCTATCGGGCGACGCCTATCACATAACGGCGCCTCCCGAGGACGGCAACGGCGCCTTCCGCGCCATGCAGGGCGCACTGAAGCGCGCCAACCTCAATCCCGATGACATCGACTACATCAACGCCCACGGCACTTCGACCCCGCTCGGCGACGAGATCGAGCTTGGCGCGGTCAAGCGTCTCTTCGGCGATCACGCCTACAAGCTGTCGATGTCGTCGACCAAGTCGTCGATCGGCCATTTACTGGGGGCCGCCGGCAGCGTCGAGGCGATCTTCTCGATTCTCGCCATTCGCGACGGCGTCGTTCCACCGACGCTCAATCTCGATGATCCATCTCCGGGCTGCGATATCGACCTCGTGGCGCACCAGGCGAAGGGGCGAAAGGTGCGACGGGCGCTGTCGAACTCGTTCGGCTTCGGCGGCACCAACGCATCGCTTATTTTCCAGGGACCCACCTGAACCGGACGGCGGACGTCGACGCCGGAGCGCCGCGTCCACGCAACGGCCGCCTTCGAGATCCAATTTGAAGCGTCTCCTCGTCGCGCTCATCGTCGCCGCGGTCGCCTGCGCGGCTGCGCTCCTTGGCGGCATCTTCGTCCTCGATCATCGATTCGACGCGCCGGGGCCGCTTGCCGAGGCAAGGACGCTGATCATTCCGCGCGGCGTGAGCCGCGAGGCGATCGCTTATCAACTCGCGCAGACGGGCGTTCTCGCCGAACCTTGGACGTTTCGCGTGATCGCGCTCCTGCGCCAGGATCCGCGGCCGCTGAGGGCGGGCGAGTACGCCTTTCAGCCGCACATCGTGCCGGCGGGCGCCTTCGAGCTGCTCGCCAGCGGCCGCACCGTAATTCGACGGTTGACGATCCCGGAAGGGCTGACCACGGCGCAAATCGTGGCCTTGGTCCGCAGGGCCGATGGACTCGAGGGCGACCCGGGCCCTTCCCCATCCGAGGGCGAACTGCTGCCCGAGACGTATTTCTATTCCTGGGGCGACACACGGGCCGGATTGATCGAACGCCAGCGCCGGGCGATGCACGATGCGCTCGCGCAGCTATGGCCCAAGCGCGCCCCTGATTTGCCATTGAAATCCGCCGCCGAGGCGGTCGTTCTTGCCTCGATCGTCGAGAAGGAGACCGCGCGCGACGAGGAGCGCGCGCACATCGCCGCCGTCTTCCTCAACCGCCTGAAACGCGGCATGCGGCTTCAATCGGACCCGACGGTCGCCTACGGATTGAGCAATGGCGCCGGCGCGCTCGATCACGCGCTGACACGGGCCGAACTCGAATCCCGGCATGCCTGGAACACCTACGTCATCGACGGGTTGCCGCCAACGCCGATCGCAAATCCCGGCCGAGCCGCGCTCGCCGCCGTGCTCGATCCTGCACCAACCGAAGATGTTTATTTCGTGGCCGATGGCGCCGGCGGGCATGTTTTCGCGCGTACCCTGGACGAGCACAATCGCAATGTCGCGCGTCTGCGACGCATCGAGCGCGAGCGTGCCGATCCCGGGCAATCGACGGGCTCGCCCCGCCGCTAAGAGCCT
>CAZLYV010000206.1:0-4573 GCA_964563665.1 uncultured Acetobacteraceae bacterium
GATGGCGGTTTGAAGGGCGGTCCGATGCCCCTCCGCAGTTACCGCCAGGTCGAGGCGGGAGCGGTGAACTCGAGCCCGCCCAGCCGGCCAACGAACGGGCGGCGGGGATCGCCACGGCTCAGCACGAGCTCGAGCCTGGACCCGCCGACGGTGACCTCGACCAGAATCCGCTTCATCGAGCGCGATAGGACCTTGCCCTCGACCACGCGATCATTGTCGGTGCAGGTGATCTGAACCGTGTCGGTCATCGTGAAGCGGCCAACCTCAGCCCTGCCACGGGACTAAGTACCCCGCATGGCGTGCCCCGCGGCCGAGCGCCGTCTCGACGCGGGCGCGCCGGGCCATCTCGATCGCCTTCACCGTCTCCGCGAGCGTGCCGATCTGGTTCAACTTTGTCACGTTCAAGTTGGCGATGCCGCCAGCAGCCGCTCCACGTCACCGAGCTGGGCGAGTCCGACGATTTCCTCGGGCGTCAGTTCGCGGCTCAATGCTTCCTCGATCCCCTGCACGAGGCGCATATGGGCGAGACTGTCCCATGCCTCGACGGTGCCGATTGCCGCGTCATCGGGCACGCGCTCGGGTGGCAGCTCGAGCGCGTCGGCGAGCAGCGCGCGGGCCCGCGAGGTCGTTAGCGTCATTGTCCGCCTCCGCGTCGCCGCCCGCGCCATTCGTCGCGCAAAAGTCCAAACATGATTTGGTCGATCCGCTTGCCCGAGGGATCCCTGAGATGCTTGTGCAGGATGCCTTCGGAACGGAACCCCTGGGCCTTGTAATTGAATATCGCCGGCATATTGCGGGCGATCGGCCGGCCCCAGATCTTTTCCATGTTCATGCGGTCGAACAGGAAATCGATGATCGCCGCACGCGTCTCGATCACGACTTTCTTGCCCCAGAACTCTTTCTCGCCGATCACCACATTCGTCTGCGCAAGGCGGTCCTTGAAGTCGCAATACACCGAATAGATGCCGATCAATCGATTTCCTTCCCGGGTGAACACGCCAAAATGGAAGCTCGCCTTGTTGTCGAATTTTCGCACGTACTCGACCATCTGCGCGTGGGTCATGTTTCGTGGCGGGACATTGAGCGTCGCGGTGATTTCCGGGTCACCGAGCCAGGCAAGATAACGCTCATTTACGTCCTCGGGCGTCATCGAGCGCACGATGAAGCGCGCCGTATCGAGGAGAACCGGCTTTCCCGGCGACCAGCTCGCATTCATGTCGCGCCCCGCAGGCAGCGTTCGCGCACCTCGCGGCGCAGGACCTTGCCACGGTCGCTCCGCGGCAGGCTGGCAAGGACGTACCAGCGCTCGGGGGCGATCTCGCGGTGCAGCCGTTCCGCCAACCAGCTTCGCACCGCCGCCACATCCAGGCCGCCGCCGCCCGCCGCCACCAAAGCGACCGCGGCGATCTCGCCGCTCACCGGATCGGGCAGCGCAAAACAGCAGGCTTCGGCAATGTCGGGATGCGCCTCGAGCACGCGTTCGATCTCCGTCGGCTGGATTTTGACCCCGGCGCGGTTGATCTCCTCGCTCCGCCGGCCCAAGAGACGTATGACGCCGGTTTCGTCGACCGCCCCGGTGTCTCCGGTGCAGTACCACGTATCGCACAGTACAGCGGAGGTCAAATCGTCGCGCCGGAAATAGCCCTGCATTCGGCTTGGGCTGTCGATCACCAGTTCGCCCTCGCCCGCCGGGACGATAGAGCCGTCCTCGCGCCGTACCGCGGCCCGGCCGCCCCACATTCGTCCAACCAGGCCGTCCTCGGGCGCAAAGCTCCGCGCCGAGGCGCCGGCGATCCAGTTGGCCATTTCGGTGATGCCGTACATGTTCACCACGTTGTCGGTCCCGCACCACGCGATGATGCCGCGCCATAGACGGGCCGACAGCGGCGCCGAACCGACATGAACTTGCCGCAAAGTCCCCCTGGTGGGCTTGCGGCTGGCCTTGAGCGCGACATTCCACAGCGCGGGGACCGAACTCATGAAGGTGATCCCATGTTCGTCGATCAAGGGGCCGATGCGCGAGATGTCCGCCACGCTCCGGGTCGGGAACAAAAACAGATCGTCGCCGGCAAGCAGCGGCGTCAGACAGTTGCCGATCAGGCCGTGTCCGAAATGCGTCGGCAGGACGCACAGCGCCCGGGCAAGGGCGTCATCGCCGATGTGCTTGCGATTGAGCTGCACGCGCGATGCGAGCGAGCGATGCGTATGCACCACGCCTTTTGGCTCACCCGTCGTTCCCGAGGTGAACAAGATGAGCGCGGGATCGTCGCTCGCCAAGGCTTGCGTCGTCGTGTCCTCATCGGCGGCAGGCCGCCTCTCCTCGCCTAGCCACATCGCGGCAAACGATCCGCCATTGCGGGTCTCGCCACGCGCGACCAGAACCACTGCCGGTTCGACGAAGGCGATGATATTTTCCAGTTGTGCCTCGGTCAGCTCCGGGTGCACGCACGCCGCACACGCGCCCACTTGCCAGACGGCGAACAGATCGGCGAAGAACTCGGCCGTCCCACCATGGGCGATGATCACGCGTGCCCCGAGCCCAACTTTGCGTGAGCGAAGCAGCGACGCTCGGCGGCGGGTCTCCTCGACGAGGCGCTCGGGCGGCCATGTTTCTCCGCGCCCGAGGTCGATGATCGTGCCGAGGCCACGCAGATCCATGGTCGTGGTCAGGCTTGATGACGCCCGCGGCTCACCGGCGCCGCAGGATGCTCCGCCCGGCGTAGCGCGCCTCGCGGCCGAGCGCCTCCTCGATGCGGAGAAGCTGATTGTATTTGGCGAGACGGTCGGAGCGCGACAGCGAGCCGGTCTTGATCTGGCCGGCGTTGGTGGCGACCGCCAGATCGGCGATCGTCGCATCCTCGGTTTCGCCCGAACGATGCGACAGCACGGCCGTATAGCCGGCGCGCTCGGCCATCTCGAGCGTCTCCAGCGTCTCGGAGAGCGTGCCGATCTGGTTCACCTTCACCAGGATCGAGTTGGCGACGCCCCTGGCGATGCCCTCGGCGAGGCGTTTGGGGTTGGTGACGAATACGTCGTCGCCCACCAGTTGAATCGTCTTGCCCAACGCGGCGGTGAGCGCCGCCCAACCCTGCCAGTCATCCTCGGCCATGCCATCCTCGATCGACACAATCGGGTGGCGGGCGCAAAGCTCGGAATAAAATTTCACCATTCCCGCGGCGTCGAGCGTCTTGCCCTCGCCCGACATGACGTACTTGCCGTGGTCGAAGAACTCGGTGGACGCCGCGTCGAGCGCCAGCATCACGTCCTCGCCCGCCCGATAACCAGCGGCTTCGATTGCCTTGACGATGAAGGCAAGCGCTTCGTCGGCGCTCTTGAGATTGGGCGCAAAGCCGCCCTCGTCGCCGACATTCGTCGAATGGCCGGCGTCGGCGAGACGTTTTTTGAGCGCGTGGAACACCTCGGCGCCGATGCGGATCGCCTCGGCTGCCGTCGGCGCCCCCACCGGCATGATCATGAATTCCTGGATGTCGATCGGGTTGTCGGCGTGGGCGCCGCCGTTGATGATGTTCATCATCGGCACCGGCAATACGTGCGCCCGCGTGCCGCCGATATAGCGCCACAGCGGAAGGCCGCAGGCGGCCGATGCCGCCTTGGCGCAAGCGAGCGACACGCCCAAAATCGCGTTGGCGCCAAGACGGCTCTTGTTCGCGGTCCCGTCGAGCTCGATCAGCGCGCGGTCGATCGCCAATTGGTCCTCGACCTCGCGACCCGAGAGTACGTCGAAAATCTCGCCGTTCACCGCCTCGACCGCATTGAGTACGCCTTTGCCGCCGTAGCGTTTTTTATCACCGTCGCGCAGCTCGACCGCCTCGTGCTTGCCGGTGGAGGCGCCCGACGGCACGGCGGCGCGGCCGGAAAGCCCGGTCGCAAGCGTCACGTCAACCTCGATCGTCGGATTGCCCCGGCTGTCCAGGATCTCGCGGGCGTGGATATTGGCGATGGCGGTCATCGGCGAAGCATTCCTCTGTTCGATCTGGCGAGGGCCTCGCGTTTCTATCAGGTCGCGACACCCGGTTCAAACCGGCCTGTTCACGCGCCGAGTCGTGCCGCCAGATCGCCAAAATTGGCCGCGACGATGTCCCATGGGCCGTCGGGCGCAAGATCGGCCGTTTGGCCCAGGCCGTGCTCGGTCGGACGCGGGACAAAGGCGGTCCGCAGACCAAGCGCCGATGCCGCCTTGAGGTCGGAGTTGTGCGCTGCGACCATCATCGCCTCCGCCGGCGCCAGGCCGAGGAGCCGGACCGCGCCGAGATAGCTCTCAGGCAGCGGTTTGTAAGCGCGCATTACCTCGCACGAAAGATTCACGTCCCACGGCAGGCCCGTCCGCTTGGCCATATTCGCGAGCAGCGCGAAGTTGCCGTTCGACAGCGGAGCGATGATATAGCGCGCCTTGAGCCGGGTGAGCCCCGCGACCACATCGGACCATGGATCGAGGCGATGCCAGACATGGTTGAAATCGTCCCGCTCAGCGGCGTTCAGCCGATCGGCGATGCCGAAGCGCACGAGGATCCGATCAAGCGTCTCGCGATGCAGCGCGTCGAGAATGGTCCAG
>CAZLYV010000207.1:0-4549 GCA_964563665.1 uncultured Acetobacteraceae bacterium
GCGCGCACGCCCGATTGCCCGCGTTGCGTCGTCGCCGATCTCTGCGCCTTTCCCGGCAAGACGCCTGGTCCGGGCGGCGCGCCCAAGAAAAAAATCGCCAAACCGGCGAAGCGGACCACGTCAGGCACCAAACGTCAGCCGGCCACACTCGCGCGCCGGATGGCCAAGAGACGCTCGTAGCAGGACTTCGCGCTCACCCGTTGGGCGCCGCGCGGGCGGGCCTCCATGTGGGCGACGGTCGTTTCGTTTTGATCGCGATAAAGGAAAAGATCGAGGGTGCACTCCGCGCTGGCATAGCGCCAGATCTCGGCCGGTCCGTCGCGGCGCACGAAGCCGGCCGGGCCCAGGGTTTCCCGCACTTTGGCCGCGGAAAATCCCAGCAGCGGCGCCGCTTCGCTGGGGGCGCCCCTCACGAACGCGGCCGGCGCGGCGCTGACGCCATCGCCGGGCGCGCTATCGCGTTCGGTTTGCACCCCGCGTGGCTGATCGCCGGCGCAGGCGGCGGCCACGAGACAAACGCACGCCGCAACGGCGCGCGCGATGGTCACGAACGCTCGCAACGGGCTGGCCGCTTCGGCGCTTGGCCGCGCCCGCCTCAGTCGTGGGCCGCGCCGCCCGAGGCGGCAGCGATCGGCGTGGCGCCAAGCTTCTCAGCTCCGCCGGCGGCGCCACGCGCGCCGATCCGCCGCACGTCGCCCGAGATTTCGCCGCCCGGCTCGATCTCGATCTGGCCGTAGCGAATCTGCCCATCGATGCGCCCCGTCGCGCGCACGCTCAAGCGCTCGCGCACGGTAAGATTGCCCTCGAAGCGCCCGGAGATGTCGGCGGTCGCCACCTCGGCCGAGCCCTTGAACAGGCCGGCCTCCGAAATTTCGATCGCCCGGCAATCGGTGAGCGCGGCTTCGACCCGTCCTTCGACCACCAGCCGCTCGCACGAGGTGATCTGGCCGGCGAGCACGATCTCGCGCCCGACGATGAGCTTCTTGCTCTCGCCGCTGTCGCTCATCGGGATCGCCGCGCGGCCGACCGGAGCAAGCGGCCCGCGCGCTGCCGCAATGCCGGGCGCGGTCGTGCGCGGCGCGATTGGCGGCATCGCCGGTCCGCTCGACGGCCGCACGAAGACGCGCGGCGGGATCGCGCTGCTATTGCCGGCCGTCGCGTCCTCAAGCGGCGGAATGATGTTGCCATCATCGCCATCGTGCTTTTTTCGCCGAAACATGAGAGGCCGTCCTTTCCCTCGAAACGCGCTGTTCGATTGACGTTACGTGCCGCCCGTGCCGCCGGTCGGAGCGCGCCCACGGCGCCAGCCCTCGACCAGATGGGTCATGGTCGCCGCCGCGAGCACCGGCGCCGCCAGGTTCACCAGCGGCACCGTGGCGATCAACGCAAACACGGCCCCCGCCGCAAGCGCCTGGCCCCGGCACGTCCGCCACAGCTCACGCGCTGCCGGAGCCGCAAGCCGCCGCGGGGCGACGAGCTCGAAATATTCGCGTCCGAGAAGATAGCCGTTCAAGCCATAGAAGACCACCAGATTGAGCGCCGGGATGAGATAAACCGGCAGCGCCAGCAAGTTCAAAACAACCACCACGGCCAGGAAGCGCAGCGCGCCGACCAACTGCTCGAGGAAGGGTGCCGCCCGCGCCGGGGGAAGCTCGGGGTAATAGCGCGTCTCGACCGCGGCCACCACGCGGTCGAGAAACAGCGACATGATCGCCGCCGCAATACCGGGGAAGAGAATGACCGTGAGCACGATCGCGGCGAGGCCGCCCAGCGCGTCGACAACCCAATCGAGCCAGAAAATATCGAAGATGCTGGTGCGACGAAGGATGAACCACAGCCCGACCCACAGCGCGGCGAAGACGAGGGTGGTCAGGCCCAGGCTATAGGCCAGCGGCCGGCGAAACGCAGGGTCGGGAAGCTGGGCGAGCGCGCGCCCCAATGCGAAAAACATCGAGGCGCTGTTTACGCCGACATGTGCGTCATGCGCAACCCCCTCACCCTTCCCTCTCCCCCACGATTGTGGGGGAGAGGGTTGCGGAGGGTTGGCGAGGCGATAGCCGAGCCTTACCCGAAGCTGGGTGAGGGGGAAACGTATGTCCACTCAGCCGGAAAATTCTCTCGGGATCGAAACAGATATCAGGGGCGCGGCTTGTCCGTGCGTCTTGCGCCGTTATACTGCCGCCCGCATTAGGGAAAAAACCGCGGACGCGAGGGATCGACGATGACGAAGGGGGAAGCGCGGTATGACGTGGTCGGTATCGGCAACGCGATCGTCGACGTGCTGGCGCGCACGCAAGATTCGTTTCTCGCCGCCCATCGCTTGACCAAAGGCACGATGACGCTGATCGACGCCGCGCGGGCGGACGCGCTCTACGCGGCAATGGGGCCGGGGATCGAATGCTCCGGCGGGTCGGCCGCCAACACCATGGCCGGGCTCGCCTCGCTGGGCGCGCGCGCGGCTTATATCGGCAAGGTGCGCGACGACCAGTTGGGCGCGGTGTTCTGCCACGACATTCGCGCCGCCGGCGTGGCGTTCGACACGAGCGCGGCGATGGATGGGCCGGCGACCGCGCGCTGCCTCGTCTTCGTCACCCCCGACGCGCAACGCACGATGCAGACCTATTTGGGCGCCTGCGTCGAGCTCGGGCCGGACGACGTCGCCGAAGCATTGGTCGCCGCGGCGCAAGTGACCTATCTCGAAGGCTATTTGTGGGACAAGGCGGCGGCGAAGGATGCCTTCCGCAAGGCGATGCGGGTCGCGCGCGAGGCGGGCCGCAAGGTGGCGCTCACCCTTTCCGATCCGTTTTGCGTCGAGCGCCACCGCGCAGAGTTTCTGGTACTCGCCGAATCCCACGTCGATATCCTGTTTGCCAACGAAGCCGAGATCACTGCGCTCTACCAGGTGAAGAGCTTCGAAGACGCGCTGGCGACGGTGCGCACGCATCGCCACCGCATCGCCGTGCTTACTCGCAGCGCCAAGGGATCGGTGGTGGTGGCGGGCGACGCGATTCACGAGGTTGCCGCCGAGCCGATCGCCCAACTCGTCGACACGACGGGCGCGGGCGACCTCTACGCCGCCGGATTCCTCCACGGCTTCACCCAAGGGCGCGATCTTGCGACCTGTGCCCGCATCGGCAGCGTCGCCGCCGCCGAAGTGATCTCCCATTTCGGCGCCCGCCCGGAAGTCTCGCTCGAACGCCTCGTCCAGAACAAATTGGCGATTTAGATGCGGGCCGTATGCCGCATTGTTACGGCGATCCGATGGTTTCAAATGCGGCGCAAAAAACACCGTTCTCCGACGACATTTACGTCACGAAATTTTGTAAATGGGGTGTAGCCCTGCCTTTACCAGCAGGATTTTTTAGTACAGTACTGCGAGGATTGATGATCGGAGGCAGCCATGAATGATGGTCGGCGGATTAACGGCTGGATTGATTTGATGAACTTAGTCGCTGAGTATTCGCCAAAGCATCGACAGGAAGGATGGCTTTTTCGCGGCCTTTCCGAATGTGGTTATGAACTCACCGCCGCGATTGGAAGGAAGGAAGCTCGGAAGGATCCAAGTACTGGTTGCGAAAAGCCTTTTGATCCCGGTCTTGAAAAGAAGGCATTGGACGAGTTTCAACGCATTTCGCGACCGTATCTTTCCAAAGAACCGGAGGGCAAGTTGGATTGGCTCGCGATTGCACAACATCATGGTATGCCGACACGGCTTCTGGATTGGTCTGAGGGCTTACTCGTGGCTGCGTACTTTGCATGTCGCTATGCCGGCACCAAGGGGGACGCAGCAATTTGCGCTCTGCAAGTCCATCCCACGATCCCTGAGGCATCTCCAAAGGATGATCCATTCGCGAATGAGGGGCCCCGTGTATACCGTCCTCGTCACTTAACCCCACGCATACCAAGTCAACAATCTGTCTTTGTCATCCATAACCGGCCGGATCATCCTTTCGAGCACGCCTCGCTATTCAAGTTTGTGGTGGAGAGCACTGCGTGCTGGCCGATCAAGCAAAATCTCGATGCCTGCGGGATTAACGAGCACACCATTTACGCAGACCTTGATGGATCAGCGCGTTACGTTGGGTGGCGATACAAATGGTCTTGGCTAAGGTGAGATTTTACGGGGTACATTTCGTCGAAGGATGCGTTACGCGCCGTTATACGTTTCTCGCCCGTTAGGGCATCCTCTGACAGGAGGGGCCATTGGAAGGTAGTTGGTCTAGCGTGCAGCCCGCTCCATCGCACCCTTTGACTACACACCTAGTTTGCAAGTTGTAACCCTGGCGTAAGCCTTCCCCCAGTCCTTGAAAGCGGTTATGGTCCGCCCCACTTTTGCTTCACGGGCGTGACGGCGACCCGCGCCGTCGCCCGTTGGATTCCCGAACGACGATTGCTTACCAGAAGGCCGCATTCCCGTGCTTGGGCTGAAGCTGCGCAACATCGCCATTATCGCCCACGTCGACCACGGCAAGACGACGCTGGTCGACGCGCTTCTGAAGCAATCGGGCACGTTTCGCGCCAACCAGCAAGTGGCCGAGCGCGCGCTCGA
>CAZLYV010000208.1:0-4485 GCA_964563665.1 uncultured Acetobacteraceae bacterium
CGCTCCGCTTCGCCGATGCATGCCTCGAGAATATCGAGCGCCTGATCCATCTGGGTTTGCGTGATGACGAGCGGCGGAGTGAGCGTCAGCACGTTGCCCATCGTCGTCTTGAAGCTGAGGCCGCGCTCCAGCGCGCGATACATCACCGCCTCGGCCGCATCGTTCGCCGGCTGCTTGGTGGCGCGATCGTTGACCAGCTCGACGCCGATGAGAAGCCCACGGCCGCGTACGTCGCCGATCAGCTTGTGACGGGCTTTCATCTTGGCAAGTCGTTCGAGCGCATGCGCGCCGACGCGGGCCGCATTTTCGACCAGACCTTCATCCTCGATGATTTCGATCGTGGTCAGCGCGGCCCGCGCGGTGACCGGGTTCTTCTCGTGCGTGTAATGGCCGAAGGCCCATTTGCCGCCGACATCGAGATCAGTGCGTGTCAGCGTGGCCGCAATCGGCAGGATGCCGCCGCCGAGCGCCTTGCCCAAGACCAGGATATCGGGCACGACGCCGTCGTGTTCACAAGCGAACATGCGACCGGTCTTGCCAAGGCCCGTCGGGATCTCGTCGAAGATGAGCAGCGTTCCGTGCGCATCGCATGCCTCGCGCACCGCCTTCCAGTAGCCGGGCGGCGGGAGATGGGGAACCGCACGCACGGGCTCGGCGATCACCGCCGCGACATCGCCCTCGCGCTCGAGCACGTACTTGACGTAGGCGGCGCACGCCACGTGGCAGAGCTCGAGGTCGGGTTTGCCCTCGATGTCGGGATAGCCGTAGGGACAGCGGTAGCAGGCAAAGGGGGCGGCGTGTTCGGCCCCCGGCAGCAGCGGGCCGATCGGGCCGGAGCGGAAGAGTTGCTCGCCACCCACGCTCGCCGCGCCGAACCCGGCGCCATGAAAGGCGTCCCAGAACGACAGCGTCTTGAAGCGGCCGGTCGCCGCGCGCGCGATCTTGAGCGCGATCTCCACCGCGTCCGATCCACCGGTCGCGAAGAGCACCTTGTCGAGGCCGGGCGGGGCAATGGTGGCGAGCTTGCGCGCCAGGGCCACGGCGGGCTCACTGGTGAAACGGCGGGGCGCGAAGGGAAGATCGTCGAGCTGCGCCTTGATCGCCGCGACAAGGCGCGGATGCCCATAGCCGATATGGTGGACGTTGTTGCCGTGGAAATCCATGTAACGGCGGCCGGCGGTGTCCTCGATCCAGATCCCTTCCGCCTTGCGGACCGCCGACAGGCACGGGCTCGATACCGATTGGTGAAGGAAATACCGCGCGTCCTCGGCGAGGAGCGCGCGCGTCGCGGCATCGATATTGCGCGCCGCCCACGCCGCGCGGCGCGGCGAGAAATTGACGTCGCCCTCCGATTGTCGCGGCTCAGACGGCGTATCTTTTTTCCGCTCGTTCATAGTCCCGAGGCTAGCAATAATGGAAGGGTTCGGACAGCGCCCGTCACACGCCTTGGGCCTTCATGCCGAGCTTGTCGAAGCATGAGGACCCGATACGTCCTTAAGCATTTCATGGCGAATTCGTCCTTCGACAAGCTCGAGGCACGAGGGTCCGGGCGTTCCTTAAGGCCGCTCGCCGCGCTTCAACCGCTGCTCGACGTCATCGAGGCATGCAACCAGGCCGTTGATGTCGTCGACGACGTAGTGCGCGCCGCATTGATGCATGCGCTTGTAGGCGCGCTCGCGCCGCGTTTCCTTCTCGGCCTTCGGCAGCGCCTTCCACTCCTTGAGCGGCAGCCCGACCTCGTTGCCTGAGATCGCCAACCCCACCGTCCACATGCCGGCGTTCAACCCTTCCTCGACGCCGGGGACGGTGTCATCCACCTTGACGCATCCCTCGACCGGCCAGACCTGCAGGTTGATCATGTTCTGCAGGCACATGAACGGATACGGCCGGCCCGCCGGCACGTCGCCGGCGCACACCGTCGAGTCCGGCTTGTAGCCCTGCTTCGCGCCGTCGCTGAGGTTGATCTTCATCATGTCGGGCAGATAGCCGGTCGTCGAGCCGATCTTGTAGCCGCGCTTGCGGCATTCGGCGACCGCTTCGAGGGTGCCCGGGATCAGGTCCGAATAATCGGACAGGCAGTCGAGCTGCAAGGGCACGAATTCCTTGAACATCGCCGAGACGTCGTCGTCGTTGGGAAAGCGGCCGTGCGCCTGCTTCCAGCGCTGGCGGACCGATTCGAGTTCGGTGATCTTCTGGATATGGACACGCTTGTGGGCGCCCATCGGCGCGCGCGCCTCCTCGACCGTGATCGGCACCTTCTTGCGCTTGAACACTTCGACGAAGACGACGGCCGGCGCCATGCAGCCGAAATCCATCGTGGTGCCGGCCCAGTCGAGAAGAACGGCCTTGATCGGGCCGCGATAGCGGCGGTCATAGGTGAAGGTCATGATTCCTTTTCCGTTGCTCGTGGTTTAAATAACTTCAGGCGGTCTTGGCGAGAGGCGCTGCAACGGGCGCCAGCGTTTTGACGCCCATTTCCTCGAGCGTCCGGCGGATGGCCGCGATCGCACCGCGCATTTCCGGTTCTCCCAAGTGGCCGATGCAGCCGATGCGAAACGAGTCGGCGACGGTGAGCTTGCCGGGATAGATCACGTAGCCCTTTTCGCGCAGCCGGTCGTAGAAGGTCTCGAAGACGAACCTGGGGTCGGCCGGCGTGCGGAAGGTGACGATGATCGGCGCCTGCAGTGCATCGGGCAGCAGAGTCTTGAAACCCATCGCGCGCATGCCATCGACCAGAATGCGACAGTTGCTGCGATAGCGTGCGCCGCGACCGGCGACGCCGCCCTCCGCGGTGTGCTCGGCGAGCGCGCGGTCGAAGGCGGCGATGACATGGGTTGGCGGCGTGAAACGATACTGCTTTGTCTTCTCCATGTTGGTCCACTGATCGTGGAGATCGAGCGCCAGCGAATGCGCGTTGCCCTTCGTCTCCTCGAGCGCAGCTTTGCGGCAAATGACGAACCCGAGACCGGGCACGCCCTCGATGCATTTGTTGCTCGAGGCGGCGACGGCATCGAATGCCACGTTCCGTGAATCGAGCGGGATCGCGCCGAACGCGCTCATCGCGTCGATCAGCAGCCGTTTGCCGGCGCGCACGACGAGCGTGGCGATTTCCTCGAGCGGGTTCAGGATTCCCGACGTCGTCTCGCAGTGGACGATCGCGACGTGGGTGATCGCCGGATCGGCGGCAAGCGACCTGGCGACGGCGCCCGGATCGGGCGGCGTGTCTTCCGTCGTCTCGTACACGGCGAATTTTCGGCCGATGATGTCTGAGATCCGCGCCATGCGTTTGCCGTAGGCGCCGTTGACCAGGATCAGCAGCTTGCCGTCGCGCGGCACGAAGGTGCCCAGCATCGCCTCGACCGCAAACGTGCCCGAGCCTTGCATCGGTACGGTGACATGCGTGCCCACGCCGCCGACGAGCTCGACCAAGCGGTCGCGCACCCGCGCGTTCATGGCGATGAACTCGCTGTCGCGCGAGCCCCAGTCGCGCAGCATCGCTTCCTTGGTCGCGCGCGAGGTGGTGAGCGGACCGGGGGTCAACAGGTAGGGTTCCGTGGGCGAGGCGGGCATTCGGGTCGTCTCCTGGCCAAGCGTGATCGAGCGGCGCGGATTGTCTTCGCCCTTGATCTATAGGTCAAATCGATTGTATTTATAGTTACTATTGAGGATATCTATGAACATATCCGAGCTGCGCGCCTTCCACGCCGTTGCCTCGGCCGGCGGCTTCACCCGCGCGGCCGAGCGTCTCCGCCTCACGCAACCCACGCTGTCGAGCCAGGTGGCCGCGCTCGAGGCGCGCTACGGCGTGGTGCTGTTGCACCGCCGCGGACGGCGGGTGGAACCGACGACCCTGGGTCTCACGCTTCTGTCGGTCACAAGGCGCCTGTTCGACGTCGAGCAGGAGGCCGGGGAACTGCTCGCCGCCGCGCAGAGTTTGAAGGCGGGCTTCCTGCGCTTGGGCGCCGACAGCCCGCACCACATCATCGAGAAGCTCGCGGCGTATAACCGTCGCTATCCCGGGATCAAGGTCTCGCTCGCCATCGGCAATTCGGCGGGCGTGCTTCAAGACCTGCTCGATTATCGGATCGACGTCGCGGTGCTGGCCGACGTGCCGGACGATTCGCGTCTGGTCACCCGCGCGCTCCGGCGCGACCCGCTGGTCGTTTTCGTCCCGCGCCGTCATCCATGGGCAAAACGCGCCAACGTCGCGCTCGCCGATCTCGCCGGACAAAGGATGGTGATGCGCGAGCCAGGTTCGATCACCCGCGCCCTCATCGCACGCGCGCTTGAAAAACGCGGCGTCACCGTCGATGCGGTGATGGAAATCGACAGCCGCGAGGCGGTGCGCGAGGCGGTCGCCGCGGGGCTCGGATTGGGCGTCGTGTCCAAGGCAGAGTTCGGCGCGGATGCGCGGCTCGCCGCCATTCCGATCCGCGATCCCGACGTCACGATGACCGAATACCTGGTGCGGCTTGCCGAGCGCCG
>CAZLYV010000209.1:0-4479 GCA_964563665.1 uncultured Acetobacteraceae bacterium
TGATCGGCCTGGGCGCAAGCCACGCCCTCTATCTCGCCGGGAAAATTGCCCGCCGGGCACGCGGATAACGGGAGCATGAGAAATGATTGATTATGCTGTGCTGTCGCTCAACGGGGCTCTTGGAATCGGCTTCATATTTCTCTTTCTCTTCATCTTCTTGAAAATCGTAGGCGACCGTACCGATTTGAGCCGACTAATCAGCGAGCCAGACAGCGGCAAAGCAAGTCTGTCGCGCTTTCAGCTTCTGGTCTTCACCTTCGTCATCGCCGGCTTGTTCCTTGTCCTTTCGCTCGAGGCGGGCCAGTTCGTCGACGTTCCCGAGGGCGTGCGTTGGCTGCTTGGCATCAGCGGCGGAAGTTTCGTGATTTCGAAGGGCGTCGGCATTCACGCCAAGAATGGGGGCGGTGATGGCCCAGCCAAGACGGCCCGCAATCCATCAAAAAATTTGCCGAGTGGTGAGGCGCCCAGCACATGGACCGGGACCGCGAAATGACGTGCGCCTTCAGTTCCCGGCGCTTGATGGCCGTTGTCGCCCTTGTCGCGGCATGGCTATTTGGCGGACAGTCGTGGGTCGTAGCGGCGGAGCTTGGCGAATGCGCCGACATGGTGCGCGAGATCGGGGCGCCGATCTATCGCGGCAATCCGCCCGATCACACCGTTTTGTGTCGCCACGGCTATGTCCTCGCCCACAACAGCGAGCGACGTACGCCCGATTGGGTCGTCGAACGCCTGACGCCCGAACGCTTCACCGGACCGGGCGATCGCAAACGGGCGAACGAGCCCTTCGCCGCCGATCCCGACCTGGCGTCGGGCGAGCGCGCCGAACGCGGCGACTACAAGGGTAGCGGATTCGATCGCGGCCACATGGCGCCGGCGGCCGATATGAAATTCAGCGTGGAGGCGCTCAAGGAGAGCTTCTTTCTCTCCAACATGACGCCGCAGGTCGGCAAGGGACTGAACCGGCACATCTGGGCCGACCTCGAAGGGCTGGTGCGCGACTGGACCTGCGATCGCGGAAATCTCGTCATCGTCACCGGCCCGATCTACGACATGACCGAGGTACGCACGATCGGCCCCAATCGTGTCGCCGTGCCGACCGCCTTCTACAAGATCGTCTACGATCCAGCGCGGCGCCGCGCGATCGCCTTCATCCTGCCGAACCAGGCGGTCGACAAGCGCGGCCAGTCGGCGTGGGAGGCGCTGAAGCCCCATATCGCCAGCGTAGGCGAAGTGGAACAGCGGGTGGCGCTCGATTTTTTCACCGCGCTGCCGCGCCGCGACGAGGGACGGATCGAGCGCGTCCGCTCGACGATGTGGCCGGTACGGAAAGGCTGTCCGCGCTGAACGGCGATCGATCGAACCCGGCCGCCGCACTCGCCACTTGGCGCGTGGCCGCTCAGATCGTGTCGAGCGCCTGCCAGGCGTCGTCGGCCAGCCCTTGCAGCTTCGGCATCTCGAGCTTGCCGACCAGCGCATAGGCATAGCCCGCCTTGCGCCAGTGGACGATGTTGAGATCCTTGCGGCGATCCTGTCGCGCCTTGTGGTTGCTTTCATCGCTGAACGCAACCACGAGCCCGACGAGATCGCCTGATTCGGCGTAGTAAAGAAACTGCGCCGCTGGCTTGCCGCCGATGATCAACAGGCGGCCACCCTGGATGTGAAAGCCTTTGGCAGAGAGATCGGGAACCTGCAGCGGCCGTCCCAGTCTTGCGCCGAACCATCGGTTGAGTTCGGGTAGGTCGGTGGCATCGAAGTCGACGAGCAGGCGTTCCTCTTCGATCTTGGTCTTGGCGTATACCTCGTAGAACCCGGCGACGTGGTCGAGCCAGCGGTCGGACGAGGCGAGCTGCAGACCGCTCGGCGGACTCAAGGTGCCGGTGAGCATCAGCCCGCCCGAGCCGATGACGAGGGCGGCGAGCACCGCCGCCGCCGCCCACGCAAGAACGCGGGCGACCCGGCGTGGCCGAAGCTCGATGATCCGACCGACGACGGGAATCGCCGCCGCGGGTGAAAACCGGGTGACGGTCGCGATCAGACGGCGGGGGGTCTCCTCGTGAAGAACATCGGCGTAGGCCGAGCGGGCAAACGCGCCGGTATCGCGAAGGGCGCGCACGCGCGCCGCGACGTCGGCGTCGGCGGCAATCGTCGCCTCGATTTCGCGCGCCGTCGCCGCGTCGACTTCGCCGTCGACATAGGCCATCAGCAAGAGATCATCCATCCGCGCCGTCATCGATCCTGCCTTCGCTTGTGTTGTCGTCGTTACGTTTCGTGTTGTCCGGCGGCCTCGTTAAATCCCCGGCGTCGAACCGATTCGCACCACGTTCGTCGAGCCTTCGCCTCCGCTGTCGCCAAGCGTGCGGGCGAGCGCCATTCGGGCACGCGCGAGCCGGCTCATGACCGTGCCGATCGGGATGCTCAATGTTTCTGCCGCCTCCTTGTAGGTCTGGCCCTCGACGCAAACCACCATCATCACCGCGCGCTGATCGTCCGGCAGCCGCTCCATCGCCCGTCGCACGGCGTCGAACGTCAGATGCGCTTCCATTCGCCGCACCCCGTCGACCGTGAGCTCCGGATCGACCGCCTCGGCGGCGGCGACTTGGCCCTGGCCGACCCGTACCTTCGCCGCGCGTCGTTCATCCAGCCAGATCGTCTGGACGATACGGAACATCCAACTGTCGAGCCGAGTCCCCGGGGTCCACTGGTCGATGCGCGTAAGTGCACGCTCGCACGCCGCCTGAACCAGATCGTCGGCCTGGTCGGCCACCCCCGTGAGCCCGCGCGCAAACCGCCGCAAGCGCGGCAGAAGCGCGATCATTTCAGACCGGACTTGCGCGTCTAGCACGACGGACGAGCCTCCGGCCCCGCTAATCGCTCGACATGGCGAAAACGCTCCGGCCGCCGGTTTATTCCCGCCGGAACGTCTGATCGAAACACGTATTCGTCTCGGCTTTTCAAAGATTTCACTTGTCGCTTAGGACTTCTCCGGATCGGCATCAAAGCTCAATTTGGAGCCCAAGTCATGCGATTAAGTCATAAGAAATCGGGGTCCGATCGCCTTCGCCGGTGCCGCCCGGTCAGCCGCGCGGCGCGGCAGGATCGAGCTTCTCCGGCAATTCGGGCGCCAAATCCGGCTCGGTATCGACCCTCCAGATCACCACCTCCCACCGTTGACCGCGTGGCCGCAGCACCACCTGAAAATCCTCCCACGGTTCCTCGACGCACGCCTCGCCGTCGATGGGACAGCCGCGCCGCTGGATCTCCACCATCGCGAAGCCAGGCTTGAACCAGTCGAGCCCCGCCTGATCCTCGGTTATATCCTCGGGCCGAATGATGGTGATGCGATCGATCATATATTCGACGGCCGCGGATGCCCCGGTCGCCGGGCCACGGCGATCGCCGGCGCGCGAGAGATCGACGCCGACCGCACGGCAAAGCGCGCCATCGACGCGCGCGAGGCAGGCAAGCAAGGTTTCGGCGGCGCATTTGGGCGAAGTCGGCACGCCGAGGCAATCGCTCGCCGCGCCGCCGGGGGTGATGCGAAGAATGTTTCCCGGCTGCTGCGCCGTCGCGTCGAACACGAACCCGTCGAGCGCCGCCATGACGACGATCGCCAAGACGAGGCGCGATGCTCGTGGACGCGACAGCGTGAAAAAATTTCGCATCGAGATCGCCGGATTTTCCAGGGCCATCGCCGTCACGATCATATCAGGTCGGTCTGCGGTCGTGTCAGGCAAGCAAAAAGCGGCCGCCCGGACGCAGCCGCTTGCTCATCGAACCTCGCCTCCGGCGGCGCATTCGCTACGCCGCCGGAGAGAACCAAGGAATATCAGGCTGCTTCGCCAGCCTTCGGCTTCACCTTCACATACGCCATCGTGGCATGTTCGGCGCAGTAGGGTCTGCCGACCAGTGCGCGCTCGTTGCAAAAGTGGAAACCCGGTTCGCCGGGATGGCCGGTCGGCCAACGGCAGCCATGGGCGGATAGTTCAACCACGCGCTGTTTGGGCGGCTGCGCCATGTTGGCTTGGGGTGCTGCGTACGGCATTGGCTTTGCCACCGGTGCGGGGCGTGCGGTCATCGGGCGCATCGAGCGCTTGATCGGCGAAGGCCGCGATGAGAGCTGCATCCGATGCGCCTTGCCGACGACGGCATTCTTGGAAATACCAAGCCGTTTGCCGATTTCCGACGTCGTTAGGCCCTCGTTCCACAGGCGGGTCAGTTCGACGATACGTTCCGGGGTCCATTCCATGGCGGCGGCTCCCTAGGGTCACAAGCCGTTGTGGGTAATTTTTCGCTGAGGCACGAGATATAGTGGCCCCAGCCGCAATAGCGAGTCAAGGCCGCGCGCGCGGGCACGCGCCTTTTTCCCCCGGACAGACAATCGTCGGACGATTGCGGAATGGCATGGCCTATGCAGCGCACGATGTTCGATGTGAAGAGGCTCGATGCGCGGCCCAATCCATTCCGCGACCGGGCGCAGGG
>CAZLYV010000210.1:0-2369 GCA_964563665.1 uncultured Acetobacteraceae bacterium
CGCTGTTGGCGATGATCGAGGCCGAGGAGCTCGGCATCACGCAAAAAAACGTCGATGAAATGCTGAAGAGCACGAACCCGGCGATCCAGCGCGTGCTCGGCGTGACGCCCGGCTTCGGCAAGGCGGTCGGCGTCGACGAAAAATGGGCCTACAACATCATCAAGCAGATCGGCAACTACGGCGAAAGCTTCGAGCGTAACCTGGGCAAAGGCAGCCCGGTCGGACTCGAACGCGGCCTCAACGATTTGTCGACGCGCGGCGGGCTCATGTACGCGATCCCGATGCGCTGAGCCATCGCGGCGTCACGTTGCCGATGACGCGAAACTCCGGGCGCAAGAACTATCGGCTCTGCGCCCGGTGACCCTCGCTGGCCGCCGCGAGGCGGATTACCTCGGGTTTGTGCGCGTCACTGGAAAATCCACAGCCGCGCAACACCATCGCCACGACCTGATCGGCGGCCGCCTGAAACTCGGCATCCGACACCGACCTCGTTCCGAGGACCGCGCACACTTGCGTTTCGAAATCGGCGTAGGTCTGGGTCAAGGCCCAGATGGCGAAGAAAAGGTGCTTAGGATCGAGCGGCGCCATCTCGCCACGGGCGACCCAACCCGCCAGGATTTGGCCTTTGCGTTCGACAAGATCCTTGAGATCCGAGCGCAGAAAGCGGCCGATTTCCGGCGCGCCGTGGATGATCTCGTTGGCGAACACCCGGGAGGCATCCGGATACAGGCGCGAGAAGCGCATCTTCGCCCGCACGTAACCCTCGAGCGCGGTGCGGGGATCGGCTCCGTGGTGAATGACGTCGGTCTCGCCGAGCCACAGGCGCAAGATGTTGTCGAGCACAGCCCGGTAGAGGGCGCGCTTGCTCTTGAAGTAGTAGTGCAAATTGGGTTTCGGCACGCCGGCAAGCGCGGCGATGTCCGCCACTCGCGCGCCGGCGAACCCGGCGCGCGCAAAGACCCGTTCCGCCGCGCGCAGAATCTTCGCTTCGTTCGACTGACGGATGACGGCCCGTCGTCGCTGGCGCATGACGGCCTACTTGGTCCCGAACAGCCGATCGCCGGCGTCGCCGAGTCCGGGCACGATGTAGGCGTGGTCGTTGAGCCGCTCGTCGACCGCCGCGACGAAGATCGGCACGTCGGGATGCTCGGTTCGCATCACTTCGATGCCGAGCGGCGCCGCAACGAGGCACATGAACTTGATCGACTCGGCGCCGACCTCCTTGAGGCGTCGTACCGCGGCGCTTCCCGAATGGCCGGTCGCCAGCATCGGATCGACCACGATTACCTGGCGCCGCGCGATGTCGTCGGGAACCTTGAGATAATATTCGACCGCGTCCAGCGTCTCGGGATCGCGATACATTCCGATGTGGCCGACCCGCGCCGCGGGAATGAGCTCGAGCATGCTGTCGACGAAGCCGAGCCCGGCGCGCAAGATCGGCACGAAGCAAAGCTTCTTCCCGGCGAGCACGGGCGACATCATCCGCGCCAGCGGCGTTTCGATTTCGATCTCGGTAAGCGGCAAATCGCGCGTCACCTCGTAGAGCATGAGCGGGCTGATCTCCCGCATGAGTTGCCGGAATTCGGCGGTCGACAGCCCCTTGCGCCGGATGAGCGTGAGCTTGTGCTGGACGAGCGGGTGGTTGATGACGGTCACACCATCGGTCATGGAATACCTCGAAGGTTGATTATTCAGAACACGGTTCCGTCGCTCTCAATGTCGAGCGGCGGGCCGCCGTCGGGGCGGCGCGTGCGCGCGATCCTCCGCCCGGCGGCCCACGTGCCGCCTTCGAGAACCTTGGCGAGCGGCAGGCGGTCGGCGTCAAATCCAAGCTGGGCGCGAATGGCGTCCGCGATCCGGTCGATGAGCGCGACGGTGAGCGCACGCCACTCGACCACCGCCTCGTCGCCGACCGTCAGCCGACGCGAGAAAAAATTCGGGTGGCGCGGGACAAGGACGCCGAGGTCGAGCAGCAAGCCGCCGTTGCGATACTCGGGCAGACCGGTGAGATCGTCGATATCGATCACGCGAAGTCCGGCGTCCTGCAGCGGCTCGATCAACGAGTAGGCGAGCCACTGCGACAGTTTATGGAACGGCACGATGCCGTCGGTTGCGTCGTCGGCGCGCGCCGCTGGATGCCGCCATGAATCGCCAAGGCTGATGCCATCGAGAGAGCAGCCGCCGGGCCAGATATCGCCAAATCCCTGCATCACTCCGCTGAACACAGTTCGCGCCGGAATCGCGCCGCCGTCGGCCTGGCGCACGAGCCAGTCGAACAGATTGCCGATGCGGCCAGGCGAGCCGAACATCTCGGGACGGCGGGCGAGCGCGGCGCCAAGGCGACGAAGGAGATTCGCTCGGCCCTCGCA
>CAZLYV010000210.1:2469-4465 GCA_964563665.1 uncultured Acetobacteraceae bacterium
GAGGTCTCGCGCCAGCGCGCCCCAGCGGTCGCGTCCGCCGGCGGTGAAATGTCTCCAGCGGCTGTGGAACGGAATGTCGAGGTCGGGATAGTTCGCGCGCATCGTCGCAACGACGTATTCGACGGCGGCGGGCAGCATTTCGCGCCGACAGGTGAAATGCGACAGACCGTCCTCCTCGGCCAGCGCGAGGAACAGATGCGCCCGCTCGCGCACCGCCGCCGCGGTCATCAGCCAAAGCGCGGCATCGGCAGTCGATCGGCAGGCGCGCAAAGGACGAGCCCTACTCCTCAAGCCCGCGGCCCTTGGGCGGCGCGATGTCGGCCGGGCTGGGTAGGCGTTGGGTGAAATAGCCGGCCGCCTTCTTGGCCTCGATCTCGACCTTGGCGTCCTTCGGGATCAGCTCGTCCGGGAGTTCCACCCGTTCGATCACCTCGATCCCGCCGTCGATGATCGGCTTGAACTTCATGTCGCTCATCGACACGAAGCGGTCGATCCGCACGATGCCGAGCCAGTGCAGCACGTCGGGCATCAGCTCCTGGAAGCGCATGTCCTGCACGCCGGCGACGCACTCGGTCCGCTCGAAATACGTCTCTGCACGGTCGCCGCCGTCCTGCCGTTTGCGGGCGTTGTAAACCAGGAACTTCGTCACCTCGCCCAGCGCGCGGCCTTCCTTGCGATTGTAGACCACGACCCCGCAACCGCCCTCCTGCGCCGTCGCCACGCACACCTCGATGCCATGGACGAGATACGGTCGGCAGGTGCAGATGTCGGATCCAAAGACGTCCGACCCGCTGCATTCGTCGTGCACGCGGCAGGCGATCTTGCGCCGCGGGTCGGTGAGCGCGCCGACGTCGCCGAAGAAATAAACCGTGATGCTGCCGATCGGCGGCAGGAAGACATGCAGGTCCGACCGCGTCACCAGCTCGGGAAACATTCCGCCGGTGTGCTCGAACAGGCCGCGCCTGAGGTCGCTCTCGGCGATGCCGAAGCGTTTGGCGATACCCGGCAGGTACCAGACCGGCTCGATCGCCGCCTTGGTCACGCGCACGGCGCCGTTGTCGAGCAGCACGGTGCCGTCGGGACGGAGCCGCCCATCGGCCATCGCCTGCTGCAACTCGGGCATATTGATGTGCGCGCGGGTAACGGCGATCGTCGGGCGAATGTCCCACCCCTCGGCCAGTCGATCCGCGAACGCCTCGGCGACGACATGCCCCCATGGATCGAGCGAAACGATCTTTTCGCGATCGAACCATTGGCGATGCGGCCCAATCGCCTCGACCGGCGCGGTATTCGTGAGGTCGGGAACGTGGATCGGGCTCAAGCGGCCGGCGGCGATCGCCAGCGCGCGGTAAAGGGCATACGAGCCGGCGTGCGCGCCGATCGCGTTGCGCCGATTTTTCAACCCCGAGGCGATGATCGGGCCGCGTTCGGCCGCCGTGGCGCCGCCCCATTTGACCGGCGGCGGCGCCGAACCTCCGCTTGGATGAGACGTAAGAATGATGTGCTTATTCATGGGCCCGCCACAACAAGCATTCGTCCGAAGCCGCGGATTATTCGCTTACCTGACCATTTGGTCAAGTTTTGCCGGCGTTCGACGGCGCTCGCTCGGCCGGCCAACCAACCGGCGACTCCAATCCCGTCCCTAAACTAACATTCCAACCGGACCACTCGGTGGGGGCCGGTCAGCGCGGCCTGCGACATGGACAGGATCATGGCCATTGCCGCCAAACATCATCTGATCGTGCTCGAAGACGCCCGTCGGGGGGTCGGGGGCGGCCATAAAGGCCGTCGTCTGGGCAGCATCGGCCATCTCGGCGCATTCAGCTTCAACTACTACAAGAACATGACCTGCGGCGAGGGCGGAGGGGTAGCCACAAACGACGCGAAACTTGCCGAAAGGGTTCGCTGCGCCATCGATCCGTGTCATTTCTATTGGAACGGCAGGAGCGACGCGATCCAACCCTTCGTGACCAATGGCGCGCGTGCATCGGAGCTG
>CAZLYV010000211.1:0-4463 GCA_964563665.1 uncultured Acetobacteraceae bacterium
GCCATTCCACGCGACCGTACGTGGCTCGACATGCGCCATCCGCATAGCCAACGAATCGCGCCCAACCGCGCAGGCCGTTCGGATTACCTCAAAATCCTTCAAAAGAATAGCCTAATCATCGTTGTTATTCCGTATGTTATTGGTCCATTAACCATTCCGCGTCACGATGGCCGCCGTAACCCCCGACCGGGGGCGCGTGGATCAACAGGATCGGCCCGGGCCATTTTCCGATGCGAGCGAGACCTCTCGCCAAGTCCGCACACCGTTCGCGCACCGTGGGGCCTTGGATCAACGTGGCGATCTTCGCCATGCTGTCCGCGGTCCTGGTCGGGAATCTTTACGCTCAGTACCTCAAGACCCTGGCCGATACCGAGCGCGTGGCGGTCAGCCTCGCGCAGGCATTCGAGGAGCATACCGTCCGCACGTTCACCAGGATGGACTTGCTCCTAGCCGACACGATCTTGCAGATCCGCCCGCTCCCTGACGCGCCGTCGTGGGATGACGCGGCGCTCGGCGATGCGTTGCGTCAGGTCGTCCGGCGCAATCACGAGGCGAGTTCGCTGTCGCTGGTCGATGCCGCCGGCATCGTTCGCACCACGGCCCGGCGTCCCCAGGAGGTTGCGCCCGGGCCCGATCCTGGCAGCGATCTGAGCCAACACGATTACTTCACGTCCCAGCGTGACGATCCAAGCCGTGGATTGGCTATCGGCGCGCCGGTACCGCCAAGCCGGCTCGACCACGGGTATATCCCGGTCACCCGTCGCCTGGAAAAAGCCGGGGGCGGCTTCGCCGGCGTAATGATGATCGCGCTCGATCCGGCCTATTTCCAGGGTTTTTACCGCTCCTTCCACCCGGGCGACGGTGGATCGGTCAGCCTCGTTCGCGACGATGGCTTCCTGCTGGCCCGTGAACCGACGATTCCACACCTGGTGGGCAAGGCGGTCGTCCAAGGGCCAATCTTCCGCCAGCACTTGCCGAAATCGCCGGCCGGGGTGGTTCGCACCGTAGCTCCGACGGACGGGGTCGATCGTACGGTCGCCTATCGCAAGGTACGGGAATTGCCGCTGGTCATTCTGGTGGGCATCGCGACCGAAACCGCGCTTGCCGACTGGTTCGATGACGTGCGCAATTCGCTGGCTCTGTGGCTTGCGGTGCTGATCGCGATGCTGATCGCCACCCTGTTCCAACGCCGCGTCGAGACGGCGCGCGCGCGCGCAGAGGAAGCCCTGCAACGAAGCGAAAAGCGGGCGCGCCGCGATCAGGTCCGTTTAAGCGATGCGATCGATAGCATCAGCGAGGGATTCTACCTGTTCGACGCCGACGATCGCCTCGTCCTGCTGAACGACGTGGCGCGCAGGAATATGGGCGATGCCGCGCCAATTGCCATCCCCGGCGTGACCTTCGAGGAGCTCTTGCGCGCAAAGATCCGCACCAACACGCCCAACGTATCCGCGGCCGATCAAGCGCAAATGATCAGCGAACGACTCGCCCAGCACCGGACCCCCGGCAGCGCGCCGATCACCCGCCGCCTTGGCCAGCGCTGGTTCCGCATCACCGAGCGTCCGATGACCGAAAGCGGCGTGGTGGTGATCGAATCCGATATCACCGTCATCAAGCGGGTCGAACAGCGCCTGACGGCGGCGAAGGACGAGGCCGAACGAGCGAACCGTACGAAGAGCGAATTTCTCGCCCACATGAGCCACGAGTTGCGCACGCCGCTCAACTCTATTCTTGGCTTCGCCGAAATTCTGGGAGGCGAGATGTTTGGCGCTTTGGGCGATCCGCGCTACCGCGAATATGCCGCGTTCATTCATCAGAGCGGCACGCATCTCTTGCAGGTGATCAACGACATCCTCGACCTGTCAAAGATCGAGGCTGGAAAGATGAATATCGAGATGGCGCCAATGGATCTGGGCGAGCTGATCGATCGTTGCGTCCGGCTGGTGCAGATGCGCGCCGACAGGGCCCGCGTGCGGGTCGTCACCGATTCCGGCTCTTCGGCCCCGCCGGTGATCGCCGATGAAACGCGCATCAAGCAAATCTTGTTCAACCTGCTGTCGAACGCGATCAAGTTCACTCCGGTGGACGGCGAAATTCGGGTCACCGCGCGCCCCGCCGGCGCGGGCTGGGTCGAGATGATCGTGGCGGATACCGGGATCGGGATCGCGGCGGCCGACATCGAAAAAGCGCTCGCCCCCTTCGCGCAGATCGCCAACGCGATGGTGCGCTCGCACGAGGGCGCCGGCCTCGGCTTGCCGCTGTCGAAACATCTGGCCGAACTTCACGGCGGCAGCCTCGACATTACGAGCACGCCCGGCAAAGGAACGACCGTTGTCGTCCGCCTGCCCGCCGCAACCGTCGCGCCGAGGCTGACAAAGACCGCAATTGGCGCCTGATCCGCGCCGGATGACCAATCGAGGCGGCGCGGTTCAGCCGCGCCGTTTCACGCCCAAAGCCGCTCGTTCTGCTTGTCGGCGTAGAGATGGGCGACGAATTCGGCGTAGCCGTTGAAAAGCTGCGTGGGGACGCGCGAGCCGCTCGTCCCGATAAGCTCCTCGCTCGCCTGGCTCCAGCGCGGGTGCGAGACCTTCGGATTTACGTTCGCCCAGAAGCCGTATTCCTGGGCCTGGATCGCCTCCCAAAAGCTCTTCGGCCGCTGGTCGGTGAAGACGAAACGAACGATCGACTTGACCGACTTGAATCCGTATTTCCACGGCACGACGAGGCGGATCGGCGCGCCCATCTGCTTGGGCAACGGTTTGCCATAGATGCCGGTCGCCAGCAGCGCCAGCTCGTTGGTGGCCTCCTCGATCGTCAGCCCCTCGACATACGGCCACGGATACCACGACGCCTTCTGGCCGGACGCGATGTCGGGCAGATTGAACGTCTCCATCCGAACGTATTTCACCGATCCAAGCGGCTTGGCGAAGGCAACGAAATCCTTCATCGGAATCCCCGACCACGGCACCGCCATCGCCCACGCCTCGACGCAGCGATGACGGTAAAGCCGCTCCTCGAGCGCGACCGCCTTCAGGAGATCGTCGATCGCCACCGTGCGCGGCTTTTCAACCATGCCCTCGATGCGGATTTCCCACGGCCGGATAGCCAGCCGCTGGGCGGCCTGCCAGATGTTCTTCGACGACCCGAACTCGTAGAAATTGTTGTACGTCGTGGAGACGCGCTCGCTGGTGATTTCGCGCTCGATCCGATAACGCATGTTGCGCGGCGCGGGGTAGAGGCCCGTCGAGGGATCGGCGACCTCCGCGCCCTGGGCGCCGGCCGCCGGGACCAAACGCCCATCGCCATCGCTCCCGCCGCCGAACCGCCACACGCCCGCCCCGCCGAGCGCCGCCGCCCCGATCAGCCCGGCAGCCACCACGCGCCGCCGCTTCAGCACCAAATGCTCGGGCGTCGCCGCCGATTCCGGCAGCTCCCAGCCCTTTTTGCGCTTTATCTCCATGGCCATCTCCTTGGGCCGATGCCGGCCAGACCGCTGCGGCGGACCTTGGCGATCCTATATTCAAACCATCAATTTATCTGGTTGTTTGCCGGGCGGCGACAAGTCAACTCCGGGTGAACGCCTCGCCAAATCGTTAACCCCTTGCAAACCGGACTAAATGGCGCGCCCGCGCTGGTTCGCCCGCTTTCGGAGCGTCTCGAGATTGATCTTAACTCCCGGAAGATATGGATGGATCTTGAGCGCCGCCTCGAAGGCGGCGACCGCTGCCTCGTCCCGCTCCAGCGCCATGTTGATCAGCCCCAGGCCTGAGAGTGCGCCGAAGTGTCGCGGCTCGAGCGCCAGCGTCTTGTCGACGTCGCGCGCCGACGCCTCGTAGGCGCCCATCAGATAGAGAACGGTCGCGCGCTTGTTCCAGCCCTCGGCAAAATCGGGCTTTCGCGTCGTCACGGCGTCGAATAGGTCAAGCGCGCCGGGCAGATTTCCCATCTGCATCGTTTGCACGCCGAGCGCCATCAACGAGTCGCTCGCCGGATCGCCGGATTCCGCCCAGACCTGCCAGATCAGGACTTCGACGAGCTGCGCTTCCTGAGGGTTCACGCTCGATTTGAGTCGTTCGAACAGCGGCGCAAGCCGCGCGTCGTTCTGGGTCGCCGCCGCGCGCCCGACCGCAAAGACGCCGCACCCTGCGAGCACGATCAGAAAAAGAGCCGCTTTCGCCCAGCGCTTCATCGTCCGCAGTATCGGACGACAGGCCGGCGCTGTGAAGCCCTGGCCTGACGATCAATGCCCGGGTTCGGAATGTAACGGCGTCGTTCATGCGAATCTCCGCCGCTTGCAAGTCGTTATGTAATCACCGGCCGCTCAATCGCGTGCTCGGATCGGCGAGCGTAACGTCGGCGATTGGATTCATCTTGTCCGTAAACACCAATAGTTTATTTACGGATGATGGTACGAATTTAGATATAAAATATCGTATGGTAACGAAGTTAAGCCATCGCTTGAC
>CAZLYV010000212.1:0-3067 GCA_964563665.1 uncultured Acetobacteraceae bacterium
CAAGCGCCCGATTCCCGAAAAATATCCGAAATCCTCGCCGACCTTGCCGCCCACGGCGAGGGCGAGCGGATCCGGTTGGGCGATCTCCTGGCGGCGCTCGGCGAGCGCGCGTTCGGTGTAATGATGCTGGTCCTGGCGTTGCCCAACGCCATCGGGCTTGGCGCGATTCCCGGCGTTTCGACCGTGTTCGGCCTGCCCCAGGTGGTGCTGGCGCTCCAGATGATCGTCGGGCGCGAGCGACCGTGGCTTCCGTCGCAGCTCCTTGATCGTTCGGTCGCACGCAGCGATTTCGTCTCCGTCGTCGCCAAATCGACGCCGTATCTGCAGAAATTCGAGCGGTTTCTGCGCCCGCGCTGGATGGCTCTCACGTCCTACGTTGCCGAGCGGATGCTGGGTGTCGGCTTTCTGATTCTCGCGACCATCGTTTCGCTGCCGATCGTCTTCGGGAACCAACCACCCGCGATCGCCATTGCGCTGATCGCACTCGGCATGATCGAGCGCGACGGCCTGGTCGTTGTCCTCGGGCTTGTTTCCGGCGTGGTCGCGGTCGCAATCGCCGGCGCCGTCGTCATCGGCGGCGCGGCGGCGATCTATCTCGTCTTCATGCGTTTGTTTGGGATGTAACGGGCACGAGTCACCACCGGTCCATCCGCGTGTCGAGCGCCCTTATCCGATAACGAACTCCGGGGTGAGGTGAGGCGCCCCATTCGCTCAGATGTGGATCGGCCGGCCGTCGACCGCGAGCGCCGCTTCCTTGACCGCCTCGTTGAGCGTCGGATGCGCGTGGCAGGTGCGCGCGATGTCCTCGGCCGAGGCGCCGAACTCGATCGCCAGCGCCAGCTCGGCGATGAGATCGCCCGCGTTGGGACCGACGATATGGACGCCGAGCACCCGGTCGCTCGCCTTGTCGGCGAGAATCTTCACGAAACCCTCGGTCATCGCCATGGCACGCGCGCGGCCGTTGGCGCTGAAGGGAAATTTTCCGGCCCGGTAGGCGATCCCGGCCGCTTTGAGCTGCTCCTCGGTCTGGCCAACCGAGGCGACCTCGGGCCAGGTATAGACCACGCCCGGAACGGCCTCGTAATTGACGTGCCCAGCCTGGCCGGCGAGGATTTCGGCGACCGCCACGCCCTCGTCCTCGGCCTTGTGGGCGAGCATCGGCCCGGCGATGACGTCGCCGATTGCAAAGATGCCGGGCACGCTGGTGCGGAAATGCGCGTCGGTCTTGACGCGCCCCTTGTCATCCTCAGCGACACCTACCTCCTTGAGACCGAGATCCTGGGTATAGGGACGCCGCCCGATCGATACCAGCACGACGTCCGCGCTGAGCGTCTCCGCCGTGCCGCCTTTCGCCGGTTCGATCGTTACCTCGACGCCCTTGTTGTTGGGTTTGGCTGCGGTCACCTTCA
The DNA here is from genome assembly GCA_964563665.1 of uncultured Acetobacteraceae bacterium. Lineage (GTDB taxonomy): Bacteria > Pseudomonadota > Alphaproteobacteria > CACIAM-22H2 > CACIAM-22H2 > CAZLYV01. The sequence goes on from CAZLYV010000212.1 coordinate 1,410, forward strand.
TGCCGAGCTTGAAAACGATCCCTTGCTTGGCGAGGATGCGCTGCATCTGCTTCGACACCTCGCCATCCATGCCGGGGAGCGCTCGGTCAAGGAACTCGACCACCGTTACCTCGCTCCCCAACCGTTTCCATACCGATCCCATTTCAAGGCCGATATAGCCGGCGCCGATGACGATCATGCGCTTTGGCACGTCGGGTAGTGCGAGCGCCCCGGTCGATGAGACGATGCGGTTCTCGTCGATGACGACGCCAGGAAGCGGCATCACGTCGGAGCCGGTGGCGATCACGATGTGTTTCGTCTTGAGGGTCGACGACCCGCCGTCGTTGAGCGCGACGGCCACGGTGTCGGCGGCGGCGATGCGGCCCATGCCCCTGATCCAGTCGATCTTGTTCTTCTTGAAGAGATAGGCCACGCCGTTGGTGTTGTCGGCCACCACCTTGTCCTTGTGCCCCATCATCGTCTTGAGATCGAGCTCGACGCCGGCGACCTTGACCCCGTGAACGCCAAGGCCGTGGCGCGCCTCGTCGTATTTCTCCGATGACTGCAGCAGCGCCTTCGAGGGAATGCAGCCGACGTTGACGCACGTGCCGCCGAGCGATGCCCGCTTCTCGACGCACGCCACCTTGAAGCCGAGCTGTGCCGCGCGGATGGCGCACACGTAGCCGCCGGGTCCGCTGCCGATCACCACGACGTCGTATTGCATTTCGGCCATGGCCACGACTCCTTATCGATCAATTCCGCGAGCGCCCCCCTCACCCGGCCGCCCTCATCCTGAGCCGCGGACCTCTCCTTCGACAAGCTCAGGATGAGGTCCGCGAGTCGAAGGACGCTCACCACCCTCTCCCCCTGGGAGAGGGGTGAAACCAATTCGTCTGCTGGAGCTTCCCCTCTCCCCTCCGGGGAGAGGCGGCGAGGTAACGCGTCGCCGCGGTGAGGGGGCCGGATCGTTACATATCGAGGATCAGACGCCGCGGGTCTTCGATGCAGTCCTTGACGCGGACGAGGAAGGTGACCGCCTCGCGGCCGTCGATGATGCGGTGGTCGTAGGAAAGGGCCAGATACATCATCGGCCGGACCTCGACCTTGTCGCCCACCGCCATCGGCCGCGGCTGAATCTTGTGCATTCCGAGAATGCCCGATTGCGGCGGATTGAGGATCGGCGTCGACATCAGCGAGCCATAGACCCCGCCGTTCGAGATGGTGAACGTGCCGCCGTTGAGATCCTCGATGGTGAGCTTGCCGTCGCGCGCGCGTCGGCCGAGATCGTTGATCGTCTTCTCGATTTCGGCGAACGACAAGCGGTCGGCGTCGCGCACCACCGGCACCACCAGCCCCTGCGGCGTGCCGACGGCGACGCCGATGTCGTAGTGGTTCTTGTAGATGATGTCGTCGCCGTCGATCTCGGCGTTGACCGCCGGCAGCTCCCTGAGCGCCACCAGGCACGCCTTGACGAAGAACGACATGAAGCCCAGGCGCACGCCGTGCTTCTTCTCGAAGCCGTCCTTGAACGATTCGCGCAACGCCATCACCTGGCTCATGTCCACCTCGTTGAAGGTGGTGAGCATGGCGGCGCTGTTCTGCGCCTGCTTCAGGCGCTCGGCGATGCGCTTCCTGAGCCGGCTCATCCGCACCCGCTCCTCGCGGGGGCCGAGCTGGCG
>CAZLYV010000212.1:3167-4456 GCA_964563665.1 uncultured Acetobacteraceae bacterium
GGCGTCGGCTGGGGCGCGGGCGTCCGCAACGCCTGAATGACGTCGCCCTTGGTGAGGCGCCCGTCCTTGCCCGTCGCCGGCGTAGCCGAAACGTCGATTTTGCTCTCGGCCAGCATCTTGCGTACCGCCGGTCCGGGGTCCTTGGCGCTCGCCAGAGCAGCGGGCACACTTTGAGTCGGTTTCACTGCCGCCAATGGCGGTTTCGCGGCCGGTGTTGCGGCGGGTCTGGTGGCCTTGGCCGCGGCGGCGCCGTCGGCGAGGCTGCCCAGCAGCGCGCCCACCGCGACGGTCGTCCCGGCAGGGGCGACGATTTCGGCCAGCATCCCGGCCGACGGCGCGTTCACCTCGACCGTCACCTTGTCGGTCTCGAGCTCGACCAGCGGCTCGTCGGCGGCGACCGCGTCGCCGACATTCCTGAACCACTTGGCGACCGTCGCTTCGGTCACCGATTCGCCCAGTGCGGGCACCTTGATCTCGAGCGCCATTGTCCTGCCGATCCGGTTATTCGACGTTGATCTCGGCCCTCAGACGGTGAGGGCGTCCAAGACGAGTTTCGTCTGTTCCTGACTGTGCCGCCGGTAGAGTCCCGTCGCGGTCGAGGCGAGCGCCGGCCGGCCGATGTAGCGCGCGCGCTTCGCCGCCGCCTTGATGCCCGACAGCGCCTCCTCGATGCGCGGCTCGACGAAGAACCAGGCGCCCATATTGTGCGGCTCCTCCTGGGCCCAAACCACCTCGGCGTGTCGGTATCGGGCGAGTTCCTTTTCCACCGTCCGCTTGGGAAATGGATAGAGCTGCTCGACGCGGATCAGCGCCACGTCCTTGATGCCCCGCTTCTGGCGCTCCTCGAACAGCTCGTAATAGAGCTTTCCGGCTGAGAGAACGACCCGCTTCACCATGTCGCCGGCGACCAGCTGCGCGCTCTCGGCAAAAATGCGATGGAAGGTCGTGCCCGGCCCCATCTCGGCGAGCGACGAGACAGCGAGCTTGTGGCGCAGCAGCGATTTTGGCGTCATCACGATGAGCGGCTTGCGGAACGCGCGGCGGACCTGGCGGCGCAGGACGTGGAAGTAGTTCGCCGGCGTGGTGCAATTGACGACCTGCCAATTGTCCTCGGCGCAAAGCTGGAGATAGCGCTCGAGCCGGGCCGAGGAATGTTCCGGCCCCTGCCCCTCGTGGCCGTGCGGCAGCAGCATCACGAGCCCCGACATGCGAAGCCACTTGGATTCGCCCGAGCCGATGAACTGGTCGATGATCACCTGCGCGCCGTTGGCGAAGTCGCCGAACTGCGC
>CAZLYV010000213.1:0-4424 GCA_964563665.1 uncultured Acetobacteraceae bacterium
GTATATCTCGGTTGACGCATCGACGATGACGTTCCTGGGCCTCGATTTCGCGGCGTTCGTGATCCTGGGCGGCGCGCACCTGATCTATCGCGCGGCGCGGTGAGCAGTGCGGCGCAGGCGACGAAATCGCTCTACGGGGCCCAGTCGGGGCGCGGAATCGCGCGGTAGGCATCGCGCAGCGCCGTCGACCATTGTTCGCGCAGATGCCGAAAATAGGGGTCGTCCTCGCCGATCCGGCGCCGGATATCGACCTTGATCGCGTCGCGCCGGTAGACCAGCAGGTCGACGGGCAAGCCCACCGTCAGGTTGCTCCTGAGCGTCGAGTCCATCGAGACGAGAACGAGCTTGATCGCGTCATAGAGATCCGTTTCGTAACGCGCGGCGCGATCGAGGATCGGCTTTCCGTACTTGTGCTCGCCGATCTGGAGATACGGCGTATCTTCGGTCGCCTCGATGAAATTGCCGGCGGCGTAAATATGAAACAGACGCATCGCACGACCCTGGATCTGGCCGCCCAGCAGAAACGCCACATCGAACGCCACGTTCTGCGCTCGCATTGCTTCGCCGTGAACGCCGTAAACCTTGCGGACCGCTTCGCCCGCAAGCTGGGCGGCGGCGAACATGCTCGGAACCGTCAGCAGACTTTCCCCCTTACCCGCGGTCGCACTTTCGAACCCCTCGGTCACCAGATTTACGACCGCCTGGGTAAGAGCAAGGTTTCCCGCCGACATCAGGCACATCAGCCGCTCGCCCGGCTTCTCCACGATGTGCATCTTGGCGAAGGTCGCGATGTTGTCGACGCCCGCGTTGGTGCGCGTATCGGACAGCATTACCAGACCGTCTTTGAGCCGCAGGCCGACGCAATACGTCATCTTAGCGATTAGGGCCGCCCGGACCCGGAGCCAGCCGTCCTCTCTCACTGCTGTTGAGCGTGAACTTGCTGGACCTCGACCGAAACGGCAAGCGTTTCATCCCCGGGACCGCGTCTGAGGCCGCGAATGGGCGCAGCGTCCTGGTAATCGAGACCGATCGCCACACGGACATAAGCATCGGTCGGGCACACGCCGTTTGCCGGATCGAAGCCGACCCAGCCAAAACCATCGACATGCGCCTCGGCCCAGGCGTGGCCGGCGCTGCCCGGCCCATCGCGTGGCCCCTCCCACAAATATCCGCTGACGTAGCGTGCGGGAAACCCGAGCACGCGGGCGCAAGCGATGAAGACATGAGCATGGTCCTGGCAAACGCCACGACCGTGGGCTAGCGCCTCGGATGCAGTCGTCAGGACCGAAGTCGGCCCGTGTTCATAGACGATCCGCTGAGCGATCGCCTGCGCCAGCCGGTGCAACCGCCCGATCGTATCGCCGGCGCCTGAAGCCACGGACGCCAGCGCGATCAGCGCCGCGTCGGGCTCGGTGATCGCGCTGCCGCGCCGGAAATACTCGGCCGGAAGGCGCTCGATCGCGCCGCGGAGCACACCATTCGTATCGGAGGTCTCCACTTCACCCTCGGCGATCACGGTCGCCTCGCGATGCGGCCGACGGATGGTCAACATGTTGAGAACGTTGCCGTAACCGTCGTCGGTCTCGGGCAACGGGCGAGCCGGCGCCTCGACCACGCGCCACCAAAGCGTGCGCTGAGCGGCGTGGTCGCGTGGCGTCAGGCGCACAAGCTGGATCGCGTAGTCGATCGGCCGATCGTAGCGATAGACGGTGGCGTGTCGGATTCGAATGCGCATTGCGGCGGTCAGGAAAGATATAACTTCGCGATTTCATCGCCGAGCACGATGTTCGAGTCAACGATCTCGGTGAGGAACTCGTGAAGGCCGTGCTGGAAGACGTCATCGATCTTGCCGTAGCGAAGCCGCGCGTGCATCTGGCCGGCGAGCCGATGGCATTCGCCGCGGACGCCGTAGGCGCCGGCGAGGAGATCGAGGTGGAGCGTGATTTCGTGGAAGCAATTGAACAGGGACCGCGGCATCTCCGGGCGCAGAATCAACAACTCGGCGATGAGCCAGGGCTTGAGGCGCTCGCGATAAATCCAATGGTAGGCGCGCAACGCCGATACCGAACGCAAGATCGACGCCCATTGGTAGTAGTCGAGCGAACCGCCGATGGTTTCGAACTCCGGCAGCAGGATATGGTATTTCACGTCGAGAATGCGCGCGGTGCTGTCGGCGCGTTCGACGAAGGTGCCGAGACGCGTGAACCAATACGCGTCGTTGCGCAACATCGTGTTCGTCACCGCGCCGCCAAACAGAAGCGAGCGCTCCTTGACCCAGTCGAGGAACCGCCGCACGCGGTCAACCGAAAACTCCTCCGCCGCAAGCTGACGAACTTCGAGCCATGTCTGGTTGACCGCTTCCCACATATCGACCGTGAGCGCGGTTCGGACGGCGCGCGAGTTATGACGCGCCGTTTCAATGCAGGACAGGATCGAGGATGGATGGTCCAGGTCGCGGACCAGATGGCGGATAACCGCGGAAGCGGAGGCCCGTTCATACTTGCCATAAAAGCTCTTCTCGCATCCCGTCGCGAGGATGGTCGAATGCCATTCGCTCGCGCCCGCCTCGCGATCCAACGACAGGCTCGACATTCGCATGCCAACGTCGAGCAGGCGCGCCATGTTCTCGGCACGTTCGACATAGCGTCCGAGCCAGAACAGGTTGTCGGCGGTGCGGCTCAGCATCCCGGTTTCAATCCTCGAGTACCCAGGTATCCTTGGTGCCGCCACCCTGGCTGGAATTGACGACGAGCGATCCCTCGCGTAGCGCCACGCGAGTGAGCCCGCCGGGGACGATACGCACCTTCTGGCCGACGAGGACGAATGGCCGCAGATCGACGTGACGCGGCGCGACGCCCGAGGCGGTAAAGGTCGGGCAGGTCGAGAGCGACAGCGTCGGCTGGGCGATGTATCGCTCCGGCGTTGCCGTGATCTTGGCGGCGAATGCCGTGCGCTCGTCGCGCGTCGCATGCGGACCGACGAGCATGCCGTATCCGCCCGAACCGTGGACGTCCTTCACGACCAACTCGTCGAGGTGATCAAGCACATAAGACCGGGCCTCTGCCTCGGCGCAACGCCAGGTCGGCACGTTGCGCAAGATCGGCTCTTCGCCCAGGAAGAAGCGGATCATGTCGGGAACGTAGGTATAAACCGCCTTGTCGTCGGCGACGCCGGCGCCGACCGCATTGGCGAGCGTGACGTTGCCCGCCCGGTAAGCGGCGATGATTCCCGGCACGCCGAGATACGAGTCCGGACGGAACGTGAGCGGATCGAGGAACGCATCGTCGATACGCCGGTAGATCACGTCGACACGCTGCAAACCGCGCGTCGTGCGCATGTAGACCACGAGATCGACCACCACCAGATCGACGCCCTCGACCAGCTCGATGCCCATTTCGTCGGCGAGGAACGAGTGTTCGTAGTAGGCGCTGTTGTAGGAACCGGGCGTAAGCAGCGCGATCGTCGGCTCGCCCGGACAGTTGCGCGGCGCCAGCGATCGTAGCGTCTCGAGCAGCTCCTCGGGATAATGGGCCACTTGGCGGACGCGGCACCGGCCGAGCAGCTCGGGAAACAGCCGGGCCATCACCTCGCGGTTTTCGAGCATGTAGGAGACGCCCGAGGGCGTGCGGCAATTATCCTCGAGGACATAGAATTCCTCCGGCCCAATGCGGACCAGATCGATTCCCGCGACGTGCGTGTAGACGCCGGCGGGTACCTCGAGCCCGACCATCTCGGCAACGAAGCCGGGGTTGTGCAGGGTCAGCTCGGGCGTAATCTTTCCGGCCCGCAGAAACGCGCGCTCGCCGTACATGTCGCGGATGAAGGCGTTGAGCGCCAGAACCCGTTGCTCGAGCCCGCGGCTCAGAAACGCCCACTCGCGGGCGTCGATAACGCGGGGAATGATATCGAACGGAATCAGGCGCTCCGGATCGCCGCCCTCGGAATAAACCGCGAACGTGATTCCCGTGCGACGAAATATGAACTCCGCCTCGCGCCGCTTGAGGGCGGCGATTTCGGGCGGCAATGTATTGAGCCAGTCGCGCACCGGGCCATATTGCGGGCGGCAAGCGTCAGCGGGACCCATTTCATCGAAAGCGGCGCCAACCACGTTGATCAGCCGATCCTTTTGCGCATGCGACAAGCCTGCAAGGCCCGCGTAGCGCTAAGCAAGATGCGCAAGGTTCATGTCAGGCTGAACGTACCTCAGGCTATTGGAGACCGCGACGATCGGGCAACGGTTCGCAGAACAAGCAGAAAACGGCGACCGCTTGCCTCTCTGTATTCTAACCGAGCCGGCGCCGCGGTCATCGCGGAATCCGTCTGCTTGGATCCAATCTCGATTTGCGCCAGGTTCGGCGGACAGTCGCCACGCGGCGTGCACGTGAATGCTCGCCGGCCGCTCGGCCTACATTTTGCGTGGAACC
>CAZLYV010000214.1:0-4357 GCA_964563665.1 uncultured Acetobacteraceae bacterium
TCTCCTGATCGGCAACGGTCCATCGGGGACCCGGTTGAACGTCTAGAGGGACGCGCGCAAACTGGCAACTGCCGATTGGCGCCAATGGAGCCGAGTGGAGAATAGCGGTGAGCGATCTCGAAGACCTTGAGCCGCGCAAGAAACCGGTTCAACCGAAGGATCTGTCGCCATGGTCGATCGAGGAGCTGCGGGACTACATCCAGCGGCTGGAGGCCGAAATCGCGCGCGCGCGTCAAGCGATCGCCGCCAAAGAGGCGCAGCGCATGGGCGCCGAATCGCTGTTCAAGAAATAGGCGTTTTTCGGCAAGCGCCCGCCCCGCTAGCGGGCCGGCGCGCGCCGGCGGCGGAGCATGAATATCAGCCAGCCGATCGGTCCCAGCATCACCACGATCACCAGCCAGCCGGTGCGCGGGCCGAACGGGCAGCGTGCGCCCGGCGGCGGTCGGAACGGTCCTGCCGATGGCGACAGCAGGATATGCACAAGCGGCAGAATGTAGAACACGCCGAGGGCGATGAGCGCGGTGGTGCGATCCATGGCCGGCATCATGCGCCAGGCGCCCGGCCCTTGTCCAAAGGCACGCGCGGCGCGATCTTCCTGTAAATTAAATCAGGAGTTCCTGACCCAAGGGGAGGTTTCGCATGCTTCAAGGCAAATCGGCGGTCGTCACCGGCTCGACCAGCGGCATCGGGCTTGGCATCGCGCGCGCCCTCGCCGGCAAAGGCGCCAACATTCTGCTCAACGGGTTCGGCGACAAGGCGGCGATCGAGACGCTTCGCAGCCGTCTGGCAAAGGAGTTCAAGGTCAAAGTCGGCTACAGCGGGGCCGATATGTCGAAATCGCCCGAAATCGCCGCCATGGTCGAGCAGGCGAAACGCGAGCTGGGCGGGGTCGACATCCTGGTCAACAACGCCGGCATTCAGTTCACCGCGCCGGTGGAGGAATTTCCGGCCGACCGCTGGGATGCGATCATCGCCATCAACCTGTCGGCGGCCTTCCATGCGATCCGCGCCGCGCTGCCGCAGATGAAGGCGCGCAACTGGGGCCGCATCATCAACATCGCCTCGGCGCACGGACTGGTCGCCTCGGTCCACAAGGCGGCGTATGTGGCGGCAAAGCACGGGCTCATCGGCCTGACCAAGGTCGTCGGGCTGGAAACCGCGATGACCGGCATCACCTGCAATGCGATCTGCCCGGGGTGGGTGCTGACGCCGCTGGTGCAAAAGCAGATCGACGATCTGGCGAAGAGTCAAAAAATCACCGGCGACAAGGCGAAGATCGTGCTTCTCTCGGAGAAGCAGCCCTCGCAGGAGTTCGTCACGCCCGAGGAACTGGGCGAACTTGCCGTGTTCTTGTGCTCGCCGGCCGCGGCGCAAATGCGTGGGACCAGCCTGGCCATGGATGGCGGCTGGACCGCGCAGTGAACCGGGTCGAGCGCGCATCCTGAATTTGTTCCGTAAAGTCTCGTCGATTGGCGTAAAAAGATAAATCATTCCAATACTTTCTCAGGCAATACCGCTTTAATAAAATTTTAAGTTCCACAGGCTTAAGGTGTAGACGTCGGTTCAGGCCAGCGCCCCGTTGACCTGGACGCTCCGGATCGCAGGATCTGGGGTCATTGACGCCTCCCTGTTCAACTTGGGGCCGCGCTTTCGGGTGCGGCCCCGTTTCTTTTTCGTCCTCGTCGCGCGTGCGAACCGCTGGTTTGGCGCGGAGCGTGAGAATTGTGCGCTCCCGCCGCCTTCGATATCGTCGTGGCTCGGCGTGACACGCTGCCCCACCGCGGGTGGGTTGCCGGATCAGGGAGGGGACCGCGATGCGGGCCGTCGATCGCGTGGAAATTCTGGTGCTGGTGGACAATGTCACCGACAGCCTGTCGAGCGTTCCGGGCAACGTGACGCTTGAATGGCCGCTGCTGATGCGCGCCGGCATGAAGGAGCTGTCGGGCAGCCGGCAATGCTGCGCCAATCACGGGCTGTCGCTAATGGTGACGGCCTATGTCGGCGCAAGCGCGCACACGGTTCTGTTCGATGGCGGACCCGTCGGCTATGTCCTCGAACTCAATGTGGCGCGTCTGGGCATCGATTGTGGACGGATCGACGCGATCGTGCTCTCGCACGGCCATTGGGATCACGCCGGCGGGTTGCTGGCGGCGCTCGATCTGGTGCGCAAGGCAAATGGCGGCAGCCTGGTGCCGGTCCATGTCCATCCGGACATGTTCCGACAGCGCGCGTGTCCGTTGCCGAGCGGAGATCTCCTGCCGATCGAGCCGATCCCGTCCCCCGCCCAACTGATCGCCGCCGGCGCCACGCTCGTCAGCACGAACCGGCCGCAGCAAATCCTCGAGGAGACGTTCTGCATCAGCGGCGAAATCGCGCGCGTGACACCCTATGAAAAGGGCTTTCCCGGCCATGCGCGGCGGAGCGAGGACGGCGCATCGTGGGAGCCCGATCCGTGGATCATGGACGAGCGGTTCCTCGCGGTCCATGTTCGCGCCAAGGGGCTGATCGTATTTACGGCCTGCTCGCACGCAGGCGTGGTCAACGTTCTTCGGCATGCGCGCGAAATGTTCCCCGGCGTGCCGCTTCATGCCGTCATCGGCGGCTTTCATCTCTCGGGGCGCAACGAAAATATAATCCCAGAGACGGTGCGGGATTTGAACCAGTTCGGGCTGGCGATGATCGTGCCAGCGCATTGCACGGGCTGGCGCGCGGTGAACGCGCTCGCCGGCGCGTTCGGGGACGGCGTGGTCGTTCCCTCCGCGGTCGGGAAACAGTTTCAGTTTTAGGCCACTGCGCGGCGCCGTCCGAGGTTACGCCGCGGCTGGCGCGCGGCATTGAGCGCGTGGTCTGGTTCGGAGTAAGGTCACCGTCACCGGCGCGTCGCCGGATGGATTTTCCCCGGTTTTCGGCCAGTTTTCCGATGCCCGACCCCAAGCTACCCAAATTCGACACGCTGGCGCTGCACGCCGGCCAGCAGCCCGACCCGCACACGGGCGCGCGGGCGGCGCCGATCTACCAGACGACCTCCTACGTTTTTCACGACGTCGATCATGCGGCGGCGCTGTTCAACCTCGAGCGCGCCGGGCACATCTACAGCCGTATCTCCAATCCGACGGTCGCCGTGCTCGAGGAGCGGATCGCCGCGCTCGAAGGGGGCGTGGGCGCGATCTGCACGGCGAGCGGCCAGGCGGCGCTGCATCTTGCGATCGCCACGCTGATGGGCCAGGGCGGGCACATCGTCTCATCGGCCTCGATTTACGGCGGCTCGCATAATCTGTTCACCCACACCCTGCCGCGCTTCGGGATCACGACGACCTTCGTCAATCCGCGCCAGCCCGAAGCCTTCCGTAAGGCGATCCGGCCCGAAACGCGGCTGCTGTTCGGCGAAACGCTCGGCAACCCCGGACTCGAGGTGCTCGACATCGGGCGCGTGTCCGAGGTCGCGCACGAAGCCGGCGTGCCGCTGATGATCGATTCGACCTTCTCCACACCCTATTTGCAGCGGCCCTTCGAATGGGGCGCCGACATCATCATGCATTCGGCGACCAAGTGGCTCGGCGGCCACGGTGTCGCGATCGGCGGCGTGCTGGTCGACGGCGGCCGGTTCGATTGGGAAAAGTCGGGAAGGTTTCCAACCCTGACCGAACCATACGCGGGCTATCACGGCCTCGACTTCGCCGAGGAGTTCGGTCCGCAGGCGTTCATCATGCGCGCGCGCGCCGAGGGCTTGCGCGATTTCGGCGCCTGCATGAGCCCGGCGAATGCGTTCTATATTCTGCAGGGCGTCGAGACGCTTCCCTTGCGCATGTCGCGCCATGTCGAGAACGCGCGCAAAGTGGTCGCCTTCCTGAGCGTGGCGCCCGAGGTCGACCAGGTGATCTACCCCGAGCTTCCGAGCCATCCCGATCACGAGCTTGCCGCGAAGATGTTGCCGCTCGGCGCCGGCTCGATCGTCAGCTTCGAGATTACCGGCGGCCGACCGGCGGGGCGACGGTTCATCGAGGCGCTGCGCGTTTTCTCGCATCTCGCCAATGTCGGCGACGCGAAGTCGCTGGTCATCCACCCGGCGAGCACGACGCACCAGCAGATGGACGCCGAGGCGCTCCGCGCCGCAGGTGTGGGCGAGGGCCTGGTCCGGCTGTCGGTCGGGCTCGAGGATCCAGGCGATCTGATCGACGATCTGGGGCAGGCGCTCCGCGCCTCGCAGAAGGCCTGACAGGCGCGCCATGGAGTTCGTGGTCGACGGCAAGAAGATTTTTGCCGCCACCGGCGGCCAACCGTTCAAGCCCGAGCTGCCGACGGTCGCCTTCATCCACGGCGCCGGCATGGACCACACCGTCTGGACGCTCCAGACGCG
>CAZLYV010000215.1:0-4340 GCA_964563665.1 uncultured Acetobacteraceae bacterium
TGCTGTTTCTGGTGGCAAGCGGGCTTACGCTCATCTTCGGCATCATGGGCGTGATCAACATCGCCCATGGCTCGTTTTACATGATCGGCGCCTATCTCACCTACTGGCTCCACCTGAAGACCGGAAATCTTTTCCTCGCCATCGTCTTCGGCCTGCCGATCACCATCGCCATCGGCTTCACGATCGAGCGACTTGCCATCCGCTATCTCTACGCGCGCGATCACCTCTACCAGGTGCTTCTGACCTACGGCCTCATACTGATCTTCAACGAGCTGCAGCGGGTGATCTGGGGCAACGACGTCCATGGCGTGCCGGTCCCGGAAATGCTCGGCGCCTCGATCCCGCTCACCCAAACGCAAAGCTATCCGGTCTACCGCCTGTTCATCTCGGCCGCCTGCATCGGACTTGCCGTCGCCATGTATGCGGTCATACAGCATACGCGGCTCGGCATGACGATTCGGGCCGGGGCCAGCAACCGGACGATGACGCAAGTGCTGGGAATCGACATCACGCGCCTGTTCTCGCTGATCTTCAGCCTGGGCGCCGCGCTCGCCGCGTTTTCCGGCATGCTCTCGGCGCCGGTAAGCTCGGTCTACCCCGGCATGGGCGAGCAGATCCTGATCATCTCGTTCGTGGTCGTGGTGATCGGCGGCATCGGCTCGATCAAGGGCGCGCTCGTCGGCGCGATGCTGATCGGCCTCGCCGACACCTTCGGCAAGGTCCTGCTGCCCGACCTGTCGGGCATCGTCGTCTATCTGTTGATGGCGCTTGTTCTGCTGTGGCGGCCACAGGGACTGTTTGGAGCGCCGGCGCGATGAACGGGTCCTCCAGACCGGCGCAGATCGTCGTCCTGGCCGGGCTCGTCGCCCTCATCGCCTTTCCGTTGGTCGGCGAGCGCTTCTACATCCAGCTCGTCACCAAGATCATGACGATCGCCATATTCGCCTTGAGCCTCGACCTGCTGGTCGGCTTTACCGGGCTCGTCAGTTTCGGCCACGCCGCCTTTTTTGGACTTGGCGGCTATACGCTGGCGATTCTCGCGCGCGATTTCGGCCTCGACGCGCTGTGGGCGACGCTGCCGGCGAGCCTTGCCGCCGCCGGAATCGCGGCCCTGGTCATCGGCTGGCTGTCGATCCGCACCTCGGGCGTTTATTTCATCATGATCACGCTCGCCTTCGCGCAGATGCTGTTCTTTTTCTTCCACGACAGTCTCGCCTTCGGCGGCTCGGACGGTCTCTATCTCAATACCAAGCCAAAGATCGAAATCGGCGGTATCACGCTCGTCAACCTGCGCAATCGAACCGAGTTCTACTATTTCACGCTCTTCTGGCTCGTGTTTGCGTATCTCCTCGTGGGGATGATCCTGCGCGCGCCGTTCGGGCGCGTGATCGCGGCGATCCGCGTCAACGAGCCGCGCGCCCGTGCGCTCGGGTTTCCCACCCAGCGATACAAGCTGGCGAGTTTCGTCATCGCCGGCATGCTGGCCGGGCTCGCCGGCTATCTCGCATGCGCCCAGTACGGGGTGATCAACCCGGCCTACCTGTCGTGGCGCGAGTCGGGCCAGGCGCTGGTGGTGGTCATTCTTGGCGGAATGGGCACGCTTTACGGTCCGGTGCTGGGGGCATTCGCGCTGATTCTGCTCGAGGACTTCGTATCGTCGTTGACCGAGCACTGGTTGCTGGCGATCGGCGTTTTCGTCATCGCCGTGGTGTTGTTTTTGCCGGGCGGCATCGCCAGTCTGATCGACGGCCGAATCTGGCGCCGAAAGGCGCCTGCGGCCGAGCAAGACGTCGACGGCGAGGCTGAAACCGCCGCCTTGTCCGCGGCGATGCCGGATTCTGCCACGGGTAAAGCGCGCGAACGCGAGGTGGGCGGTGTCTGAGGTCATTCTCGAGACCGCGGGCCTGTCCAAGATGTTCGGCGCGCTCGCGGCGGTAAATGGCGTCAGCATCGCCTTCAATGCGCGCCAAACGCACGCCATCATCGGCCCCAACGGCGCCGGCAAGACGACGTTCATCAATCTGCTTTCGGGCGAGATCCGCCCGACCTCCGGCCTCGTGCGCTTCAAGGGCGAAGACGTGACCGGCGCCACGCCCGATCGCATCTCGCGGCTCGGCATCGGCCGTTCGTATCAGAAGACCAACATCTTCCCGAGTTTCACCTGCTTGCAGAATTGCTGGGTGGCGGCGCAGTCGCGGCTTTCGTCTTCGATGCGCTTTTTTCGTCCGGCCGATCGCCTGGCCGATGTACGGGCGCGCGCCGGGGCGGCGCTTGATCTTGCCGGTTTGGCGCGACGGCACGATGCGATCGCCTCGGCGATCAGTTATGGCGAGCAACGCCAGCTCGAGATTGCGATGATGCTGGCCACCGAACCCGAGCTATTGCTGCTCGACGAGCCGCTCGCCGGCATGGGTCTGGAAGAATCGCGGCGCGTGATCGACCTGCTGAAGCGGCTCGCGCAAGATCACACGCTGGTCCTGATCGAGCACGACATGGACGCCGTGTTCGAGGTGGCCGATGTACTGACCGTGATGGTCAATGGCGAGGTGCTGGAGACGGGTACGGTCGCGCAAATACGCGCGAGCCCCGCGGTGCAAGACGCCTATCTCGGCGAGGATGTCGGGGCATGAACCCCGCGCCCGCTGGCCGCCCCACCAACCCCAACGGGCGCGGGTCCCGCGAGGCGCCGTTCCTCGATGCGCAAGACCTGCACGCCTATTATGGCGCGAGCCATGTACTGCACGGAGTAAGCCTCCGTGTCGAGCGCGGCGAGACCGTCGGGCTTCTGGGGCGCAACGGCATGGGCAAGACGACGATGCTCGCCTCCATCATGGGCGTCGTGCCGCCGCGACACGGCGTGGTGCGCATCGGCGGCCGCGATTTGACCGGCGCTCCGCCGCACCGCATCGCGCACGAGGGCCTGGCGCTGGTGCCCGAAGGGCGCGGGATATTTCCCAATCTTTCGGTGCGCGAGAACCTCGTGATGGCGGCGCGCGCCAGCCGCGATGGACGGCGCGACTGGCCGCTCGAGCGGGTCATCGACACGTTCCCGCCGCTGGGCGAACGCCTCGGTCACATGGGGTTTCAGCTCTCGGGCGGCGAACAGCAGATGCTCACCATCGGCCGCGCGTTGATGACCAATCCGGACCTGCTGATGCTCGACGAGGCGACCGAGGGCCTGGCGCCGCTCATCCGCAAGGAGATCTGGCAGGTGATCCGCCAAATCAAGGCGACCGGGATCGCCGCGGTCATCGTCGACAAGGATATTCGCGCGCTTTCGGCAATCGCCGATCGCCTGATCATCCTCGCCAAGGGTCGCGTCGTATTCGAGGGCGCGCCCGCCGAACTTGCCCGCCAGCCCGAGATAAAGCACCGCTATCTGGGTGTGTAAGGCGACGGAGGCGGAGAGGCCGCTACCCGCGCGTGAATTCGATCGCCCCGCCGGGAAGCAGATATAGCACCAGCGCTTCGCCGTCGCTGACCGTCGGATGATGCGCGCTATCGGGTCCATAGACCACGAACCCGGCGCCGTGACCGTCGAATTTCGCCGCCGGCGTCACCGGCAGGACGAGATCGATCTCGCCGTTGGGGTGGCGGTGGTGCGGGCCCTTGACGTCCTTCATGTGTACGACGTCGACGCTGAATCCGCGCAAGCTCGGGTCGTCTGCCTTGACCACGCGCCCGTATTTGATGCCGCCCGCCTCGCGGTTGCACATCCAGCCGGCCTTGATCGCGGCGTGGCAGGCATCATCGATCGCACGGATGGCGGCGCCGTTCGCCGGGAAGCGCCGGTTGAGTTCGGCCGCGAGCGCGGCATCGAGCGGCTTGCCCGTGCTTGCGCCGGCAATCTCGGCAATCAGCGACTTGAACTGCCCGGGGGTCATTTGCGGGTCTCCTCGGCATGCGCATGGGGCTTCGCCATCAGATAGGCCTCGGCCTTGGCGCGAAACTCCGGCGGAATCGCCGTCGGGCGGTAGGTGCGAAGATCGACGATGCAGGCCTTCATGCGGACGTGGAAATGCGTCTCATGCGCGTCGTTCTCGCCCAATATGTCGAAGGCGATCGTCGAGCGGCCAAGCGCCGAGATGCGAAGTCGGACATGGAGCGGCCGGTCGGGCAGCACGGGTTTCTTGAAGTCGATCGTGGCGTGGACCATCGGCGAGCCCAGATGAAGCTCGGCGTTTAATTTCACCCACGGCACGCCGAGTGCGTCGCGATACCACGCCTCGACCGTCTCCATCGCGTAGTCGAGAATGCGCGGCGTGTAGACGATCCCGGCGGGATCGCACTCGCCCCATTTGATGACGCGGGTCTGGGTGAAGACGCGGGGGGACATCGCT
>CAZLYV010000216.1:0-4338 GCA_964563665.1 uncultured Acetobacteraceae bacterium
ACCTGTCATGTTGAACGCGCCCGCGCCCGTACGCCACATCACGCAGAACTGGATCGTACGCAAGCCCGCCGTGCACACGGCCGGCGGACTCGTCACCTCCCAGAGCCGTCTGGCCGCGGAGGCCGGGGCGAGCGTGCTGTCGGCTGGCGGCAATGCAGTGGATGCGGCGGTCGCCGCCGGCTTTGCCCTGGCCGCGGTCGAGCCGTGGAACAGCGGCCTCGGTGGGATCGGCCACATGCTGGTGTGGGTGGCGCGCGAGCGGCGGGCCTACCTCGTCGAATTCGGGCCGATTTCGCCGGCGCGGCTCGATCCACGGGAATTTCCGCTGATCGGCGGCGCGGCGGGCGACCTCTTTGCATGGCCGGCGGTGGCCGAAGATCGCAACGTGCATGGCGCCCTGTCGATCGCCGTTCCCGGCGAGGTCGATGGGCTTGGTCTGGCGCTCGAGCGGTTCGGTACCTGGCCGCTCGCACGCGCCCTCGAGCCGGCGATCGCGCTCGCCGACGCCGGCCTTGCCGTCGACTGGTACACGACGCTCCGCGTTTCGTTATGCGCGCGCGACCTCGCCCGCTACCCCGACGCCGCAGCGATCTGGCTGCCCGAAGGACTTCCGCCGATCACCGCGCCGGGTTCGCCGCTCAAGCGTCTTTCCCTCGGTGCGTTGCCGGAAACGCTGCGGCGCCTGGCGGCGGCGGGGCGGCGCGATTTCTACGCCGGCGAAATCGCCCGGGCTCTCGTCGCCGATGTCAAGGCTGCGGGCGGCGTGCTCGATACCGACGATTTCGCGCGCTATCGCGCCAGCATACGAACGGCCGATCGTCTCGATCATCGCGGCGTGACGCTGCATCTTGCTGGCGCGCTCACCGCCGCGCCGACGCTTGCGGCAAGCCTGCAAGCGCTCGCCGGCCGCGTGCTCGGCCGCGGGGAGCCGGGGGCCGCCGCATTCCTCGCCTACGCCGAATCGTTGAGCGCCGCCTATGCCGAACGTCTTGAGACCCTGGGCGAGAAGAGCGACGCGCGCGCGCCCGCGTGCACGACCCATCTCAACACGATCGATCGCGATGGCAACATGGTGGCGCTGACGCAGACGCTGCTGTCCGTGTTCGGCAGCAAGGTGGTGTCGCCGTCGACCGGAATCCTGTTCAACAACGGCGTCATGTGGTTCGACCCCCGCCCGGGCCGGCCCAATTCGCTGGCGCCGGCGAAACGCCCGCTCACCAATATGTGTCCGGTGCTCGGCACCAAGGACGGCGCGCCATGGCTCGCCATCGGCGGATCGGGCGGCCGGAAGATCATGCCGGCGGTCATGCAGATCATATCCTTCCTCGCCGATTTCGGGATGGATCTCGAGAGCGCCTTTCATGCGCCGCGCATCGATGCGAGCGGCGAGCCCGCGATCGGCGTCGATTTGCGCCTGCCCGCCGACGTGGTTGCCGCCTTGTCGGCGCGGTTTGCGGTCCGCCTCGCCGAGCATGGCGTGCTGCCGACCAACTTCGCCTGTCCGTGCGCGATCGTCGTCGATCCGGAAACCGGCGTGCGGACCGGCATCGCCGACGTCATGTCACCCTGGTCGGCCGCCATCGCGGCCGGCGATGGTATCCACGACGCGACCACGCCCGAACACCGCAACTGAGCAAGGCCGGAAGAAATCATCGATGACCCGCGAGCAGGCGATCGCCAACGCAGAAAAATATTTCGACGACGGCGGCTTCATCGCCGATCTCGCTCGCCGGGTCGCGATCCCGACCGAGAGCCAGAACCCGTCGCGGCGCCCCGAGCTCGAGGCTTACCTCGCCCGCGAAATGCAGCCGAGCCTGGAGAAGCTCGGATTCCGTTGCCGCATCCTGCCGAACCCGGCGGAAAAAGGCGGACCGTTTCTGCTCGCCGAGAGGATCGAGGATCCGCTTCTGGTGACCGCCTTCACCTACGGCCATGGCGACGTCGTTCGCGGCCAGGAGACGCAGTGGCGCGCTGGGCTCGACCCGTGGACGCTCACCCAGGAAGGCGATCGGCTCTACGGGCGCGGCACCGCCGACAACAAGGGCCAGCACACGATCAATCTCGGCGCTCTAGCCGCGACGCTCGCCGCGCGGGGCCGACTCGGGTTCAACCTCAAGGTCCTGATCGAGACGGGCGAGGAGATGGGCTCGCCGGGCTTGCGCGAAATATGCACCCAAAACCGCGACCTGTTTCGGGCCGACGTGTTGATCGCCTCGGACGGTCCCCGCCTCACGCCGAACCGGCCGACGATCTTCCTTGGTTCGCGCGGCGCGATGAACTTCGATCTGACCGTCGACTTGCGCGCCGGCGGCCATCACTCCGGCAACTGGGGCGGTCTGCTCGCCAACCCAGGCATCATTCTCGCTCATGCCTTGGCCGCGATCACCAGCGAACGCGGCGCGATCAAGGTGCCGGAATGGCGCCCGAAGACGCTCACCAACTCGGTGCGCGTCGCGCTTGCCGACTGCGTGGTCGAGGGCGGCCCGGATGGACCCGCGATCGACCCGGAATGGGGCGAACCCGGCTTAACGCCGCCCGAGCGCGTGTTCGGCTGGTCGAGCTTCGAGATCCTCGCGTTGCGCACCGGCAATCCCGACCACCCGGTGAACGCCATTCCGCCAAGGGCGACGGCCCACTGCCAGCTCCGCTACGTCGTCGGCGTCGATCCGGCCGACATCGTGCCGGCGCTCCGGCGTCATCTGGCGCGGAACGGCTCAGCGATGGTGAAGGTCGAACCGGCGCGCGAAGGCTTCTTCGCCGCAACGCGCCTCGATCCTGACCATCCGTGGGTGCAATGGGCGGTGGACTCGCTCGAGCGGACCGCCGGCGCGCGGCCGGCCATCCTGCCCAATCTCGGCGGCTCGTTGCCCAACGACATCTTCGCCGACGTCCTTGGTATGCCGACGATCTGGGTTCCGCATTCCTACGCCGCGTGCTCCCAGCACGCGCCCGACGAGCACATGCTGGCGCCGATCGCCCGCGAGGCACTGCGACTGATGGCGGGCTTGTTCTGGGATTTGGGCGAGGCGGACAAGCTTCCTGCCGGCCGGGCGCAGGGTTCGCCCGCCCGTAGCTGAAGGAAGGTCGGCGATGAACGCTCCTTATCCCCGTGATATGCGCGGCTACGGCAAGTCGCCGCCATTCGCCAACTGGCCGGATAACGCGCAGATCGCCGTCCAATTCGTGATCAATTACGAGGAGGGCGGCGAAAACTCGATCCTCCACGGCGATCGGGCATCCGAATCCTTCCTTTCCGAAATCGTCGGCGCGCAGCAGCTGCCGGGCGTCCGGCACATGAACATGGAGTCGCTCTACGAGTATGGCAGCCGCGCCGGATTCTGGCGTCTGCATCGCCTGTTCAGCCGGCGCGGCCTGCCGCTCACCGTGTTCGGCGTGGCGATGGCGCTCGAGCGCAATCCCGAGGCGGTCGCGGCGATGGGCGGCCTCTAATCCGCCGAATAAATCGGTATAAGCCCGCCTAACCCGCATCTACGACTTGGTCCGAGTTCGTCGGGCGAGATCGAAGGCGCCGCTGCTCGGTCAATGACGCAAGTCAGCGCGGCAACAACCGCGTATCGGGCTATTGAAGCCCGGCCTTGCGCATGCCTTCGAGGAATTTTTCCATCCCGTCGGGCGTATAGGGGACGTACTTTTCGATCCAGGCAATCGATATTTCGGGCTGCAATTCCTTCAATCGCGCCAGCGCCGCGCGTGCCTCGTCGATCTGACCAGCCTGCGCCAGACTCGCGCAGTAAATTCGATGTCCTCCGGTCATTCCGAAACGCATTTGCAAGGCCTTGCGGCCGAAACCGACCGCTTCGGCATAGTGCCCGGCGAGGTAATGGGCGACGGCCAGGCCCACATTGAATATCGCATTCTGTGGATCGTAGGGGCTCATCCGAATCGCCTGCTCCAAATGAGCGATCGCTTGGTCTGATCGGCCGTCGAGCGCGAGAGCCAAGCCAAGATAGCCATGGGCGGCGGCGAAGTTCGGGTTGAGGTCGAGTGCGTGCCGGAATTCTTCCACCGCCTCGTCGGTGCGTCGCATCGTGTAGGCTACATAGCCAAGCGCCAGATGCGCCCACGGGTCGCTGTCGTCGAGCTCCGCCGCCCGGGCGGCGAGGATCGCCGCCTGCTTCACTTGCGGCTCGGTGAAACTCCACCCGACATAGCCCGAAACGAGGAGAAAAAAGGCCAGCATACTTTGCGCCGGCGCATATCCGGGATAGCGTTCGACGGCCCGCTTGAGGATGGCGATGGCAGCTTCGCCTTCCGCCTTGGTGAGGCGCCAGAACAGCGAATTCGCGCTGATCACCATGTCCCATGCGCCAAGATCTT
>CAZLYV010000217.1:0-4327 GCA_964563665.1 uncultured Acetobacteraceae bacterium
GTCGCCTGGCCGGATGCGCTCGGCGCGATACGCCGTACACAAAATTTTTATTTCGGGAATCTGGTGATTGATGGCAGGGTTGCACTTCGCTAATCATCGCCGCCATAACCATTATTTATCGATGCCATGACCGCCGTTCTCGCCCAGGCCAAGGCCCTCGATCCGCTGAAATTCCGCGATCCTGACTGGACGCGCAAGGGCGATCGGCGGGCGTCGGTGTCGCTCGGCGGATTGCGCACTTTGTGGTTCAACACCGGAACGCTGTGCAATCTCACCTGCAGCAATTGTTATATCGAATCCTCGCCGACCAACGACCGGCTCGCCTATCTGACGGCCGCCGAGGTGGCCTCGTATCTCGACGAGATCGCGCGTGACGCATTACCCACCGAAGAGATCGGCTTCACCGGCGGCGAGCCGTTCATGAACCGCGACATCATCGCGATGTTCGAGGACTGCCTGTCGCGCGGCTTCCGGGTCCTCGTGCTGACCAACGCGATGAAGCCGATGATGCAAAAGGCGGAAGCGTTGCTGGGCCTAAGCCAGCGCTTCGGCTCCAAGCTCACGTTGCGCGTCTCGGTCGACCATTACACCCGCGACCTTCACGAACTCGAACGCGGTCGCAATACCTGGGGCCCGATGATGACGGGCCTCGGCTTTCTTGCGCGCCACGGGTTTTCGGTGCATATCGCCGGGCGCACCTTCTCGGGCCAGAAGGAATCCGAAATCCGGCGGGGTTTTGCCCAACTCTTCCTTGCCGAAAGTATCGCGGTCGACGCCTTTGACCCGGTGCAGCTGGTGCTCTTTCCCGAGATGGACGACCAAGTGGACGTACCCGAGATCACCGAGGCGTGCTGGGACATCCTCGGTGTTTCGCCCGATGCGATGATGTGCGCCGCCTCGCGCATGGTGGTCAAACGCAAGGATGCCGCGCGGCCGGCCGTCGTCGCCTGCACGCTGCTGCCCTATGATTCGCGATTCGAGCTTGGCCACACGCTCGCCGAGGCGTCGGGCGCGGTGAAGCTCAATCATCCGCACTGCGCCAAGTTCTGCGTGCTCGGAGGCGGATCGTGCAGCCGTACGTGAGCCGACCGACGACCCTCGATCTGGGGACCCTCACCGGGCCCGTGCTCGTCTTTGGCGGTTCCTACGGCAACCTGGAAGCAACCCGCGCCCTGATCGAGGCCGCCGGGCGTCTCGGAATTTCCGGCTCGCGCGCGATTTGCACCGGCGATATCGTCGCCTACTCGGCCGATCCGCAGGCGGTGGTCGACGCCTTGCGCGATTGGGGATGCTCGATCGTCATGGGCAACTGCGAGGAATCGCTCGCCGCCAACGCCGCCGATTGCGGCTGCGGCTTTGGCGAGAACTCGGCCTGCGCGGCCTGGTCGGTCGAATGGTTCGCCGCCACCAGGCGCGATCTTGGCCCGGCGGCCAAGCGCTGGATGGGGCAGTTGCCGCGTCGGCTCGAATTCACCCTCGCAGCCAAGCGCCTGGCGGTGATCCATGGCGGCGTCGCCCGGATCAATCGCTATATCTTCGCCTCGACGCCGGCGGAGGAGAAGGCGGCCGAGATCGATCTCGCCGGCGCCGACGGCATAATCGCCGGTCACTGCGGGATACCCTTCACCGAGATCGTCGGCAGTCGCCTGTGGCACAACGCCGGCGCAATCGGTCAGCCGGCAAATGACGGAACGCCGCGCGTCTGGTTCTCGATTTTATCGCCCGGCGTCGGCGGCATCGAGATCACCCTGCATGCACTCGACTACGATCATCGCGCCACGGCGGCCAAGATGCGCGCCCGCTCGTATCCCGCCGCCTATGCCGACAGCCTCGCCTCGGGCCTCTGGCCATCGTGCGACATATTGCCGCCGCAAGAGGTGGCGGCCCGTGGCCGAGCGCTGATGGCGGAGCGCACCGTCTGGCCGGCCGAGGTGCTTCCCGCCGCCGCCGATTGAGCCTGCGGCGTTCCGGGCGCCGCCTGCCGTGACCGCCTTAGGGTACGGCTTGACTCCGGAGCGCCCACAGGCGTATCCCTGCAACCCACGTGGTGATTTGAGCCGACCGGCTTGCGGGCCACGTTAAAAAACCCGCTAAAAGGTCGGAGGCCCCTTATCAAAGCCCTGACCTTCCGGTCGGGGCTTTTGTTGTTTCGGGTCGCGGCTGGCCGAGGCCTGCTTCGCGTCCCGCCCTGCCCACGCGAGCGCTTTGGCGCGAACGAGGGGCGCGTACGAAGGAGCATGACCATGGCCGATGGCGACGCAACGACCAACACCGCTCCGCGCCTTCAAGATCCGGAGACCTGGCAGCCGCAAACCCGTCTCGTTCGCGGCGGCTCCCGCCGCACGGCCTTCAACGAGACGACCGAGGCATTGTTCATGACCTCGGGCTATGTCTACGGATCGGCCGAAGAGGCGGAGCAGGCATTCACCAGCTCCGGCACGCCGCGCTTCGTTTATTCGCGCTATTCCAACCCGACCGTCGCCATGTTCGAGGAGCGCCTGCGCCTGCTCGAAGGCGCCGAGGCGGCGCGCGCGACCGCGAGCGGCATGGCGGCCGTATTCGCCTCGCTCGCCTGCCAGCTCAAGACCGGCGATCGCGTCGTCGCGGCTCGCGCGTTGTTCGGGTCGTGCCAATACATCATCGCCGAGCAGCTGCCGCGCTTCGGCATCGCGACCGAATTCGTCGATGGAACCAATCTCGACGAGTGGCGGAGCGCGCTGTCGCGGCCCGCCGCGGCCGTTTTCCTCGAAACGCCCTCGAATCCGATGCTGGAAATCGTCGATCTCGCCGCCGTCGCCGAACTCGCCCATCGCGCGGGCGCCTGCGTCGTGGTCGACAACGTGTTCGCCACGCCGTTGCTCCAGAAACCGCTCCAACTCGGCGCCGACGTCGTGGTCTATTCGGCGACCAAACACATCGACGGCCAGGGCCGCTGTCTCGGCGGCGCCGTGCTGGCCCGCGCCAAATTCGTCGAAGAGAAGCTCGGGCCGTTCCTGCGCCACAGCGGACCCGCCCTGTCGCCGTTCAACGCCTGGCTCCTGCTGAAGGGCCTCGAGACGCTGGCGCTCAGGGTCGACGCGCAGTGCCGCACGGCGCTCACCCTCTCCCGCTTCCTTGAGCAGCACAAGGCAATCGATCGCGTGTTCTATCCCGGGCTCGATTCGCATCCGCAAGCGGCGCTCGCCCGTCGCCAGATGTCGTGCGGCGGGCCGCTGCTGAGTTTCACCTTGCGCGGCGGCAAGGAGGCGGCGTTCCGCTTCATGAACGCGCTCCGGCTCATCGACATCTCGAACAATCTCGGCGATTCGAAGAGCCTCGTCTGCCATCCCGCGACGACGACGCACCAGCGTTTGCCGGCCGCTGAGCGGGCACAGCTTGGCATCGGCGACGGCGCGGTCCGCCTGTCGGTCGGGCTGGAGGACGCGCGCGATCTCGAGGCCGACCTTGCGCGGGGGCTGGCAGGGCTGTAGTAGTACGATTTATGGTAATGGGGCAGGGAACGTCTGAAATACATAAAAATATTGTCTTATAAATACCTCTCTTGTTGTGTCAGTTCTTGTGGTGTCCGTATCGAAACATTCCTCAATCAGCACGGGCCTTTACGCCAAATTGGGGTCGGTGTCTCTTCGTTCCCAACCAACGTTCCATCAACCAAGCCAAGGAGTCCCTATGTTCAAGGCTGCTCTCAGAGCCGCGGCGATGTCGCTATCGCTCGCCGCTCTTGCCGCCTGCTCGACCGATCTGCAGATGCTGCAGGGCGCGTCCTCGCAGGCCAACACCGACTTCACCCGCGCGCTCGACAAGGAATATCGGACCTACGCGCAGAGCCAGTGGACCGACAACTATGATTTCGCAAGCTCGGAGTACTTCGCGCGCAAGGGTTTGCGTGTCGCCAAGGGCGAGACCGTCGCGCCGGAGGACTTCAAGGACAACGACTGGCGTCCCGACGGGGCCGTGGCGGGCGATCTCGCGGGCTCGCGCCAGCGCCTGGTGAGCGCGCTCTCCAACAACGCAACTGCCAAGGCGCCGGCGCCGGCGGCGCGGGCGCAGGTGATGTTCGACTGCTGGCTCGAGGCGGCCGACGATCCGATCTTTTCGGCCGACAACGATTGGAAAAAGCTGAAGATCCAGATTTGCCGCGACGAGTTCAACAGGGCGATGGCCGAGGTCGACGCGGCGATGCGCGTCATGGCGGCGCCGCCCGCGCGCTCGTTCCTGGTCTTCTTCGACTGGAACAAGGCGGCCATCACCGCCGACGGGCAGCGCGTGATTCAGCAGGCCGCGGCGACCGCCAAGGCCGGCAACGTCGCGCGCATCACGGCGACCG
>CAZLYV010000218.1:0-4318 GCA_964563665.1 uncultured Acetobacteraceae bacterium
TCGAGCGGCCGGCGGCGGCGGTCAAGGAGCTGGTCGAGAACGCGATCGACGCCGGCGCGTCACGCATCGAGGTGACGCTCGCCCAATCGGGCCGGGCACTGATCGTCGTCGTCGACGATGGCGTCGGCATGGCAAAGGACGAGCTCGCGCTGGCGCTCGAGCGCCACGCGACCTCCAAGCTGCCCGACGACGATCTCTTGCGCATCGCCACGCTTGGATTTCGCGGCGAGGCGCTGCCCTCGATCGGCGCCGTCTCGCGCATGACGATCACCAGCCGACGGCGCGGAGAGGAAAATGCGTGGGCGATCGCGCTCGAGGGCGGCAAGATGCACGCGACTGCTCCGGCGGCGCATCCGCCGGGCACGCGGGTCGAGGTGCGCGATCTGTTCTACGCCACGCCGGCGCGGCTCAAGTTCCTGAAGGGCGATCGCGCCGAGCTCGCGGCGACGAGCGATGCCGTCGAACGGCTGGCGATGGCCCACCCGGCGCTGTCATTTCAAGTCACCGCCGAGGGCCGCGCGCTCGTCAAGCTGCCCGGCGTGGCGGGCGACCTGTTCGCCGCGCGGCTCGAACGGCTGGCGGCGATCATCGGCCGTGACTTCATGCCAAACGCCGTTCCCGTGGACGCCGAGCGCGAAGGCATTCGGCTGTCGGGCTATATCGGTCTGCCGACCTACCACCGGGCGACGGCGCAGCACCAATACCTGTTCGTCAATGGCCGACCGGTGCGCGAAAAGCTGCTGTTCGGCGCCGTTCGCGGCGCCTTTGCCGATTTCATGGCGCGCGATCGCTATCCGGTGGTGGCGCTGTTCGTCGAATTGCCGCCCGAACAGGTCGACGTCAACGTCCACCCGACCAAGGCCGAGGTGCGGTTCCGCGACGCTGGCCTGGTGCGGGGCCTCATCGTCGCGAGCCTGCGCCATGCGTTGGCGCAAGCCGGCCACCGTGCTTCGACCACGGTCGCGGCGGGCGCGCTGGGCGCGCTCAGGCCCGAGGGCGCGCCGGCGACATCTGCGCCGCAGAGCGGCTGGACCTTCCCGCCGCGGGCCAATATCCCGCACGGCCTCGCCGAGACGGCGGCCGAGTACCATGCGCCGCTCGGCCCGACGCAAGCTCCGCCGCAGGGCGCCACGGCGTCGGCGACGGAGTATCGGTTGGGCGCCGCGCGCGCGCAGCTCCATGGCACCTACATCGTCGCCGAAACACAAGACGGGCTGGTGATCGTCGACCAGCATGCGGCGCACGAGCGCCTGGTCTACGAGAAGATGAAGGCGGCGCTGGCCGAGGGCGGCATCAAGCGCCAGGCGCTGCTCATTCCCGAGGTGGTCGAGCTCGACGAGGCGTCGGTCGCCCGACTGGGCCGCCGATTGGTCGAGTTCGCCGAGCTCGGGCTGGTCGCCGAGCCGTTCGGGCCGGGCGCCATCGTCGTGCGCGAGGTGCCGGCGCTGCTCGGCGAGGTCGACGTCAAGGCGCTGTTGCGCGATCTTGCCGACGAGCTTGTCGAGTTCGGCGATGCGCTCTCGCTTCACGAGCGGCTCGCCGACGTCTGCAGCACGATGGCCTGTCATGGCAGCGTGCGCGCCGGTCGCCGCCTGGTCGCCGAGGAAATGAATGCGCTTCTGCGCCAGATGGAGGTGACGCCGCATTCCGGCCAGTGCAACCATGGCCGCCCGACCTATGTCGAACTCAAGCTCGCCGACATCGAGCGGCTGTTCGGCCGTCGCTGACCGCCCGGCTCACGCGTCGCCATATCTGAGGAACACGAGCTTGGCGCGGCCATAGCGGCGTTCGTCGACCAGCGTGAAGCCCGCCGGCGGCGCCAGATCTTCGCGCCCGTCGAGCTCGACGACGACGATCGCCGCAGGCGCCAGCCAGCCTTGCCGCGCAAGCGCGATCACTGCCGGGGCGGCCAGCCCGCTGCGATAGGGCGGATCGAGAAAGACGAGCGTGCAGGGCCACGGCGGCAGGCCCGGGCTGGCGGCATCGGCCTGGCGAATCATCACCCGCTCGCGCTCAGCTAACGCCTGCACATTGGCGCGGGCGGATTTCAGCGCGCCCTCGTCGCTGTCGACGAGGATGGCGCGGCCGGCGCCGCGCGAGATCGCCTCGAGACCGAGCGCGCCGGTGCCGCAAAAGAGATCGGCGACGCTTGCCTCCACCAGCAGCGATATGCCGCCGGCCGCGAAGCGGCCATGGGACAGCACGTTGAACAACGCTTGGCGCGCGCGATCGCTGGTCGGCCGCACCGTCTCGCCTTCGGGTGCGATCAGCTTCCAGCCACGATACTTGCCACCGACGATCCGCATGCCGGTCAGCCCCGTGCCGTAGGACGCGGCGCGACGTAGGAAAACGCGGCGCCGAGCTGCTCGCGCAGCACCCTCACCGGAACTTCCTCGCCCGCGTTTCGCGGCAGGTCGCCGAGCTGAAACGGTCCATAGGCGACCCGGATCAGGCGATTCACCGTCAACCCGAGATGGGCGAGCACGCGCCGGACCTCGCGGTTCTTTCCCTCGGCGAGGGCCACCATGAGCCAAAAATTGCGCCCCTGCGCCGTCTCCGGCCGCCGGTCGAGCGTAATCTCGATCGGACCATAATTGATTCCATCGATGGTGACCCCGCCGCCAAGCCGGACAAGCGACTGCTCGTCGGTGAGGCCGATGACACGCGCGCGGTAGCGCCGGATCCAGCCGGTCGATGGCAGCTCCATATAACGCTTGAGGCCGCCGTCGTTGGTCAGCAACAAGAGGCCTTCCGAATTGAAATCGAGCCGACCCACCGGCATCACACGGGGCAGGTCCTTCGGCAGATCGTGGTAGATCGTCGGCCGCCCCTGTGGGTCGCTCGCGGTTGTCAGCACGCCCTGCGGTTTGTGGTAGCGGAAAAGACGCGGGCGGTCGGGCGCCGGCAGGGTTTGGCCATCGACCGTGATCACGTTCGCCCGGGTCACGTTGACCGCCGGGCCCGCCAGCACCTTGCCGTCGACCGCGACCCGGCCGGTGGCGATCCAGCGCTCGGCCTCGCGCCGCGAGCACAGGCCGGCGCGTGCAATCACCTTGGCGATCCGCTCGCCGCGCTCAGCCTCGGGCGCGCTCGTCACTGGGCGAGCCATCCGCCGTCCACGGGAACCACGCTACCGGTGATGCCGGAGGCCGCCGGGCTGGCGAGAAAGAGGATGGTGGCCGCCACCTCGTCGAGCGTGATCAGCCGGCCCATCGGCGTTCCCGCGCACACCGCATCGCGCATCCCGGGAAGGGCGAACAGCTTCTCGGTGAGCGTCGTCGCCACGAAGGCCGGCGCCACGCCGTTCACGCGCACGCCGTGCGGCGCCCATTCGATCGCCTGGGCACGCGTGAGATTGACCAGCCCGCCCTTGGAGGCGTGGTAGGCGGGATTGGGGTAAAGCCGCCCGCCGACGAACCCCATGATCGAGGCCACATTGACGATCGCGCCCGATCGCTTTGGCAACATATGGCGTGCCGCCACGCGGGCGCAGGCGAAGGCGCCCGACAGGTTGACGGCGAGCACTCTCTCCCATGTTTCCATCGCAATCTCGGTGGATGATTGACGCGCGCCGGTGCCGGCGTTGTTGACCAGGATGTCGAGCCGGCCGTGGCGCTTGGCGATCGCCGCCAAGACTTGCTCGATCTCCGGGTTGTTGGTCACGTCCATCGTGTGCGCCTCGAGCGCGAGGCCGGCGCTTGCGAGCTGGGCGGCCGTCGCATCGGCGGCCGGGCCATCGATGTCGGTCACGGCGACGCGCGCGCCCGCGCGCGCCAGCGCTTCGGCGGTGGCGCGGCCGATGCCGCGAGCCGCCCCGGTGACGACGGCCACCTGGCCGTCGAGGCGAAAGCGAGATGCGATTTCCGGCATGGTCGATCGATCCTATTGCAACGATTGAAAGGCGCGTGGGGGTCGTCGGTCAGTGCGAATTTTCCCGCACCCTTTGGGGAGGCGTGATGAAGAACAACGGCGTGATCAGGTAGATGGCGAAAGCCGCATACACGCTGAACCACGCAGCAACGGCCCCAAGCAGATATAAAGCCGGACCGATGAGCGATTTGCGGATGATGAAAGGGTCCTCTGTGTCGACCAGCTCCGGCTTGATCAGCCGGCGCATGATGTAAGCCTGCAGCGCGATGAAAAGCACGGTGTTGAGCGCAAACACGCAGCCGAAGAAGCTCGCCGCCAGCGGATTGATCGCGTATTCCCCCAATAGCGCGGTGGGGAACGGGATGAAGGACTGACCCATCAGAAAGATCGAATTCAGCCAAACCATGCCGTAGTCGGCGTGGCGCGCAAGCCCGAGAATGTGATGGTG
>CAZLYV010000219.1:0-4296 GCA_964563665.1 uncultured Acetobacteraceae bacterium
GGCCGTTTCCCGGAGGTTCGCGCGGCCGCTTTCGGCTGCTTTGCCCGTAGCGCCGCCTCGAACGCACGTCGCGCCCAGCCGACCATCGCCTCGGGATCGTCGAACAGCTCCGAGGGCGCCTCCCAGTACGGCATTTCGACCGTCTTGCCGGAGGCGTGTTCGTAAGTGAACGGTTCCGTGCCGGCGGCCGCGAAGTCGCCACGAGTGACGCCGTCGACCTTCAGATAAAGCACCTCTTCATGGACCAGGGCGAACATCACGCCGTGGCGATAAAGCCCGTAACCGCCGAACATCTTGCGCGCCGACACCCCGCCCAGCGCGCCGAGCAGATCGAGCGCGTGTTCGACCAGGGCCGAGTCCAAAGCCATCGGGTTGCCACTTCGTCTATTTGCCGCGACGCCGGTTCGCCCGAGCCGACCTGTCGAATGAAGCAACCGTCATTCGCCGGTCGCCGCCACGCGCTGCTTGCTGGCCTGCCAGCGATCGAGTTTGGCGCGCGCGCCGTTGCCAGCCGGATCCATCGCGCGATCGTGGCCGGGCATCTTTGCGGTGAGTTCGATCACGTAGCCATTGGGGTCGCGAAAATAGATCGAATGGATGAACCCATGATCGGAGATGCCGCGGGTCTCGATTCCAGCGGCTTTACCCTTGTTCAGCATGGCGTCGAGCGTGGGCGGTTCGACCTCGAACGCGATGTGGAGGTCATAGTCTTGCTGCGGTTTGAAAACGAACGGCATGTCGGGCGATTCGAAGAAGGCCAGGTACGAGCCGTCATCGAGTTCATAAAAGGTATGCAGCGTACGGGTCGGCCGGCCCGTCTTCGTCTCGTCGATTTCCAGCGTGCCCGCCAGCTTCAAGCCGAGGAAATTCTCGTAGAAGCGCCGCGTTTCTTCCGAGTCGCGACAACGATACGCCGCATGATGGAGCTTTTTGACCATGATGAATATCTCCTCGCGAAGCGGGTTTGTGATCAAATCGCTACGAACGCGCCGCCCTTGACCGAATCGACGAGGCGGTAAAATCCGTCATTGACCTTCGGCCAGCTTGGCAAAGCCTTCATGGCGCCGAGCCAACGCGCGACGTTGGGCCAGGGGGAGAAGTCGCAGCCTACGAGCGCTCCGGCCGTCAGCATCGGCGCCCCCAGGTAATCGGCAAGCGATATCTCGTCGCCACACAGGAAGCGCCGTTTCGGGCCGATCAGCTCCGCATCGAGGATCTTCAACCATCCTTTGGCTTTTTCCTTGCCCCAAGCGATGGTTCCGGCCTGTACGCCGGCATCGGGCCGGCGATGATGCGGGTAGACCTGGGAATAGACGAGTCCATAGGCGAAATCGCGGTACAGATTGCTGTTGAGCCAATCCATCATTTCATTGACCTTCGCCCGCTTCTTCGGGTCCGTCGGATAGGCCGGCGAGCGAATCTTGTCGGCGAGATATTTGAGAATGGCGGAACTCTCGGTCAGGTGGAAATCGCCGTCGACAAGGACCGGAACCATCTGACTTGGGTTGATCGCCGTGTAGGCCGGCTGCAGATGTTCGCCCTTGAACAGATCGACGATCTGGAGATCGAGATCGATGCCGCTCTCAGCGACAAACAAGAGAATCGTGCGGCTCGTGGTCGAGACGGGATGCATATACAGCTTCATTGCATTATCTCCTGCTTCTGCAGATTTGAGGTCGCGAGTGTGCGAGCTAAGCTAACCTGCGGGCGCGCGGTGATCGATCGACACTGTGATCGACATTCTGATGCAAGTGCAAGATACCATCTGTCGACCAATGTGGCGGTATCGCATCAGTGCGGATGCGGCACCGTCTTGGGCGGTTCCTCCATCAGCGCGTAACCCGTCTTGCCGGCGCATTTCACTGCCGGGTTCGTCACACTGAACATCCCGGCCGGGTTGGCTTTGAACAGCCATACGTGGAGATCGTAATGGTGCAGTCCGCCCGGCATCAGCGGCTCGTGGCCCGCCATCGGCCCATCGAATGGCCGGCCAAACAGCGTCGGGCGCTCCTTGACCCCGGTCGCAAGCGGGACGAACCATTCGGCCGCAACCAGCCGGAGCTTCTTGCCAATAGGCTCATATATGAGAATCTGCAGCTTCATGGGATCGGGCACCGGCGAGATCAAGTTCGTATTGAGAAAATGAACGCCCATGCCGCCGTTTTTATATTCGACGCAACCGAGCGTCGAGAAGTAGCCGTCGCGAACCGCCACGATCGGATCGCGATATTTGTCGAGCGCCGCGCGGGTTTTGGCCAGTTCCGGGGACAGCGCCGGCGGATTTGCATCGGCCGCCCACGCTGATGCCGTTAGGATCGCGAGCCCGCAGCCAATTGCCAGCGCGACGATCGCCAAGCCCGCTGCGCGTATGTTGATCGAATTGGCAAGATTGTGGCGCATCTCTATCTCCCTTTCCTCAAGCGAAGGCGCCCCGACCACGGGGCGGCTTCAGTGATCTTTTTTCTCGTTCGATCCCGGCTTTCTCCATAAGAAACGCGTCTGAATTACGAAGGAATTGATGCATTCGTGCGGCAAACCCGCGGTTCACCCCATCCACTTGGCGAAGAAGTCGTTGCCCTTGTCGTCGACGACGATGAAGGCGGGGAAATCGACCACTTCGATCCGCCAGATCGCCTCCATGCCCATCTCAGGGTAAGCGATGCACTCGACCTTCTTGATGCAGTCTTGCGCCAGCTTCGCGCCCTCGCCGCCGATCGAGCAGAGATAGAACCCGCCGTGCTTTTTGCAGGCGTCGGTCACTACCTTGGAACGATTCCCCTTGGCGAGCGTCACGAAGCTGCCGCCCGCGGCCATGAACTGCTCGATGAAGCCATCCATGCGGCCGGCCGTCGTCGGCCCAAAGGCGCCCGAGGCGTAGCCCTCCGGGCGCTTCGCCGGACCCGCGTAATAAATGCAGTGGTCTTTGAAGTACTGCGGCAGCGCCGCGCCGTTTTCGAGCAGCCCGCGGAGCTTGGCGTGCGCCAGGTCGCGCGCGACGACCAGCGGACCGGTCAGCGATACGCGCGTCGTGACCGGGTAGCGCGACAGGGTCTTACGGATTTCCGACATCGGTTGGCGAAGATCGATCTTGATCTCCTCGCCGCCGAGCTTCGCGAGATCGACCTCGGGCAGATACTGGGCCGGGTTGGTCTCGAGTTGTTCGAGGAACACGCCATCGCGCGTGATCCGTCCCAGCGCTTGCCGGTCGGCCGCGCACGAGACGCCGATCGAGATCGGCAGGCTCGCGCCATGGCGCGGAAGCCGGACTACGCGGACGTCATGGCAAAAATATTTGCCGCCGAACTGGGCGCCGATGCCGTTGGCCTGGGTAAGCTTGTGGATCTTCGCCTCCATTTCGCGGTCGCGGAAGGCCTGTCCGTATTTGTTGCCCTGGGCCGGCAATGCATCGAGATAGCGGCAGGTGGCGAGCTTGAGCGTCTTCAGATTGAACTCGGCGGAGGTGCCGCCGATGACGATGGCCAAGTGATAGGGCGGGCAGGCCGCGGTGCCCAGCGTCTTGACCTTCTCGTCGAGCCACTTGAGGAGCCCTTCGGGATGGAGCCGCGAGGGCGATTCCTGGAACAAGAAGGTCTTGTTTGCCGACCCGCCGCCCTTGGCGACGAAGAGGAAATCATAAGCCTCGCCATCGGTCACATAGACCTCGATCTGGGCCGGCAGATTGTCGCCGCTGTTGACCTCCTCGAACATCGAGAGCGGCGCTACCTGGCTGTAGCGCAGATTGCGCTCGGTGAACGTCTTGTGGACGCCCCGCGCGATCGCCTCGGCATCATTGGCGCCGGTCCACACCTGGTCGCCCTTTTTTCCCATGACGATCGCGGTCCCGGTGTCCTGGCACATCGGCAGCACGCCGCCCGCCGAGATGCAGGCGTTCTTCAACAGGTCGTAAACCACGAACTTGTCGTTGGGCGAAGCTTCCGGATCATCGAGGATCGCGCGCATCTGCTTGAGATGCCCGGGGCGCAGCAGATGCGAGATGTCCCTGAACGCCTCGGCGGTCAGCAGCGTGATCGCTTTGGGATCGACGCGAAGTACGTCGTGCCCCTCGAATCGTCCCGTGGAAACGAAATCGCCGGCGAGCTTGCGGTAGGTTGTCGTATCGGCGGAAAGATCGAAGATGTCGTGATAGGCGAATTCGGGCATCGCTTCAAATACCGGATCGGGCCGGCCTCTCGTGCCGGCCGGCGTGGCGCTGGGATTTTTGGCGGGGGCGGGATTCTAGCGCAATCGCTACTTTTTGCGGAAGGCGTCGAGTGCGATCACCCGGCCTTCACCGGC
>CAZLYV010000220.1:0-2644 GCA_964563665.1 uncultured Acetobacteraceae bacterium
CTTATTCTCGATTATCTTGTCCGTACATGGCTCCCCGCGACGTCGCATCCGTGTTTCCCGCCTCACCCGCGCAAGTCCCGGCGGTTTCGTCGCACGTCTGGACGGTGACGGCGCCGGGCGTGTTCGTCGTGCTGTGGTCGACCGGCTTCATCGCCGGCAAGGCGGGGCTGCCTTACGCCGGGCCGCTCACCTTCCTCTGCGTTCGCCTCGCCGCCGTGACCTCGCTGATGCTGCTGGTGGTCGTGGTCGCCCGCGCGCCGTGGCCAGGCCGCTTGAGCGATGCCGGTCACATCGCCGTCGTCGGCCTGCTGATGCACGGCGCTTATCTCGGCGGCGTGTTTACCTCGTTGGCGCTGGGATTGCCGGCGGGTGTGAGCGCCCTCATCGTCGGGCTCCAGCCGTTGCTCACGGCGACCATCGTCGGCCCGCTATTGGGCGAGCGGGTGAACGCGCGCCAGTGGCTTGGCCTCGTCATCGGGCTATTCGGCGTCACCATGGTGCTTGCCGACAAGCTTGCTTTCGACCGGGCGACCGTTTGGGCGATCGTGCTCTCGCTGGTCGCTCTCCTCGGCATCACCACGGGCACGCTCTACCAGAAGCGCTTTTGCGCCCACGCCGACCTTCGGACCGGCGCCGTGATCCAGTACGCCGCCGCCGGGTTGGCGATCTTCGTTCTCGCCCTGTCGCTCGAAACGATGCGGGTCGAGTGGACGTGGCAGTTCATCGCCGCCTTCATGTGGCTGTCGCTCGCGCTCTCGCTGGGCGCGGTGAGCCTGCTCTATCTGCTCATCCGGCGCGGCGCCGCGGCCAAGGTCGCCAGCCTGTTCTATCTCGTGCCGCCGTTTACCGCGTTGTTTGCCTGGATCCTGTTCGGCGAGACGCTGGGCGCGCTGGCCATCGCCGGGATCGCGGCGGCGGCGCTTGGCGTGGCGTTGGTCCAGAGAGGATAGGAGGCGGGTTTGAGCGTAGGCATGGGCGAGCATATACGCGAGCCAACCGGCTGCCCGCCGCCGTCGGACGGCCGGGATCTGTGGCTGTTCGCCTACGGCTCGCTGATGTGGGATCCCGGCTTTCCGTTCGAGGAAGCGCGGCCGGCGCTGCTGCGCGGCTACCACCGCGCGTTCTGTCTCTACTCGACGCGCTACCGCGGGACCCCGGACCACCCGGGCCTCGTGCTCGGGCTCGATCGCGGCGGGGCGTGCCGCGGCATCGCCTACCGGGTCGCCGCGCCCAGCGTCGATAAGGCGATGCAGTATCTGTGGGAGCGCGAGATGGTGAACAACGCCTATATCTGCCGCCAGGTGGGTCTGCGGCTCGCGACCGGCCACGTTCGCGCGCGCGCCTTCGTCATCAACCGGGCGCACCAGCAATACGCCGGCAAGCTGCCGCTCGCGCGTACGGTCGAACTTATTTGCCAGGGTCACGGCCAGCGCGGGGCGTGTCGCGCCTATCTCGAGAACACCGTGCGGCATCTCGATCAGCTCGGCATCCCCGACAAGCGCCTGCACCAGCTCCTGATCGAGGTTCGCGGCCGGTCGGTCTAGCCCGCGGCCGGATCGCCCGCGCGCGCGAGCAGCCATTGGGCAAGATCGTCGGCGAAGCGGGTGAGCCCGCGGTAGGCGCGCATTTCGGGCGGCAGGGCGGCAAGTGCTTGGCCAAGACGTTCGGCCGCCTCGGGCGCGAGTGCGCCCAGCCTTCGCACATAAGTGCGGATGGTGAATAGCACGTCGCCCGATTGGGGCAAGCGGCGGAGCGTCTGCCGCTCGACACGCAAAAAGAGCCCGTCGGCAAAGCGTTCACGCGGCACGGCGCGGGCGAGCGCGGGTACGGGCTGGAACAGCGCGTGCGCGTCGTGGATGGTCCAGTTGAGCCGCCAGACCGGGCGCTCGACCGCGACACGGGCAAAGAACTGATCGACCGCGCCGCCGATCGCCGCCGCGTAGCCGGGCACGGGCGCGTGAATCTCGGCCACGCCGCGGCCGATCTTGTCCGAGAGGCGCCAGCGCGAGGGAAAGCACACGCTCGCTGCCGCGAGCACGTAGGAATCTCCGCTCAGTCGCATCAGGCAAAAATCCTCGGGCACCAGGCGGCCTGCGGCGTCGAGCGGATGGAGCGAGGGATGGCGGCGGCCGATCAACTCGCCCGTCGCCGCGAGCGCGATCGTCGCTCCCATGCGCGGATATTGCGTCGGGAACCGTCGGGGCAAATGCTCGAACAGCAGGTCGAGCACCTCCTCTCCCGCCGCCGCGGTGGCGGGAAGGGCGGCAAACACCTCGGAGTGACGAAGGCTGAGCAGGCGGCGCTTTTCGCGCAAAATCGCCCCCAGATCGGCGTCGATCTCGATCCACTCGGCGAGATCGAGCGGCCGCAATCCCATTTGCATGCGATAAGGGCCGGAGGCGAAAGGCAGGTAATCGGCCATCGTCGGCTCAGGCTGAGAGCGCGGTCCCGATATAAAGATAGGTCATCGGCCGCGGGCCTTTCGCATACTCGTTGCGCAACGATTCGATTGTGAAGCCCGCATCGCCGAGAGCCGCATCGATTTTGCGGTTGAGGTGGCAGCCGCCGGACACGTGGCGCCACAGCGGCGTCAGGCGATCCTGCCACCTTGCGACCCCGGGATCGGGCGAACGGCCGTGCTCGA
>CAZLYV010000220.1:2744-4292 GCA_964563665.1 uncultured Acetobacteraceae bacterium
TCACGCGCACTTCGAATAGCCGCAGCTCGTGCAGATATCGCAGCCTTCCTGGCGGATGAGCGAGGGACTGCCGCATTTCGGGCACTGGCGCAAATGCGACGGTGCGACGGCGCCGCCGGAGCCGGACGGCATCGCCGTGATGTCGGCGCCCGACGCATCCGCCCCCAGCGCCCCGGCGGAAGCGGCGAGCGCCACCGCCTCGCGGCCGTCGCCCGGGCGCTCGGCCGGCTGCAGGAACCCGATGTCGATCATGTGGCGCTCGATCACCTCGCCGATCGCCGCCAAGAGCGAGGGCACGTAGCGCCCGTCCATCCATTGGCCGCCGCGCGGATCGAACACCGCCTTCAGCTCCTCGACCACGAACGATACGTCGCCACCGCGCCGGAACACGGCCGAGATCATGCGCGTGAGCGCGACCGTCCAGGCGTAGTGCTCCATGTTCTTCGAGTTGATGAACACCTCGAACGGTCGCCGGCGGCCGTCCTGGATCACGTCGTTGATGGTGATGTAGAGGGCGTGTTCGCTGTCCGGCCAGCGGATCTTGTAGGTCTGGCCGGGGAGCGCCTCGGGCCGGTCGAGCGGTTGCGTCATGTAGACGACGCCGCCCGCCTCGAACTGATCGGCGGGCTTAGGCGCCGGGCGCGCGAGCGGCAGCGCCTGCTGGACGGGCACGCGCGGCGTCGGCTTGGATTGGTCCTTCTTGAGCGTCAGCACCGCGCCCGTCACTTCGTTCGGGCGGTAGGTCGTGCAGCCCTTGCAGCCAAGCTCGTAGGCCTGCACGTAGACGTCCTTGAACGCCTCGAACGAAATGTCCTCGGGGCAGTTGATCGTCTTGGAAATCGACGAGTCGACGTATTTCTGCACCGCCGCCTGCATCACGACGTGCTCGGCCGGGCTCAGGCTCTGGGCGTCGACGAAATAGTCCGGTAGTGCCGCGTCGTCGCCATGGAGGCGGCGAT
This sequence comes from uncultured Acetobacteraceae bacterium, assembly GCA_964563665.1. Taxonomy (GTDB): domain Bacteria; phylum Pseudomonadota; class Alphaproteobacteria; order CACIAM-22H2; family CACIAM-22H2; genus CAZLYV01. Next base: position 3,704 of record CAZLYV010000220.1, read on the forward strand.
AGAGGCGGTAGGCGTAGTCGCTCACCTCCTCGGTCCGCCGCGAGCCGTCGGGCATCAGGACGTTGCGCATGTAGCTGAAGCTGAACACCGGCTCGAGGCCTGAGGATACGTTGTCGGCGAGGATCGAGATGGTGCCGGTGGGGGCGATCGAGGTGAGAAGCGCGTTGCGGATTCCGTGCGCAGCGATCTTCGCCTTGACGTCGGCGTCGAGCGCCCGGACCGTCTCGCCGGCGAGATAGAGCGCGCGATCGAACAGGGGAAACGCGCCTTTTTCCCGCGCGATGTCGACCGAGGCGAGATAGCTCGCGCGCTCCAGCCGGCGCGTCCAGGATTCGGCGAGGGTCACCGCCTGCTCGCTGCCGTAACGCGCGCCGCACATGATGAGCGCGTCGGCAAGGCCGGTGACGCCAAGCCCGATCCGGCGCTTGGCCTTGGCCTCGGCCTGCTGCTCGGGAAGCGGAAAGCGCGAGACGTCGATCGCGTTGTCCATCATTCTGACCGCAAGCGGCACGATGCGATCGAACTCGGCCTCGTCGAGAAGCGCGGTCGGGGTGAACGGATCGCGGATGAGGGCGGCGAGATTGATCGA
>CAZLYV010000221.1:0-4272 GCA_964563665.1 uncultured Acetobacteraceae bacterium
ATGACCAGCCACACGAGCGGCGTGCCGAAGATCGCATTGGCGACCGACGGCGTGTTGGCGACGGCGTAGGCGACGATGCCGGTGAGCAGCAGGCCCGAGGCCATGTAGTTGTAGACGCGCAGCATGTAGGCGCGCAGACCCTGGTCGATCGCGACCTGCTCGGCCGCGGTGCGGGTCAGAACTCGGTTTTCGGTCTCGTACATCGGGTTAAAGCTCCCCCTGTTGGCGGGCGTGCATGACGTCTTCCAATATGGGGCAGCGCGCCCCCGAATTCAATAACCGAAGGGGCTGGCAGGACGATCGGGCCAACAATTAAATTTCTGTAATTCAAGGCTAATTTCGGGTGTCATCGCCCCTGGGACGGGCCGGGCTCACTCGTTGCGCAGCAATGGCGCCGCTTTCTGGCCGAGCGCCCGCCAGGTCCCGGCGAGGCCGAGACAGACGATGGCGATCGTCGCGGCGATCGCCGTGCCAAGCACCGCTTGGGGCAAGAACACGAACTCGGCGTGCAGATAAAGCTTGAGCAGAAGCCAGGCGGCGATGGTGCCGATCGCGGCGGCGACAGCCGAGGCCGCCGCGCCGGTCAGCCCGAATTCGATCAAGAACGCGGCCAGCACCTCGCGCCGCCTTGCGCCGAGGACCTTGAGCACGACCGCGTCATAGATCCGCCGCCGCTGCGTCGCCATGACCGCGCCAGCCAGCACGAGCGTTCCGGCGAGCAGGGTGAGCGCCGCGGTCACCCGCGCGGCGAGCCCGATCTGGCCCAACATCTGGTCGACGGTGGCGAGCGCGTCCTTGATGCGGATGGTCGAGACGTTGGGAAAGCGGTCGGTGACCGCGCGCTCGACGGCGGCTTCATCGGTGCGCGCAACGGTGGCGGTCGCGATGTGGGTGTGCGGCGCCGCCTCCAGCGTGCCGGGCGCGAAGACGAGCGCGAAGTTGATGCCAAGCGTCGTCCAGTCGATCGCCCTCAAATTGGCGATGCGCGCCTCGACGTCGCGCCCGAGCACATTGAGGGTGAGCGTATCGCCGATACGAAGCCCCATTCCCTCGGCGAGCCGGGCGTCGAACGAGACGATCGGCGGTCCATTGTAATCGGCGGGCCACCACGCGCCGGCGACGATCCGGGCGCCTTCGGGCGGCCGGGCGGCGTAGGTAAGACCGCGGTCGCTGTCGACCGCCCAGCGCGCCTCGGGCGCGATCGGCGCCTGCTCGACCGGCATTCCTTTGAGAGCGACGATGCGCCCGCGCAGCGCCGGCACGCGTTTCATATCCTGAACCCCGGGCAAGCTCGCCAGCAAGCGGTCGAACGCGGCAACCTGGTCGGACTGCAGATCGATGAAAAAGAACGACGGCGCGATCTCGGGGATCTGCTGGCGCAGTTGGCGGGCGAGATTGCCCTGGATCAGCATCACGACCACCAGCACGGTCAAGCCAAGCCCGAGCGACAGCACGATCGCCGGCATGGCGCTTCCCGGCCGGTGCATATTGGCAAGCGCCAAGCGAAACTCGGGCCGCCGCACCCGTGGGATGCGCCGCGCCAACGCCGCGATGCCGAACCCGGCGAAACGAAACAACGCGAAGCTCGCCGCCGCGACGACGACGAACCAGCTCGCCAGAATCCGATCGAGCGAGCTGGCGATGGTAAGCGCCGCCAGGCCCGCGACAACAAGGCCGATCTGGATGAAATCGGCGAGGCGCGGCCAACCACGGAAGCGCTCGACGACGTCGCGAAAAAGCGCCGCCGGCGGTACGTCACGCGCGCGAGCGAGCGGCCACAGCGAAAAGGCCAGCGCAGTGAGGCCGCCAAGCAGACCCGCGCGCATCAGCGGCAGCGGATACAAGCCGATGCGTGCCGCGATGGGAAGCTGATCGGCGATCACGGGCGCCACCAAAATAGGCGCCGCCGCGCCGACGGCGAGCCCGACCGCGATGCCGAGCGTCGCCAGCGCCAGTATCTGCAGCAGATAGATGCGCCGGATGAGGGTCGCCGGCGCGCCAAGACATTTCAAGGTGGCGATGGTGTGGATCTTGCCTTCGAGATATCCGCGTACGGCGTTGGCCACGCCCACGCCGCCGACCAGCAGCACCGTGAGGCCGACGAGCGTCAGGAAGAAGGCGATGCGATCCATCCAGCGCTGTACGCCGGGGGCGGCGTCGGCGACGCCGCGCACGCGCCAGCCGGCGCGCGGGAAGCGCGCCTTGAGCTCTTGAATCCACGCCGCCACGTCGATGCCGGGGCCAAACGCCACCCGATATTCGTAGCGCACCAGGCTGCCGGGCTGGATGAGACCCGTCGCCTCCAGGCTGTCGAGCGCCACCATAAGGCGGGGCCCGAGGGTAAAGACATTGGCGCTGCGGTCGGGCTCGTGCGCGATCACGGCGCGGATCTGGTAGCGCGCCTCGCCGACCAGAACGGTGTCGCCAAGCGAAAGCTTGAGCCGCTCGAGGGTCGATGCCTCGGCGGCGGCGCCAAAAAGCCCGGCTTGGAGGCCAAGCGCGCTCGCCAGATCGCGCGCGCCGGAAAGGTCGACCGCGCCCAGCAACGGATAGGCGCCATCCACCGCCTTGAGCTCGACCAGCGTGCGCCGATCGTCGGCCCGCGCCATCGCGCGCAGCTGGGCGACGCGCGACAGACGCCCGCGCGCGGCAAGAAAATCGCGCTGCTCCGGGCTCGCCGCGCGGTGGGTGAACGACAGCTCCACGTCGCCGCCGAGCAGGCGCCGCGCGTCGGCGTCGAGCGCGCTCGAGACGCTCTCGGCGAGCGAGCCCACCCCGGCGATCGCGGCGACGCCCAGTGCGAGGCAGGCAAGAAAAACCCGAAACCCGCGGATGCCGCCGCGAAGCTCGCGCCGGCACAAGCGGGCGGCCAGGCGCCAGCCGTCGATGCCGAGACCGGTGGGCGCGTTCATTGCGCCGCGCGCACGCCGTCCACCGCGCGGTCGGCGACGATGCGCCCGTCGAGCAGGCGCACGACGCGATCGCAGCGCAATGCGATCTCGCGATCGTGGGTGATCAGCACCAGCGTGGCGCCGCCTTCGGCGCGAAGCTGGAACATGAGATCGATGATCTGCGCGCCGGTGGCGGCGTCGAGATTGCCGGTGGGCTCGTCGGCGAGGAGGAGCGAAGGTGCCGCGACGAACGCGCGGGCAAGCGCCACGCGCTGCTGTTCGCCGCCCGAAAGCTGGCCGGGATAGTGGGCGAGGCGGTGGGCAAGGCCGACCGCCTCGAGGCCGGCGCGGGCGCGCGCGAAGCAATCGTCGCGCCCGGCGAATTCGAGCGGCACCGCGACGTTCTCGAGCGCGGTCATGGTCGCGATCAGATGGAACGACTGAAAGACGATGCCGACATTCTGCCGGCGGAAAAGGGCGAGACGGTCCTCGTCCAGCCGGACAAGATCGGCGCCGGCGACCAGCACCTGGCCTGAACTGGGCTGTTCGAGTCCGGCCATGATCATCATCATGGTCGATTTGCCCGAGCCCGAAGGGCCGACGACGGCGACGGTTTCACCCCGCGTCACTTTTAACGTGAGTCCGCGCAGGATATTGACCTCGCCCGCCGCACTCGCCAGTTTGAGATGCACGTCGAGGAGCTCGACGATCGGCTCAGCGGTGGAGATAGCGCTCATGCACAGTTCCGTCGCTGGCGGGGTGATGACCCGGGGGCGCGTTCGGCCATCCCGGGGATATCGGCCCATGCGCCGCCTTGTCAATGCGCTTCTGGCGCTGTCGATCGCCGCCGCTGCCGCCGGCCACGCCACCGGCGTCGCGGCAGCCGACGGCCCGGCGCGCCTGATGGTGCTGGGCGACAGCCTTGCGGCAGGATTCGGGCTGCCGCGCGAACAATCGTTTCCGGTCCGACTTGGGGCGGCGCTCAAAGCCAAAGGGCTTGCCGTCGAAGTCATCAACGCCGGCGTGTCGGGCGACACCACCGCCGGCGGGCTCGCCCGGCTCGACTGGGCGGCCGACGCGGCGCGGCCGCAGTTTGCGATCGTCGAACTTGGTGCTAACGACGCGCTGCGCGGGCTCGATCCCAGGCAGGCTTACGACAATCTCGACCGCATCGTGACGCGGCTCGCCCAGCGCGGCGTAAAGGTTCTTCTTGCTGGCATGATGGCGCCGCGAAATCTGGGGCGCGATTACGGCGGCGAATTCGATACCATATATCCGCGGCTTGCCGCCAAGCACGGCGTGCCGCTCTATGGGTTTTTTCTCGACGGCGTGGCGAGCGATCCGGCGCTCAATCAGCCCGATGGCCTCCATCCCAATGCGC
>CAZLYV010000222.1:0-1914 GCA_964563665.1 uncultured Acetobacteraceae bacterium
TTGAGATGCTGTCCGCCATCGAGCGCGATCATCTGGCCGGTCACCGCCGGCTGGCCGACAAGAAAGCGGACGGCCGAGCAAATCTCGTAGAGCGAGGGGCCGCGGCGGAGCGGCACAGCGGCGAGCTGGCGATCGAACTGCTCTTGCGATTGGCGCGGGCTCGGCAGCACCGGCCCTGGTCCGACGGCATTGACGCGAACCCGCGGCGCCAGCGCCAGCGCCAGCGTCTGGGTCAAGGTCCACAGGCCGGCCTTGCTCAGCGTATACGAGGTGAAGTGGGGCGTGAGATTCCACACCCGCTCGTCGATCAAATTGACGATCAGCCCCGTCGCGTTCGCCGGCAGTTGGCGAGCCAACGCCTGCGAGAGCACGAAGGGGGCGCGGAGATTGGTTTCGAAATGGGCATCCCAGCTCTCGCGCGTGACGCTCAGCGCCTCGTCGCGCTGAAACAGCGAGGCGTTGTTGACCAGAAGCCCGAGCGGTCCCAGCGCGTGGACGGCGCGCGGCAGCAGTGTCTGGACCTCGGCTTCGTTGGCGAGATCGCTGCTGAGCGCGATCGCCCGGCCGCCGCCCCGCGCAATCTCGGCGACGAGCGCCTCGGCATCCGCGCCCGAGCGCCGATAATGGACCGCCACCGCAAAACCTTGGCCGACAAGATCGAGCGCGATCGCCCGGCCGATGCGGCGGGCGGCGCCGGTCACCAGCGCGGTGCGCGGCAGATCGGGTGAAATATCGCGCGTATTCATGACCGAAGAATGCGGGAGAGGGCGACGCGCCGCAAGCCCGCCTGGGCCGTACTCATCGGCGGACAGTTCGCGGTGCGCCGGCGATAAAATATGACAAGGCGCTGGCAAAGGTGAGCACGGCGGCAAAGACGAAGCCGATCGTGTAGCTGCCGGTCGAGGCAAGAATTCCGCTGAACACCGCCGGCATGACCATCACGCCGCCGAAGGTGAGAAATGACGTGCCGCCGGTTACTTCGCCGACGCGGCCCGGCGGCGACAGCCGCGCGATCTGGGCGAGAAAGACGCCGTTCCACGCCACCGCAGTGGCGCCGAAGCCGACGCACACGATAAGCACCACCACTTGCGGCCAGCTCGGGGTGAACAGGCCCGCGAACACCGCGAACGCCGTCATGCCGAAGCCGAGCGCGCCCAGCAATCGATGGGGATCGACCAGGCGGTCGGCGAGCAAACCCCAGGCGATCCGCCCGGCGACGCCGGCCGCCTGCGCCGCCGACAGCATGAGACCGGCCGCAACCACGCTCAGTCCCAGCTTTTGGTTCAGGTAGGTGACGAGAAAGGCGCTCAGGCTCACCTGCATGCCGGAGTAGGCGAAAGATGTGATCGAAAGCTGGCGCAATCGGGACGAGGCGAAGACGAGAGCCAACGGGCCGACGAACTGCCCGCGGGCGAAAAACGGCAGGTTCGTCGCGCGCTCGACGTCGAAGCGCGCCCGTAGCGGCTCCGCCGCCGCCGCCGCGACAAAGCTGATCGCGGCGACCGACAGCAGCGCGCCGCGCCAGCCAAAGGCGAGCCCCAGCGAGGGCACGAGCGCCCCGGCGAGCGCGTTGCCGAGCGGCACGCCGGTCTGCTTGGCCGAGAAGACGAGGTTCATCCATGCCTGCGGCGTCACGCGGGCAAGAATGTGCGAGGAGGCGGGTGTCGCCGGACCGTAGGCGAGTCCCATGACGGCCGCGCCCGCAAGCACGCAGAGCGGCGTGCCGAGCGAAACCAGGATCATGCCCGCGCCGGCCAGCGCCAGGCAGACCTGGCTAACCCGCATGGCGCCATAGCGGGCGATGAAACCGCCGCTCATCAGCGCGGCGACCGCGGCGAGGCCGTAGATCACCGAGACGTATATTCCGACCAACGACGCCTCGAGGCCAAGTTCGGGCGCCGCGAGCGGCGCCAG
>CAZLYV010000222.1:2014-4201 GCA_964563665.1 uncultured Acetobacteraceae bacterium
TTATCGCCTGGGCGGTGGCTGGCGGGCGCGGCCGCGGCGCGAGGTCGCCGCACCCTGAGTCGAGCGCCCGCGCACCGCCATCGGCGCCCGGTACGCCGCGCCGGACTCGGCGAGCCCGGTGGGCACCTCGAGGTCAAGCGTTTCGAGCCGGCGGATCTCGTCGCGCAGCCGCGCCGCCTCCTCGAACTCGAGCTCGCCCGCCGCCGCCTTCATGCGCTCCTCGAGCTCGGCGATATGGACGCGCAGATTGTGCCCGACGAGATGTGGCCTCGATTCGTCGCCGGTGGCGACCGTCACATGGTCGCGCTCGTAGACCGAGCCCAGGATATCGCCGATCTGTTTCTTGATCGATTCGGGCGTGATGCCATGCGCCTCGTTGTAAGCCGTCTGCTTGTCGCGCCGCCGGTTGGTTTCGGCGATCGCGAATTTGAGCGACTCGGTCATCGTGTCGGCGTAGAGCAGCACCCGCCCGTCGATGTTGCGCGCGGCGCGGCCGATCGTCTGGATGAGCGAGGTCCGCGAGCGAAGGAATCCTTCCTTGTCGGCATCGAGAATGGCGACCAGCGCGCATTCGGGAATGTCGAGCCCTTCGCGCAGGAGATTGATCCCGACCAGCACGTCGAAAGCGCCCAAGCGCAGGTCGCGGATAATCTCGATGCGCTCCAGCGTCTCGACGTCGGAGTGGACGTAGCGCACCCGGATGCCTGTCTCGTGCATGTATTCGGTCAGATCCTCGGCCATCCGCTTGGTGAGCGTGGTCACCAGAATGCGATAGCCCTTGGCGGCGGTCTCCCGCGCTTCGGCCAACAGATCGTCGACCTGCCGTTCGATCGGCCGCACGATGCACACCGGGTCGATGAGGCCGGTCGGCCGGATCACCTGTTCGGCGAACACCCCGCCCGTCTGCTCCATCTCCCACGGACCCGGGGTCGCCGAGACGTAGATCGTCTGCGGCCGCATGACGCTCCATTCCTCGAACTTGAGCGGCCGGTTGTCGACGCAAGACGGCAGGCGGAACCCGTATTCGGCGAGCGTCGATTTGCGATGGTAGTCGCCGCGGAACATGCCGCCGAGCTGCGGCACGGTCACGTGACTTTCGTCGACGATCAGGATGGAGTCTTGGGGCAGATATTCGAACAGCGTGGGCGGCGGCTCGCCGGGCTTGCGGCCGGTGAGATAGCGCGAATAATTCTCGATCCCGGCGCACGAGCCGGTCGCCGCCATCATCTCGAGATCGAAGGTCGAACGCTGCTCCAGGCGTTGCGCCTCCAGGAGCTTGCCCGCTTCCGTCAACTCGGCAAGCCGCGCCTTGAGATCGATCTTGATCTGCGCCATCGCCTGGTCGAGCGTGGGCTGCGGCGTCACGTAATGGCTGTTGGCGTAGATTTTTGCCGCCTCCAGCGCCGCCTTCTTCTCGCCGGTCAGCGGATCGAACTCCCAGATCGCCTCGATCTCGTCGCCGAACAGCGAGAGCCGCCAGGCGCGGTCCTCGCAGTGCGCCGGGAAGATCTCGATCGAATCGCCCCGCACGCGAAACGTGCCGCGCACGAAGTTCTGGTCGTTGCGGCGGTAGTGGAGTTCGACCAGGCGCCTCAGAATCTGGTTGCGCTCGATCCGCTGTCCGGCCTCGAGCTCGATGGTCATGGTCGAGTAGGTCTCGACCGAGCCGATGCCGTAGATGCACGATACCGAGGCGACGATGATCACGTCGCGCCGCTCGAGGAGCGCGCGGGTCGCCGAGTGGCGCATGCGGTCGATCTGCTCGTTGATCGAGGATTCTTTCTCGATGTAGGTGTCGGTGCGCGGAACGTAGGCCTCGGGCTGGTAGTAGTCGTAGTACGAGACGAAATACTCGACCGCGTTCTCCGGGAAAAAACTCCGCATCTCGCCGTAGAGCTGGGCGGCGAGCGTCTTGTTGGGCGCGAGGATGAGGGTCGGACGCTGCAAGCTTTGGATGACGTGCGCCATGGTGAAGGTCTTGCCCGACCCGGTGACGCCGAGCAGCACCTGATCGCGCTCCGCGCTCTTGAGGCCGGCAATCAGCTGCTCGATCGCTTGCGGCTGGTCGCCCGCCGGCGCGAAATCGGAGACCAGCCGGAACGGCTGGCTGGGGTGCGCGTCCGAATCGGCCGCCAACGGCGGCCGGCCGGAGGGCAGCGCCGGATTGATGAAGGCGTCGGGCGGCGG
>CAZLYV010000223.1:0-4201 GCA_964563665.1 uncultured Acetobacteraceae bacterium
CTCGCGGCCGCGACATCCTTGCCGCTTGCGGCCAGCTCAAATCGGCGAGCGAGCGATCGAGAAAGTCGCGCTCAAGCGCGCTGCCGGTGGCATAAGGGCGCCCGGGGGCCGTCGTGCGACGGGCTAGAAACCCACCCTTAGCCCGGCTTCGACTCCGGTCTCCAATCCGCCGCCGACCCTGAAATTATAGTCGAACCCGAGGCTCGATCGACCCGAGAAGTTGAAATCCGGCTGATACGCCGCCGAGCCGCGAATAAACAACTCGACCGCCGTATTCCCCAGATCCAATGGCGGCGCCCCGACGCTGGTAGCCCCCTCCAAGGCAAAATAGGGTGCAACGAGCAGCCGCCGCTCGCCAAAGCGCTCGTTCAGCCCGCCGCCGCCGCTTTCGTCGGAGAAGCCCCAGGCGTTGACCAGCGTTCCCTGAACGCCCGCGAGAACATTGACGTTTACGCCCGGCGCCACTTCCATGCCGGTCCCCACTCCGAGGCGAACTTTTGCCTCCTCCTTGATCTTAATACCGGTGTCTCGGCCCGGCGTGGGATGAAAATCGCCGAAGTTGTTGGTTTTACTATCAAGCCCGGCCAACAACATGGCGAAGACGAAAATGCGTTTGTTCGCCTCAAGCGTGCGGCGGAGTTCGACGCCGATCTCCGGTAGCGTCTGATCGAGGCTGCCGGAGGCGCTGCTGGTCGCCCCACCGCCGAAGTCCGCCGTCGCGCGGCCGTCGAAGGGCGTCCACGTCGCGCCACCGAACACGCCCGCTGACCAGTCGCGCTTCTCGCTGGGCGCCTTTTGGCTCGAACCGGTGTCCAGCTGGATAATTCCGTCATTAGAAACGTTTATGCGTACCGTCCCCGATTCCGGGACCTTCACCACTCGTTCGAGGACCCGGCCGTCGCGCACGACGCGCACCTTATAGGACCCGGGATTTTTGAGCGTACGCCAGCGCCGCAGACCCGCAGCGCGATCACGGTCGTCCTCCTTGACCGTCTCCTCGTCGGGACCGACGAGAACGATCTCCGTCGATTGCACGGCGCGCTGATCGCCGATGACGACGATTTCGACCGTGGCCACGGCCTCAGCCGGCCGGGCGGCGATCATCATGCCGAGCAGCAGGATCAAGACCCCCGCCAATCGGCTTGGTGTAGTCCTCATTTTGGGCATCGTTTTCCCTGTTCAATGTTCACGCGATGTTCCGCGATTCTTGATTTGATTCGGATTATTCAGTATATCGAAAATGAAAACGAATCAATCGTAAGTTAGTCTGCCTGATCCGGCGGAGGTTTTGCTTCGTATTATTTGCCGGCGGACAGGTGCAACGCGGCGCCGTCTTGTTTTGAACCAGGGGAGGGATGAGGGATGGTCCATCGGGAATACGCCGATCGGAGCCCGACGTCGATCGCGTCGCGCACACGATCAGTGGAAAGCCGGGCGCGCGGCGCTTGGTGCGCGATCGTTACCTGGCTGGTGATCGCGATGGCATCGCCGTTATTCCCCGGGATGGCGCTGGCGCAAAAGGTTACGGACCAGACCCTCCACGGGGATCGAGGAGCCGAGTTGCACAAGGAGGCCCTCGGCAAGTGGATGGAGGGAAATGACATTGCCTTCTATGCACGCCAGTCGATCGCGGCGTGCGACGAGAACGCGGTGCGGCAGGCGATCGAAAGGCTGCGGGCGCTGCGCGGCGACCTCGCTACGGTAGGTCAGGCAATCTTCGAATGGGCCGATGCGGCGCTTGGCCTTCGCAACGTGATCGCAGGGCAGATCGGAGCGATGACGCCCGGTCTCGCCTCTGTCACCGCTGCTAACAGAATTAACGACGCTGTCACCAATGGGGTGATTCCGAATTCACCGAATTACAATTTAGATCACAATTTCGGATTAAACGTCGATCGATCCGACATCATGCGCTTGGCCAAGGAGGTCCAGACCAACCTCCGCGCCGGCACGGGACAATTGGCGAAAATCGAGAAGGCCATCGAGTTGCAGATCGATCTTGCGTTCATCACCGGTCTCAAGCGGGTACTCGCCAATTTCAATCGCGATTTGGCGGCGTTGATATCGGAGCTCGAGCAAAAGTGGCAGGAAGCGCAGATGAAGTGCCGGCCGCGCACCGCGACGGGGACCGGCGGCGCGGTCGCCGCACCGGGTTCGGACGTCGGCAAGAAGCTGCAGCTGGTCGATCAGAGCACGCAGAAGCCCTTGCAGGGCGACGTGGTCAAGATTCCCGAGGACGACAAGGATTCGCAGGAGCCGCCCAAGACTGCCGACGGCGACGGCCGCGTCGACGTTCCGCCCTTCAAGCCCGGCGATCTGTTCATCGTCGACGTGCCGTGCCACCAGAAGATCACAATAAAAGGGGCCGAACTGGCGGCACACAGTGGAGTCTTCGTAAACGGGGTCGAACTGATGGCACTCGGTGGAGTCCTCTCCCTGCCGCGCAAGCCGCTCAAACTGAGCTTCCCCGGCTATTGCAGCTCGATCACGCCCGATTTCGTCGACCAGGGGATCGCGAGCGTCTACGAGCAAAGGCTCGACCGCAGCACCCTCGGTGGCGGCGGCATGGCGCCATATCGCGTCGAAGAGGTGGGAAGGGATTTCACCATCTGCACGGTCTACGTCGATAAATACGGCCCCCTGGCGCCGCCGACACAAGTCGCCGACGCGGCGGCGTGTGCCGGACTTGTGCCGCCGCCTACGGTCGGCGACGCGCCGGCACAGCCCGCCAAACCGGACGCAGGCCCGATCGCCGAACGCGACATCCCGCGCGAGGGCCAGGGGCCGGCGCCCAGCGATCCCTTCGTCGCCTCGCAGGGGAGCTGGCGCCAATCCTACGGCGATCAGTGGTGGCTGAAGGCGATCGCCTGGCTCAAGGCCGACGGCACGACCATCCTGCCCGAGCGCGCGACCCCGGTGATCGTGGCGGTGATCGACACCGGCGTCGACCGCTATCACCCCGAATTGCTCGGCGCGACGTGGCGCAACGAAAAGGAGATCCCCGGCAACGGCAAGGACGACGACGGCAACGGGTTCATCGACGACGTCAACGGTTGGAACTTCGTCGACAACAATCCGGACACCAGCGACAACAACGGCCACGGCACGGTCGTCGCCGGCATCATCGCCGCGGCCGTGGACAACGGACTCGGCATCGCCGGGGTCAATCCTTGGGCGCGGATCATGCCGCTCAAGGCGACCGACTACAACAACAAGGGCGGCAGCATCGCGCTCGCCAGCGCCATCGTGTACGCCGTCGACAACGGCGCGCGGGTGATCAATCTCTCGGTCGGCGGCAAGCGCCTGTCGCGCGCCGAACAGGCGGCGATCGACCACGCCAACAAGAAGGGAGTGTTGGTCGTCGTCGCCGCGGGCAATCTCGGCATCGATCTCGTCGACTTTTCGCCGGCGGGCCTCCGGGGCACGCTCGTCGTCTCGGCCTTCGATACCGAGGGCAAGCGAACCGTATTTTCGAACTGGGGCCAGAACATCGACATCGCCGCGCCTGGGGTCGACATCTTGTCGCTGCGCGCGCGCAAGACCGATCTGCTCGTTTTCGAGCGCAAGGACTACAAACGCGGCACGGCGATCGTGCGCGACCGCTACTACCGCGTCACCGGTACCTCGTTCGCCGCGCCGATCGTCAGCGGCGTCGCCTCGCTCATCATGTCGATCAATCCCAAACTGACGGCCGACGAGGTGCGGCGAATGATCGTGCAGTCGTCGCGTGACATCGACGTGCCGGGCAAGGACCAGTTCACCGGTTACGGCGCGCTCGACGCCGCGGCGGCGCTGGCCGCCGACCCGGCGCAGTTCGTCGAGGCGGCGATCTCCGGCGTCTCGGTGACCAAGGCCGACGGCAAAACGGTGGTCCGTGTCGCCGGCGTCGCCGACGCCGACCGCTTCAAAGCGGCGTGGATCGAGCTCGGACAGGGCGACACGCCGGCCGACTGGAAGCAGGTGGCCGGCCCGCTGTCGGCGCCGGTGCGCGGCGCGGTCCTCGCCGACGTCGCGACGGCGGCGTTCCGCGGCGCCAAGGAATGGACCTTGCGCGTCGTGGTCGAGCACGCCAACGGCAAGCGCCGCGAGGGACGGTTCAAACTCACCCTCGGCTGAGCGTCCTCGTTACTGCCCGAACAACCGGCAGATTTGGCTCGCCGCCGCGTCAGCCGAGAGGTTGTGCTCGAGGCGCCGCGGATCG
>CAZLYV010000224.1:0-4171 GCA_964563665.1 uncultured Acetobacteraceae bacterium
GGTCAAGAAAGTAGGTCCTTCCGCGGCCACCGCCTGCCAGCGCGTGCTTTTTGCCAGCCGGCGACGGAGCCCACTCGTCTCGAACACCGTGTCTGCCGGAGCGGTAAATCGCCGACCAGACGACGAACGCGGCGGCCGTGGCGAAAAGTACGAGAAGCAAGAGGATTTCCATACTTCAACCGCGATCCGCGCCTTCTGAAGATTGTTCGACCGGCGACCGTGGCGCGTCATGCGCCGCGGCATCTCCATCGTGTCGGCCGAGCCAAACCTCCAGACCGCCGTCGGGATTGGCCTCGTAACGCCAGCCTTCGCCATCCCGTACCGCAACGCGTGGGCCGAACAGATTTGCCGTGCCGACAAACAGTCCGTGGGGCGTGGATACGAGATTGCGGACGCCGCAGTTATACGGGTTTCCAAAGCCTCGGCGCGAGACCGGCAGCCAATTCTCGCCGTCGAACGAGCGCCACAGATCGAATCCGCCCTCGTTTTCGACGATCTGCTCGGACCCCACGAGTTCGACGAATTTCCTGACCATCCCGGGTGCCTGATCGAGCTTTGCCCAGCGAAGCATGACGCTCCAATCGAAGGTTCCCGCGTAGAGCCAGCCCTCGTGGCCACCCAGCGCCCAGAGATAGCCGTTGAAGCAATTGCCGAAGCCGGCCCGCAAGCCGCTCAGCGGCTCCGTGACGCCGTCGCCTGCTTTGCGCGGATCGGCAACGATCAGATCCGAGGTATCGTCGGCGTTCACCCGAATGAGCTCGGCGGCTGCGGGACCAATGCTATTGACCCGATCATGGCCCCCGCCTTGGATGCCTGACCCGACGTAGAGCGCGCCCTTGAAGGCAGTCATGGATACGACGGCCTGATTGAGCGGCCCGCGGCCTGCGCCTCCATGCACCACTCTACGCCAGCGATAGGGCGGCTGCCCCTCGCAGTCGCTCGCCCAGATCTCGAAGCCGGACAGGTTGAAGGTGCCCGCGTAAAACTGGTCGTCGAGGGAACACATGGTAAAAATGCCGAGATTGCCGGGCTCACCGAAGCCGGGCCGGTTGACCGGCGTCCAAACCTTCGCGGCGGGATCGTGCGTCTCAAAGATGCGGGGCAGGCCTGCGGTGTTCTGCTGGCCGCCGTCGCTTCCCCTGCGGGCGGTTGGCGAGAAGAACAACCGTCCCTTGAAGGCAGCCAGGCAGCGCGTCGTCGAGATCGGGGGCTCGAGTATTCCGTAATCGGTTACGGGCAAGAACTCGATTCCGTCATAGGACCGGAGTATCAATCCGCCTGGCGCGCGTCCCGGCGCCCACGCCGAAATATAGAGCGCAGGCGCGGGATCGCTGTCGCCCTTGAAGACGACCATCGCGCGGTAGCCGAACTCGCGTGGAACCTGACCGCCGTCCTTGCCATCGACAAGCGGGGCGCGGAACACCATCGCCCACCGCCCGCTCGCGGGGTCGAAACACCAGATCTGGGCGCGACGATCGAGGCGGTATAGATCGTCGAGATTGTCCGGGCACTCCACGGGCCAGATTTGGAACGGCAAATGGCTGTAGGCGGACTGAAGCTTCAAGCTGCACAGGTTCGAACGGGTCGTGCCGATGTAGAGCTTGCCGCGAAACCACGTCATGGAATGCGCATAGTTATTGTGGCCATCGCCGAGTCCGCCATGGGCGATCTTGTGGAAATCGCGGCGGTTGAGGCCTCTCGGCGGCGCATGGTCAACCGTGCATGGCATGGTATCCGGGGCCAAGACGGTCTTGTTTGATGTCATGTTGCGTCTCTTGCCAGGTGCGTGTTCGCCCGCGTCGACGGCCGCCTCACTTCTTGACCCGGACGCGCAAGGGATAGAGCGTGGGATTGAGCAGGTAGGTGTCTCTCGGCAGACCGAGAAGATAGACGATAAAATCCGCGACGCGGTCCGCCGGGAGGAGATCGCGCGGCTTGATCGCGACACTCTCGTTTTGCTGCCAAAGTGGCGTGTCGACCGCGTCGGGGAGCAGGGTTTGTACTCTGATGCCAAGGCGAGAGACCTCTTCGGCCAACGATTCCGAAAAGCCGATGATTCCGAATTTCGAGGCGCAATAAGGCGCATCGAAGGCTCGACCCTGGCGGCCCGAGGTCGAGGAGATATTGACGATGTCGCCCCTTCCCTGCTGGATCATTGCCGGCAGGACCGCCTTGTTGCTGAGGAACGTTCCGGTAAGGTTGACGTTGATCACCGCTTTCCACTCCTCGAACGTGGTTTCGACAGTGGTCCGCGGGTGTCCGCTCGTCCTTAAGATCCCCGCGGCGGCCACAAGCGCGTCGATTTGCCGTAGAGTGTCGACGGCAGCTTGCGCCATGCGCGCCATGTCGGCTTCCGATGTCACGTCGAGGACCAGAGCCAATAATCGAAGCGTAGCGTAGCGTTCCTGGAGCTCGCGGGACAGCAGATCGAGCCGGTCCTGGGCCCGATCGACGAGAACCAGGCTGGCGCCGCGTGCGGCAAGGGCGTGCGCGCTGGCCTTGCCAATCCCGCCGGCAGCGCCGGTGACGATGATCGCTTTGCCGCTGAAGTCATTCGCCACGCTGGCCATCTCCGCCCATCTCCTGTCGTTCCGCCGCCCCTGCCCGACGACTGGATCGACTAGGGAGCGGCAGGATATGGGGATCGGGCAGGCGCGCCCCTACCCGAGGGTCGAGCAAGCCGATCAGCGTCTCGGCGAAGCCGTCCGCGTCCATCCGTCCCCCGTAGCGCAGATCGAGCAGGGTATTGTCGATCAGCGGCGTGTCCACCGCGCCGGGGAAGATGGCATGGACCCGAACGCCAAACGCCTCCACCTCGCGGGCGAGAGTCTGCGAGAAGCCGGCGACGGCGAATTTCGCCGCGCAATAAGCCTGCGCGAAGGGACGGCCGCGCAGACCTTTCGACGTCGTCGATGAGCAGAGGTTGACGATGTCGCCGCTGCGCCGGGCAATCATCGACGGCAGGACCGCCTGGTTGCTGAGAAACACGCCATGAAGATTTACCGCCAACAACCCCTCCCATTCCGAGAGCGGCAAATCTATCGTCTGAAACGGAAGGCGGCGCGGCGCCGCACGGGTGCGACCGATGGCAGCGCAGGCAATCAACATGTCGATGCGACCGTAACGTGCCACGCATTCGCCCGCCATGCGGTTCATGTCTTCTGGGTTGCTCACGTCGAAAGCAAGACCGAGATGGGACGCCGCGCGCTTCTCGCCGCTTGCCCGCGCGGCCTCGGCCACAACAGCCTCGATGCGCTGGCGGTCGCGGCCAACGACGACGACGGTATCGCCGCATCGCGCGAGCGCGACGCTCAACGCCCGGCCAATTCCGCTGCTGCCTCCGGTTATCACGCACACTCGGCCGCGTTCCACGATTCATTTCCCCGGTACGAGCCACGCGCCATAGGTTCGGCCCCGACCAACCTCCGCCTCCGACAGGGCCGACCTGTCGAGCCGCCTGAACTTGATGAAGCGTTTGAACGCTCGGGCGAAGAAACGTGGCTTCACCACCGGGAAGAAATGTCCGGCGCCAGGCACGATCACCTTGCGCGCATCGGGCATGATGGTGAATAGACGCTCGGCCGATGGCAAGCAGTGCGAGAAGCGTCCGAAAAGAAGAAGAGTCGGGGCTGCGATTCCGCCGAGGAACTCGATCGTCAACGGCGCCTCCTGGCTCAACTCGTCGACCGCGGCCGGCGTCTCGAGCAGCCGCCCCCAGCGCCTTTGCTCTCTTGCGCCCAAGACGCGCCTTCGCACCGACAACCTTCGCAACCCCATGGGGCGGCTCCCGTCGGCGAGGTCGCCTCCGTATTGGCCGAGGCGCGCGAGCAGCCGAAAATCGATCCAGGCGTCGTCCTCCGGCAATTGGCGCAAGCCGGTGGCGAGGAGATCGCGCTTCCAGCGCTCCCAATACGGCCATTCGCGCAGCCGAATCGGCGGCTGGAGGGCATGAACCTGCGTGTCGGCGACCGTCAGGCTATGGATCCGATCCGGATGCCAGCCGGCGAAGCCGAGGGCCACGCGCGCCCCATAGCTGTGCCCCACCACATGGGCGCGATCGACGCCTAGATGATCCAGCAGCAGCCGCAGATCGCGGCACATGTCAGAAATTGCAAAGCCGCGGACGGGCAACGAGCTCATCCCGTGTCCGCGCAAATCATACATGATAACT
>CAZLYV010000225.1:0-4170 GCA_964563665.1 uncultured Acetobacteraceae bacterium
GGAACTGGTTTATGTCCAAGGCCTACGTCCTCCACGAAAACGATACTTGGGTCGAGCCGTTGCGCTCGGCGTTCCGCGCCGAAGGCGTGGCGTTTTCGGAAATGTTCCTCGACGAAGGGACGTTCGATCTCGGCCTAGCGCCGCCTGACGGCGTGTTCTACAACCGCATGAGCGCGTCTTCGCACACCCGCGACCATCGTTTCGCCGCCGAATACACCGGCGCCGTGCTGGCATGGCTCGAATCGCACGGGCGTCGCGTGGTCAACACGGGCCGCGCGCTGCAGCTCGAGATCAGCAAACTCGCGCAGTACGCCGCGCTCGACGCGCTTGGCGTCCGCACGCCGCGTACGGTGGCGGCGATTGGCCGCGGGCACGTTCTGGAGGCCGCGCGCGGCTTCGAGGGACCGGTGATCCTCAAGCACAACCGCGGCGGCAAGGGTCTCGGCGTACGCCTGTTTCGCGACCGCGGCGCCCTCGCACGTTACGTCCAAGGCGCCGAGTTCGAGGCGCCGATCGACGGCATCACCCTGGTTCAGCAATATATCGCCGCGCCCGAGCCCTACATCACCCGCGCCGAGTTCGTCGGCGGGCGCTATCTCTATGCGCTCAAAGTCGACACCAGCCAGGGGTTCGAGCTTTGCCCGGCCGATTCTTGCGAGACCGGCGACGCTTTTTGCCCCGCGACGCCAAGCAATGGTCCGCGCTTCGAGGTGCTGAAGAATTTCCGCCACGCGATCCTCGACTCTTACGCGCGTTTCCTTGCCGCCAACGGCATCGAGATTGCCGGCATCGAATTCATCCGCGACCGCGACGGCAACCTGTGGACCTACGACGTCAACACCAATACCAACTACAACGCCGAAGCAGAATCCGCTGCCGGGGTCGAGCTGACGGGGATGCGCGCAATCGCGCGCTTTCTCAGGTACGAGATCGAGCGTCTCTACGGCGCGGCGAAAGATCCGGTGTTCGCGACGGCGTGAACTCGACTGCTCACCGCTTCCCTTGACCCTTGCCGCCCGGTGAGGCGATGCTTCGCCGGTTGGGACAACGCCAGGGGACGAGCCATGACGGCCAAGCGGATCGCGGCGAGCGATCTATGTCTGCCGCAGTTTCGATGGAAGAAGCCGAGTGGAGCGGCCGGCGCGTTCTCGTTGTCCAGTCACGCGCGTGCGGGCGAGGCGCTTGAATTCGGGCTGTCGATCCACGAACCCGGTTTCAATATTTTCGTGCTGGGCGAAGACCGCAGCGGCCGGATGACCGCCACGCTCGAGTTCCTGCAGGGCGTCGTCGCCAAGCGTCCGCCGCCCAATGACTGGGTCTATCTCAACAACTTTCGCCGCCCCCATCGCCCCAAGCCGTACCGGCTGCCGAGCGGCGTCGGCCGGCGTTTCCGCGATCGCATGGCCGCCCTTTTGCCGCAGATCCGCGAGGCGCTGACGCGCGGGTTCGCCAGCGAAGGTTACCAAACGCGGGTTCGCGCCGAGGGCGAGAAGATCCGCACCGAGGCGACGCGCCGGCTCACCGCCCTGCAGGGCGAAGCGCAGAAGCATGGCCTCGAGTTGGTGCAGACCGAGCAAGGGGCGATGGCGGTCGCGGCATCGAGCGGAGCGAACGCGGCGCCGCCGCAAGCGGCGCGCCAGGAACTTGCCGAGGCGGCCAAACGCGTCGCCGATGAGCTCGCCGAGATTAACCGCTGGGTCGCCAAGCGACAGATCGAGTTCGCTGGCTGGCATCGCGATCTCGCGCGTCAGGTCGCCGACCAGGCGATCAGCGTCAATCTGCAAGCGGTGATCGCCGAGTTCCAGGAATACGCCGGCCTTGCGCGCTGGCTGGTCGAGATGCGCGAGGACATTTTGGATAATCTGCCGCGCTTCGAGCCGCAGCCGCCCGACGTCCAGGCCGCCGCGGTCGAGGCAGCCGAGCAGCGATATGCGGTCAATCTGCTGGTCGATCATGCCGACGATTCATCGCCAAGCGTCGTGCTGGAGGCCAATCCGACCTATGAAAACCTGTTTGGCCGAATCGATTACCGGCAGGTTCAGGGCACGCTGCAGACCGACTTCACGCTGATCCGCGCCGGCTCGTTGCATCGCGCTAATGGCGGCATTCTCGTGCTGCGCGCCGAAGCGATCGCGGCGGACCCGCTGCTGTGGAGCTTTCTCAAAGGCGCGCTCCGCGACCGCGTGATCCAGGTCGAAGAATTGCACCGCGCGGGCGGAGTGCCGGTCGCCGGCGCGCCGCGGCCCAAGCCGATCCCGCTCGACGTCAAGGTGGTGATGATCGGCAGCCCGCGCTGGTATTACGCCTTCTTCTCGCTCGATCCCGATTTCCAGACCTATTTCAAGGTCAAGGCCGACATCGACGCCGACCTCGACGCAACACCCGAAAACGTCACCAGTTATGTCGGGCTGATTCACCGCATGGCGCAAAATCACGGACCGATGCCGCTCGACGACACGGCGATCCGCCGCCTGCTCGGCGTCGCCGCCAGATGGGCCGGCCAACGCGACAAACTCACCGCGCGCTTCGAGTTGATCGAGGATCTGGTGAGCGAAGCGGCGCAGCTCACGCGCGCCGGCGGGGCCACCACGATCAAGGAATCCTCGATCAACGAAGCGATCGCCAACCGCCGCCGCCGGAACACCCGCGTCGAGGATCGCGTCCAGGAGGGAATCCAGCGCGGCCTGGTGATGATCGACACGCTGGGGAGCGCGGTCGGGCAGATCAACGCGCTCACGGTGCGTGAAGCGGGCGATCACACATTCGGCGCGCCGAGCCGGGTCACCGCGCGTGCTTCGGCCGGCCGCCGCGGGGTCATCAACATCGAGCGCGACGTGGCGCTCGGCGGACCGATCCAGCAGAAGGGCGCGATGGTGATTCAAGGTTGGCTCGCCGGGCGTTTCGCGCGGCGACGACCGCTGTCGTTCAACGTTTCGCTCACTTTCGAGCAAAGCTATGGCGGCGTCGAGGGCGACAGCGCCTCGCTTGCCGAGTTGCTGGCCATTCTCTCGGATCTCGCGAACGTGCCCATCCGCCAGGATCTTGCCGTCACCGGGTCGCTCAACCAGCGCGGAGAAGTGCAAGCGATCGGCGGCGTGCGCCACAAGATCGAGGGCTTTTTCCGCACCTGTCACGACGCGGGCGCGCTTACCGGCAGCCAGGGCGTCGTGATTCCGGCCGCTAACGAGCCGTATCTGGTGCTGCGCGACGAACTCGCCCAGGCGGTCGCTAGGGCCGAGTTTCATGTCTACAGCGTCGCCGACGTGGATTCCGCGCTCGAGCTGTTCACCGGATTGCCGGCCGGCGCGCCCGATGCCGAAGGTGCCTACCCGCCCGAAACCCTCTACGGCCGGGTCGCGGCGCAGATCGCCGAGTTCGACCGCCTGCTGGCGTCGCGCAAGGGCGAGGAAATCTGAGCACGGCCGGGTCGATTTCTCGGATAAATTCCTAGACCGGAGAAAAGGCGGTATGCCAGCCAGCCCCTGGAAAACCGATTTCATTCCCGGGCGTCCGCGCCTCGCGGTCGATCACATGGGCGCGGGGCCGCTGCTTGTTTTTCTGCATGGAATCGGCGGCAACCGCGGCACCTGGCACGACCAGTTGCCGGTCTTCGCGCCCGAGTTCCATGCCGTGGCGTGGGACGCCCGCGGCTACGGCTGGTCGGACGATTACGACGGCCCGCTCGACTTCGCCGATTTTAGCGCCGATCTCGTGCGCCTCATCGATCACTTCGGCGCGACGCGCGCGCATCTTTGCGGCCAGTCGATGGGCGGGCGAATCGCGCAGGATTTCTACCCCCGCCATCCCGATCGGGTCGCGACACTCGTGCTCTGCGACACCTTTCCCGGCTTCGATCAATCGTTCACGCCCGAGAAGCGCGCCGAATTCGTGCGCCTGCGCAAAACACCGCTCGTCGAAGGCAAGGAGCCGAGGGATATCGCACCCATCGTCGCCAAAACGCTGATCGGGCCGAAATCGCCGCCGGCGGTCTTCAACCGGCTCGTCGCCAGCATGACGGCGCTGCATAAGGAGAGCTACATCAAGACGATCGAGGCGACGACGCAATACGATCGCACCGCTGATCTGCCGAGGATCGAGGCGCCCACGTTGCTCGTCTTCGGCGCCGACGACCGCCTGACGCCGCCCAGGATCGGCGAGCGTATGGCCCGC
>CAZLYV010000226.1:0-4155 GCA_964563665.1 uncultured Acetobacteraceae bacterium
GCCGTGCGCGGCGAGCAGCTTGCGACACTCAAGCTCGTCATTCACGAGGCGATGACCGATCCTGCACTTGGCGATCTGATCGCGGCGGCGGATGCGGAGACGGGGCTGGACGACTGGCAGCGCGCCAACCACCGCGAGATGCGGCGCGCGTGGCTGCATGCGACGGCCTTGCCTGGCGATCTCGTCGAGGCGCTCTCGCGCGCGGTCTCGGCTTGCGAAATGCGCTGGCGCGCCGCGCGGGCCGATAACGACTTCAAGGGATTGCTGCCGAGCTTGCGCGAGGTGCTTGGGCTCACCCGAACCGCCGCCTCGATCAAGGCGGCGAAACTTGCCCTCGGCCCTTACGACGCGCTCATCGACGGATACGAGCCGGGCGGCCGGTCGGCTGAAATCGACGCGCTATTCGACGATCTCGCGCGGTTTCTCCCCGATTTCACCGAAGAGGTGCTGGCGCGGCAGGCGGCCGCGCCGCCGATCCTGCCGCTCGACGGACCATTCCCGACGGCGATCCAGCATGAGCTTGCGTTACGCCTGATGCGCGTGCTCGGCTTCGATTTCGCGCATGGCCGGCTCGACACCAGCCACCACCCGTTCTGCGGCGGCGTGCCCGACGACGTGCGTCTGACGACGCGCTGGGATGAGAGCGACTTCGCCAGCGGTCTGATGGGCGTGCTGCACGAGACCGGGCACGCGCTTTACGAGCGCGATCTGCCAACCGCCTGGCGCCACCAGCCGGTGGGCGAGGCGCGCGCCATGAGCGTGCATGAAAGCCAGTCGCTTCTGGTCGAGATGCAGGCGTGCCGCTCGCGCGCCTTCATGGAATACCTGGCGCCGGTCGCCGCCGCCGCGTTCGGCAAGCGCGGGCCGCAGTGGACGCCCGACAATCTCTATCGGCTTTATACCTGCGTCGAGCGCGGTCTGATTCGCGTCGATGCCGATGAAGTGACCTATCCCGCGCACGTCATCCTCCGCTATCGGCTGGAAAAGGCGATGATCGCCGGCGACCTTGAGCTCGCCGACCTGCCGGGGGCGTGGCGCGATGGCATGAAGGCCCTGGTCGGCATCGCTCCGTCCGACGATCGCGATGGATGCTTGCAGGACATTCATTGGCCGGGCGGCGCATGGGGCTATTTCCCTACCTACACGCTGGGCGCGATGACCGCCGCGCAGCTCTTCGATGCGGCGGTGCGCGGCGCGCCGCAGATTCCCGACGCGATCGCCAAGGGCGACTTCACGCCGCTGATGAGCTGGCTCCGCTCGAACGTCCACGCCAAGGGTTCGTTGCTTTCGACGCGCGAGCTGCTCGTTGCAGCGACCGGCCGTGCGCTTGATCCGGCGATCTACAAGCGTCACCTCGAGCGACGTTACCTCGCGAGGTAAAAAAGTCGCGAAGCGGTCGCTCTGCTAAGTTGTATCACGCACAAAAACTCGCGCAAAAGCAGCGACCGGGGTGGTTCTTGCCCCAATCGCAACCGGCGGCTAGTCTCCCCCGTCCCTGACACCCGAGCCAAGGAACTCGCTCCGTTGCGATACGTCTCGACCCGCGGCACCGCTCCGGCACTTGCCTTTGACGACGTCCTGCTGACTGGGCTCGCACGCGATGGCGGGCTCTACGTGCCGGCGACGTGGCCGCGCATTTCTGCTAATGAATTCAAGGCGTTGGCGGGAAAACCCTACGCCGAGATCGCGTTTCATGTGATGCGGCCGTTGATCGGCGGGACAATTCCCGACGACGCGCTGGGCGCGATCGTCAGCGACGCTTACAAGGGATTCGGCCATCCGGCGGTGGCGCCGCTCAAGCAGCTTGGGGCCAACGAATGGCTGCTCGAGCTGTTCCATGGGCCGACGCTCGCCTTCAAGGACTACGCGCTTCAGCTCGTGGGGCGCCTGTTCGATCACGTGCTTAGCGCGCGCCGCGCCCGGGTGACGATCGTCGGCGCCACATCGGGCGACACCGGTTCGGCGGCGATCGAGGCCTGCCGCGACCGCCGGGCGATCGAGATCTTCGTTCTTCATCCCAAGGGGCGCGTCAGCGAGGTTCAGCGCCGGCAGATGACGACGGTGCTTTCGCCCAACGTCCACAACATCGCGATCGAGGGCAGCTTCGATGATTGCCAGGATCTGGTGAAGGCGATGTTCAACGACGCGGGCTTCCGCGACCGCCTGAACCTGTCCGCCGTCAATTCGATCAACTGGGCACGGATCGCGGCGCAGACCGTCTATTACGTCGCCGCGGCGCTCGCCGTCGGTGCGCCGCAGCGCGAGGTGGCGTTCGCGGTGCCGACCGGAAACTTCGGCAATGTCTACGCTGGATGGGCAGCGGCGCAAATGGGTCTGCATGTGTCGCATTTCGTCATCGGCGCTAACCAGAACGACATCCTGACGCGACTGCTTTCCACCGGCGCGATGAAGATCGAGACGGTGACGCCCTCGCTGTCGCCGAGCATGGATATCCAGATTTCGAGCAATTTCGAGCGGTTGCTGTTCGAGCTTTCGGGCCGTAACGGCGCCGCGGTCGAGCGGATGATGACGCGCTTCCGCAAGCGCGGCGACCTCAGGCTGACATCGGCGCGCCTCCGGCGCTTGCGCCGCGCCTTCGACGGCGCCCGGGCGGATGACGACGAGACGCTTGCCATGATTCGCCGGGTCCATCGCGCGACGGGCGAGCTGGTCGATCCGCACACCGCGGTCGGCCTGCACGCCGCCGCCCGGTGCCGGCGCGATCCGGCGACGCCGATGATCGCACTTGGCTGCGCGCACCCGGCAAAATTTCCCGACGCGGTCGAGCGCGCGACAGGGGTTCGCCCTGTTCTGCCGCCGCGGCTTGCCGATCTATTCGAGCGGCCGGAGCGGATGAGCGTGTTGCCGAACGATTTGGCTGCGGTCCAGGACTTCGTTTCCGGCCGTGTGAAGGCGGCGGCGTGACATGGGAGCATTGAGCTGACGATGAGCGTTCGTGTGACCACATTGGCGAATGGTCTTCGGGTTGCGAGCGACCCGATGCCGGGTCTCGAAACGGTGTCGGTCGGCCTCTGGGTGGGGGTCGGCACGCGCAACGAGGCGGCGCCGTCGAATGGCGTCGCGCACATGCTCGAACACATGGCATTCAAGGGCACGACCACTCGCTCGGCGCGTCAGATCGCCGAGGAGATCGAGGCCGTCGGCGGGCAAATGAACGCGCATACCGGGCGCGAGCAGACGGCCTATTACGTCAAGCTGCTCAAGGACGATATGGCGCTGGGCGTCGATATCCTCGCCGACATCATGCTGCGCTCGGTGTTCGACCCCGATGAGCTGGCGCGCGAACGCGTCGTGGTGCTCCAGGAGCTGGGGCAAGCCGCCGACACCCCGGATGACATCATCTTCGATCATTTCCAGGAGACGGCGTTTCCCGATCAAGCGCTCGGCCGCCCGGTGCTGGGCCGGGCCGAAATCATCGAACGAATGCACCGCGACGCGCTGGTCGACTATCGCCGCCGCTTCTATGGCGCGCGCAACATGGTGTTCGCGGCCGCCGGCGCGCTCGATCACGACGAGCTCGTGCGGTTGGTCGCGGACGCATTCGCCGATCTTCCGGCCATGGCCGAGAATGGCCATGAGCCCGCGCGCTACGTCGGCGGCGCCTATCGCGGCGAGGACGAACTCGAGCAGGTCCATCTCGTCGTTGGTTATCCGGGCGTCGCCTATGACGATCCCGACTACTATCCGGTGACAGTGCTCTCGACATTGTTGGGCGGCGGCATGTCATCGCGCCTGTTTCAGGAGATTCGCGAGCGGCGCGGGCTCTGCTACACGATCTCGGCGTTTTCGATCCCCTATCTCGACAGCGGGCTTCTCGGCGTCTACACCGGCACCGGCGCACGCGAGGTGGGCGAGCTCACCGACCTGCTGATGCAGGAACTCCGCTCGGTCACGCGGGCGGTCAACGACGAGGAAGTCCACCGCGCGCGCGTGCAGCTCAAGGCTGGAGTATTGATGTCGCTCGAGAGCACGAATGCGCGCATGGACGCTTTGGGCTCGCAGCTTTTGATCTACGGCCGACCGATTTCGCCGGCCGAGACGATCGAGCGGCTCGATGCGGTGACGAACGCCGACGTAGTGCGCGCGGCGCGACGAATCTTTGCCGGCCGACCGACGATGGCGGCGATGGGGCCG
>CAZLYV010000227.1:0-4151 GCA_964563665.1 uncultured Acetobacteraceae bacterium
CCCGTCAAAGGGGGAGGCAAGACTCAAGACGACCACTATTTCCTTTTTTCCACCTCCCCCTGGCTTGCGGGGGAGGTCGCGGGCGCGGCCCCGCGCCCGCGGGTGGGGGGACGCCTGCCTCACACGCGGTTCTGCTCAATTGGAATCCGCGCTAACCCATCCATCATCCTGCTTCCCCCCGCGCGCCACTCTTGCCAGCCGCAACCGCGCGCCGCATTGTACGAATTGGTTTTGGGGAGGAACGTCTTGAGCGACACCGCGACCGCAACCGCCCCGGGCGCGCGAGGCCCACGCGTCGGCTTGTTCGTAACTTGTCTGGTGGATTTCTTTCGTCCCGCGGTCGGCTTCGCGGCGGTGAAGCTGCTTGAAGACGCCGGTTGCACGGTCGAGGTTCCGGCCTCGCAGACCTGCTGCGGGCAGCCGGCCTACAACTCCGGCGACCGGCGCGACGCCAAAGAGCTCGCCAAGCGCACGATTCTCCTTTTCGAGGGTTTCGACTACGTCGTCGTGCCGTCGGGGTCCTGCGGCGGGATGATCAAGGAGCACTATCCGCATCTGCTCGAAGACGAGGCCGGTTGGGCGCATCGGGCGCGCCACCTCGCCGCGCGCACCTACGAGCTCGTTTCGTTTCTGCACGACGTGCGCGGCGTGCGAAAGGTCGACGTAAGGTATGATGGCGCGATCGCCTACCACGATTCGTGCTCCGGCTTGCGCGAACTCGGGATCAAGGACCAGCCGCGCGCGCTGCTGCGCAGCATCCCCGGTCTCAGCCTCGTCGAGCTCGCCGACGCCGAGGTCTGCTGCGGCTTTGGCGGCACGTTCTGCGTCAAATATCCCGAGATCTCCGACAAGATGGTGGCGAACAAAACGGCGGAGATCGTCAAGACCGGGGCCCGAACCCTGCTGTCGGGCGACATGGGGTGCCTGATGAACATGGCGGGCAAGCTCAAGCGCGACGGCCACAAGGTCGCCGTCCGGCATGTCGCCGAGGTACTCGCCGGCGTGACCGATGCGCCGCCGATCGGCGCCGGTAGAAACGAGGGGACTTGAGCGATGCAGGCGACCAGCGAGTCGTTCAAGGAGAACGCGCACGTCGCGCTCGAAACCCCGGTGCTGCAAAAGGCGCTGGGGATCATGAAGAGCGGATTTCTCGACAAGCGCCTGGCGGCGATCGGCAAGCTTCCCGAATTCGACCAGCTCCGCGACCAGGCGAAGGCGATCAAGGATCATACGCTCAGCCATCTCGACTGGTACCTCGAGCGCTTCGAGCGCAAGGCGAATGAAGCGGGCGGCCAGGTGCACTGGGCGCGCACGCCCGCCGAGGCGCGCCAGATCGTGCTCGACATCTGCAAACGGTTGGGCGCGCGCACGGTGACCAAGGGCAAGACGATGATCGCCGAGGAAATCGGCCTCAACGATCACCTGGCGGAACACGGCATCGAACCGATCGAGACCGATCTTGGCGAGTACATCATCCAGATCCGGCACGAAGCGCCCTCGCACATCATCGCGCCCGCCATTCATCTCACCAAGGAGGCGATCGCCGACAGCTTTCGCTCGACCCACACCGAGCTCGATCCCGGCCGGTCGCTGGTCGAGCCGCGCACGCTGGTCGACGAAGCGCGCAAGGTGCTGCGCGACAAGTTCCTCGCCGCCGACGTGGGCGTCACCGGCGCCAACTTCCTGATCGCCGAGACCGGCTCATCGGTGATCGTCACCAACGAAGGGAACGGCGACCTCACCCAGCTTCTGCCCAAGGCGCATATCGTGCTGGCAAGCCTCGAGAAGGTCGTGCCGACGCTCGAGGACGCGGCGACCATTTTACGCGTGCTGGCGCGCTCGGCGACCGGGCAGGACATGTCGGCCTACACCACCTTCTCGACCGGCCCGCGCCGGCCGGGCGATCTCGATGGGCCGGCCGAGTACCACGTCGTGCTGCTCGACAATGGGCGAAGCGCGCTGCTTGGCACCGAGTTCCAGGACATCTTGCGCTGCATCCGCTGCGGGGCGTGCATGAACCACTGCCCGGTTTACGCCGCGGTCGGCGGTCATGCCTATGGTTGGGTCTACCCCGGTCCGTTGGGAGCGGTGCTGACGCCAAGCCTGATCGGCCTCGAGAAGGCGCGCCACCTTCCCAACGCCTCGACGTTCTGCGGACGCTGCGAGAGCGTCTGCCCGATGCGCATTCCGCTGCCCAAGATGATGCGCCACTACCGCGAGCAGGAATACGAACGCAAGCTGAGCCCGGCCACACAGCGCGCCGGGCTGGCGGTCTGGGCCTATTTCGCCCGGCGGCCGGGGCTTTATCACTTCGCGACGGCGATCGCGGCGCGCGTGCTGGGGGTATTGGGCCGCAGGAACGGCAGCTTTCATCATCTTCCGCTTGCCTCCGGCTGGACGCTGACGCGCGAGCTGCCGGCGCCCCAAGGCCCGACCTTTCAAGCCTCATGGCGCCAGCGTCGGCCCCGCGCCGCTGCTCGCGGCGGAAGATCGCCATGACCGACGCACGCAGCCAGATCCTCGGCGGCATTCAAAAGTCGCTGAAGCGCGGCCCGATCGCCGGCAACCAGGCGGACGAGCTGGAGGCGCGGACCCTGCGTCATGCGCCAAACCTCATCCCGGCGCGCGCCCGCGGTCTCGACCGCAAGACCCTCGCCGATCTGTTCGAACGGCTCGCCGGCGAGGTGCAGGCGAGCGTCGCGCGGGTGAGTTCGCTCGATCAAGTGCCGGACGCGGTGGGGGATTATCTCGCGCGGCACAACCTGCCGGCGGAGATGACCGCGGCGCCCGATCCGCTGCTCGATTCGGTTCCGTGGCAAAAACGGCCGCTCCTCAAACTAAGGCGCGGCGCCGCCGACGGGCGCGAGGCCGTGGGTCTATCGGCCGCTTTCGCCGCCGCCGCCGAGACCGCAACGCTGATGCTCATTTCGGGATCCACCAGCCCCGCAGCGCTGAATTTCCTCCCCGACACGCATGTCGTCGTATTGCCGGCGAGCCGACTCGTCGGGCCGCTGGAGGACGCGTGGGCCAGGCTCCGGGCGATGAACGGTGACGTTCCGACCGCCGGCAAATCGATGCCACGGACGGTGAATTTCATCACCGGCCCGTCGCGCACCGGCGATATCGAGCAAAAAATCGAAATGGGCGCGCACGGCCCGCGGCGGCTGCACATCATCCTCGTCGAGGATGAAACACTCCGCTAAAACGCCGCCGCGCCGCACGCCGCAGCCGAGCGCGGAGGAAATCGCCTTATTCCGCGTCGCCATGCGCGAGGCGAAACCGCTGACGCGGTCCTCGAATCCCCCTCGCCCCGGCCCTCTCTCAAAGGGAGAGGGAGAACGACAAAAGTCCGAGCTGCCCACGAGAAACCCGGTTCCCACGGGCCCGCTTCCCACCGGCGGGGGTGCGCGCAGTAGCGCGCGGCTGAGGGATGCGCCCGCGCCCGCGCCCAATCCCGGCATCGACCGCCGTACCGCGGAGCGCTTGCGCCGCGGCGAGATTGCGGTCGAAGCGACGCTCGATCTGCATGGCCTGACGCAAGACGCGGCGCACCGTGCGCTCGACCGTTTCATCGCTCGGGCATGGGCGGAGCGGCGGCGGATGCTCCTGGTGGTCACCGGCAAGGGGAGCGTGCGCGAGGGCGGCGGCGCGCTCCGGCGCGGGGTCCCGCTCTGGCTCGCCGCCGGCGCGAATGCGCCAAGCGTGCTGCGGATCGCATCGGCACAGCCGCGACACGGCGGCGCCGGGGCGTACTACGTTCTTCTCCGGCGCCGACGCGAGCCATGACCCCGTTTGGCGCCAAGGTACGAACGTTGCGCCGCCAGAAAGGCGTGACACTGAAGCAGATGGCGGGCGCGCTCAGGCTGTCGCCGGCCTACCTGTCGGCGCTCGAGCACGGGCACCGCAGCCGGCCGACGCCCGCTCTCGTGGTGCAGATTTGCGAATATTTCCATCTGATCTGGGACGATTACGAGGATATGCACCAACTCGCGCGGCTGTCGCATCCGCGCGTGGTGGTGGATACGCGCGGGCTCTCGCCCGCGGCGACCGAGCTGGCAAATCTGCTGGCCGATCGCATTCGCGACCTCGACGATGAAACGACGACGCGGCTCGCGCGCGAACTCAAGGCGTCTGCGAACAGGCACAGAACC
>CAZLYV010000228.1:0-4146 GCA_964563665.1 uncultured Acetobacteraceae bacterium
ATTGCTGCGTGTCGGCCTCAAATACTGCGCACTTCTTTCAAGACTGGCAAATTCTGGTGGAGTTGTGAGGCAGAAAACTCGAAAACTTGACATTGTGCCGATTAGCCCACATATTCCCGCTCGAACCGATTTCTCGCGATCGCGCGACGCGCTCCTGATCAGGTCTTTCACGGTCGGCAGCGCACTATCCCGAGACAATCTTCAGAAGTTTGACCATCCCAGCTGCGCGCGGGATGTCTGTCATACGCCATGGCGCGACCGCGTCGAGAACGCTGGCTCGCAAAACATGGCGCAATAAGGACCATTACTTGACCAATTCAGCTTTTTCCGAGCTCGGACTAACCGAGCCGCTTCAACGTGCTCTCCAACTCGAAAACTACACGATCCCGACCCCGATCCAGGAAAGAGCGATTCCACCGCTCCTCGCGGGGAAGGACCTCATCGGCATCGCCCAGACCGGCACCGGCAAGACCGCGGCCTTCGCGCTGCCGATCTTGCAGCGCCTCAGCCAGACGCGCGAGCAGGCCGGCCCGCGGGCGACGCGCGCACTGGTTCTGGCCCCGACCCGCGAACTCGCGATGCAGATCGCCGATGGGTTCAAGGTCTACGGGCGATATCTCGCGCTTCGCCACGCGGTGGTTTTCGGCGGCGTCGGCCAGGGACCGCAGGTCGCGGCGCTTGCCCGTGGCGTCGATATCCTGGTCGCCACTCCCGGGCGTCTCCTCGACCTCATGGGGCAAGGCCATCTCCGGCTCGACCGGGTCTCGATTTTTGTCCTCGACGAGGCCGACCGGATGCTCGATATGGGTTTCGTGCGCGACGTCCGACGGATCGTCGCCGCGCTGCCCAAGCGGCGACAGTCGCTTTTCTTCTCGGCGACGATGCCATCCGACGTCGCCGGTCTGGCAAACGAATTGCTCGTCGATCCGATTCGCGTCGAGGTGACGCCGAAGGTGATCGCCGTCGAGCGCATCAACCAGCGGGTCTTCTTCGTCGACGCCGTGGACAAGCGCACCCTGCTTGTAAATCTGCTCGAAGATGCGGCGCTCGCCCGCGTCATCGTCTTCACGCGCACCAAGCGCGGCGCCAATCGCGTCGCCGAGCACCTGGCGAAGGCTGGCGTCGTGGCCGACGCAATCCACGGCAACAAGTCCCAGGGCGCCCGTCAGCGCGCGCTCGAGGGTTTCAAGATGGGTCGCGTGCGGGTTCTGGTCGCCACCGACATCGCGGCGCGCGGCATCGACGTGGACGACGTGACCCACGTGGTTAATTTCGAGCTGCCGAACGTGCCCGAGAGCTACGTCCACCGGATTGGCCGGACGGCCCGCGCCGGCGCGGCTGGTATCGCGTTGTCGTTCTGCGATCCCGGCGAGCGCGCCTATCTTCGCGACATCGAGCGGCTGACAAAACGCCCGCTCGCCGTCGCCGATCATCGCCCGATTGGCGGCCGGATGCCTGCTTCAGCGGCCGACCAAAGCATGCGATCCGATCACGGGTCGTTCGAGACCCGCCGTCGGTTTCGCGGCGCCAGAAACCATCGGGCGGCATGATCTGACAAAAGGCCGTTGACGCGCCTATCCAATACGCTTTACGCAACTCCTTTGACCCTCGACCCAACCGCGCCCGCGGGTGGATTCGATAGCCCTAACCTTAACCGGAGACGATCCATGGCAACTGGTACCGTGAAATGGTTCAATGTTCAGAAAGGCTTTGGCTTCATTCAGCCCGATGATGGCGGAAAGGACGTTTTCCTGCATATCAGCGCGGTCGAGCGCTCGGGCATCGGCAACCCGAAGGAAGGCCAGAAGCTCAGCTATGATATCGAGCGCGATCGGCAAGGTCGGGTGTCGGCCGCCAATCTCCGCGCGGTCTAGAGAATACGTGCCGATTCCCCGACGGCGCCCAGCGCGGCCCAGGAGGTGTGATGACCAAGGAGGAACTGCTCGAATTCGAAGGCACGGTGGTCGAAGCTCTTCCGGACGGACGCTTTCGGGTTCGCCTCGAAAACGGCCATGTGGTGCTCGCCTATACCTCCGGCCGGATGAAGAAGGGCCGCATTCGCACGCTGGCGGGGGACCGTGTCACGGTCGAGATGACGCCCTACGACCTCGACCGGGGGCGGATCATCTTTCGCCAGAAGGATGACCGGGCGCCGTCGTCGCGCCCCCCGATGCGGGGTCCGATGCGTCGCCGTTAGCGGTCAGTCAAGCCTGAACCCGCCCTCCTGCAGGTTTTTTCCGACCTGTTCGACGAGACGCGTCACCATCGCGGTGAACGCGGTCATACGATCACCTTCCGCGCCATCGTAGCTGATGTGCCCTTGCCAAAGCCGGCGGCCATCGCGTCGATCGTCGATCGTCGCATTGATGACATAGCGGAGCGCGCGCTCGTACTCGACCGGTCGCTCGGGTCGGTTGCGCAGCACGCTCTCGCGAGTCGAGGAGAAGAGATTGGTCACGCGCTCGCCCTCGCCGTCCGGCGGCGAGCTGCTTTCGCGGCTGAGGTCGGCCCGCGATCCCGAGGGCACGTTGCGGCGAACCTCGGTCGCGAAGACAAACGCCAGCGGCGCTTCCTTGCCGCCCGTCTTGGCTCCGCGTCGCGCCAGCTCGGCGGTAAACCGCCGCTGCAAGGCCATATTCTCATCCGTGTTGTCGAGCGTCTCGACCGCGACCACCATGGGCGAGGGAAGCGCCACAAAGCTGCGCGCAACCACCCGACCGGGAGGCTTGCCCGAACTATCCTGGGCCGCGGCGGACCCTGCGAGCGCGACCCCAATTGCACAAATGGCGAGGATCGATCTGGAGCCCATGTCCCACCTCTGGTGTCGCGGACCTGCGTTCGGCCGAACCAGCCAAGGTTATCCGATGGCGGCGTTTCCCGCATCCGAAGTGTTTTAATCGATCGCCGCCCGCGCGCATCGGATTTACCCGTGGATCCGGCGACGTCCCGGCCCACGCCGGCGCCGATATCATCCGGCTTAAGAGCCTGATCACGGCGGAGCGCCGATGTCAGTGGGCAAAAGCGTTAATTCCACACTTCGCGCGCGGTCTCGACAACGAGCCGCAGCTTCGCGATCTGCTCATCGACGGTGAGCGCGTTGCCGTCGACCGTCGAGGAAAACCCACATTGCGGGCTGAGACAGATCTGCTCGAGCGGCACGAATTTCGCCGCCTGGTCGATGCGGCGCTTGAGATCGTCCTTCTTCTCGAGCGCGCCCTTCTTGGTCGTCACCAGGCCAAGGACGACCATCTTTCCCTTGGGCACGAAGCGCAACGGCTCGAATCCGCCCGAGCGGTGGTCGTCGTATTCGAGGAAGAATCCATCCACCCCGAGACCGCTGAACAGCGCCTCGGCGACGTGATCGTAGCCGCCCGTGGCCACCCACGACGAGCGGAAATTGCCGCGGCACATATGCGTGCAGACCGTCATGCCTTCCGGCTTTTTGGCCAGCGCCGCGTTGATCAGTTTGATGTAGGTGAGGTGCTGGCTCGCCCCGTCGCCGCCGAGCTTGGTTATGTATTCGCGCTGGGTCGGGTCGTTGAGATAGGCAAGGCTCGTGTCGTCGAGCTGGAGATACGTGCAGCCGAGCTTGCCCAGCGCGGCGATCTCGTCGGCATAGACTAAGGACAGATCGCGCCAGAACGGCTCCATGTCGGGATAGATCGCCGGATCGATTGCCGCCCGGCCGCCGCGGTAATGCATCATGCTGGGAGACGGGATGGTGAGCTTCGCCGCCGCCTTGGTCACCGATTTCAGGAACTGGAAATCCTCGCCGAAGATGCATTTGTCGAGTTTGAGCTTGCCCGTCACCCTGAGCGCGGCGGGCGTGAACTCGATGTCGCCCTTGTCGTTGTGGAATCGTATCTTCAGATTGTCGGTGACCTTGGTGATGCCGCCGACCCGATAAAGGAAATCCATATGCCAGGAGCCGCGACGGTATTCGCCGTCGGTGACGGCTTGCAGACCGATGTCCTCCTGAATTCTGACCGCCTCGCGGATCGCATCGTCCTCGATGCGGCGCAGCTCGGCGGCCGAAAGGCGGCCCTGTTTATGGTCGTCGCGCGCCTGAAGAACTTCCTTCGGGCGCAGCAAGCTTCCGACGTGGTCGGCGCGAAACGGCGGCTTGGTGCGGCTGGCCATTGCGGT
>CAZLYV010000229.1:0-4125 GCA_964563665.1 uncultured Acetobacteraceae bacterium
TCATCCAGAAGGCAGCCTCCAACTGGCCGAAGCTGAACCAGTAGTTCCGATGGGGTGCGCGCCTCGCCGGGACGCTTGCGGTTCCGGCGAGGCGCCAGTCCATTCAAACCTCTTCGACGAAGCGCCGTATGTGCGCAAATTCGTCGGCGAGGCCGTCGCACTGCCGGGCGAACACTTCGTCGGATACGCCTGGCCACTGAAAATTGGTGAAAATATAAGCCGACGATCCGCCGGGTAGCGCCACGACGCGCGAAGGCCAGTACGCCATCCGCGCCGGGTCCGGACCGCCGAACATGTCGATCGTGCCCGCCCGCTCGTCGCTCTCGATGCGGAAATGGATCTCGCCCTCGGGCGTCACCACTTTGTGACCGTCGCCGTCGCCGTCGCGCTTGAGCGCTTTGCAGAAGCCGGTCGCCCATTGCGGCAGATTGGCGATGTCGGCGAGAAAGCCATGCACACGCGCCGCAGGCGCATTCAACACAAGAACGCTGGTCTTCGAGTTCATCGTCGTCTCCTCGTGGTTTATTAGTCCTATATCGTACTATCTTGCCAAAAAGCGAACCGGCCTCATGATAACGGGCGCCGATTAGCGACTGGAATCGGCGACCGCCGACAGCCAGAGACGCGCCGCCGCCGTTTCGCTTGGGGTCGCGAGCCTGGCCACCCAGCGATCGAGCGAAGCGAGGACGGCTTCCGCCTTCGGCCGGAGGCGCTTTGCCGCCGGCGCGAGATGCACCAGGACTGCCCGTGCGTCCGCAAGATCGCGACGCCGCACGACCAGGCCGCGGCGCTCGAGCTCGCGGACCATGGTGGTCATCGTCTGCTTGCTCGATCCCGCCCGGCGGGCAAGCTCGCTCATCCGCAAGCCGTCCTCCTCGTAGAGCGGCACCAGAATCGCGCCGTAGGCCGGCCGGACCTCGGGATGACCCGCGGCGCAGAACCCGGCATAGAGCCGCTCGTTCCAGCACCCCATGGCGCGGGCGAGCAGGTAGCCGAGATTGCGGCGGCTCAAATGAGCTTGGGCTGATTTAGTCATAAGCAATTAGTACGATCTCGTACTATATCTGTCAAGCGACCTTCGCCTCCGTGGTAAGGGCGCGGCCTCGGTGCATCAGGCGTCGGGAACGGTGAACACCTCGACCGGTTCGGAGACGCCGCGCAACGGGTGGACCCCGAGCGATTCGAATTTTCGGCCGGCCGCGCGCGCGAACTCCTCGGTCACCAGAAGCGAACGCTGGACCTGTTTCGAGAACTTCTCGAGCCGGGCGACAAGGTTGACCGCCGGCCCGATCGCCGTGAAATCGAGCCGGTCCGGCGCGCCGATATTGCCGAAATAAATCTCGCCCAGATGAAGCGCCACCGCCATCTTGATCGGCGGCTCGCCGCCCATCAAGCCGCGCGCATTCAGCATGTCGATGTTGGCGAGCGCCTCGCGGGCGGCGATGAGCGCGCGCCGCGCCGCGTCGAACGCCAGCGCGGCGTCGGGAACGGGAAAAATGGCGAGCAATCCGTCGCCGATGAATTTCAGCACCTCGCCGCCATGCGCCTCGATCGGCCGCACGACTTGCTCGAAGCAGGCGTTCAATATCTCGATCACCCGGGCGCCGGGCAGGCGATCGGAAAGCCGCGTGAACTCGCGCAAATCCGACGACCAGATGACGGCGCGAATCGCTTCGCCACGGCCGCGCAAGATCTCGCCCTTCAGCACGCGCGCGCCGGCGAGCCGGCCGAGATAGGCATCGAGCAGATTTGTCGTCACCCGGCGAAGCGAATGGATCTCGAGCAGCGGCGACAGGCGCGGCGCCAGCGCGGTCAAATTGGCGATATCGTCGCCGCCAAAACCGCCCGGCTGGTCGCTTGCCCAGGTCATGGCGTGGACCCGGCCAATCGAAAAAGCGATCGGCACGGCAAGGTAGTCGGTGAATGCCTCCGCCCGCAGCTCGTCGAGGATCGGAAAGTCCATCGCCCCGGAGCCGGCCAGCCGGCGGCGGACGATTTGGCGCTCCTCGAAGACAAGACGGATCGGGCTGTCGCGATAGACCGGCATCTCCAGCGCGCCATGCGCGGCGCCCACCTCGTCCGTCCGTCCTGTCGCCCGCCGCCAGCGACAGCCAAAGCTGAGGAACAGCGGATGGATGGTTCGCATGTGCAAGGTCGCGCGGGCAACAGGGAGACCGGCGGCGACCAGCCGCCAGCACAGTTCGTCAAACAGCTCCGCCGTATCCTCGATTTCGCGCGCCGCGCCAAGCAGCCAGTCCGCGACATCTTCAAGCGTGCCGCCGGTCGGACGGCGCTCCACCGGCCGGCCGAAACTTCGCACGATCGTCAGCGAACCGGTTTCCGGCGTTGGGGCAATCTCTGAGGGGCCGGTCAATGGGACAGTCATATTGACCTTATTCCGGGGGCTGGGCGCTACGACACGGCCCTAAAAGGTAATATATTACCGCGATCTCGTTAAATTTCATTGACGGGGGGGACCCGCGGGACCATCTAAGTTGAGGTAAGACGAGGCTACAGGAAGGTAAAAGCGCCATGTTCATTCAAACCGAACAGACGCCCAACCCGGCGACGCTCAAGTTTCTGCCGGGTTGCGGGGTGATGACAAGCGGCACCGCCGATTTCCCGACGCGCGAGACGGCGTCGCGCTCGCCACTCGCCGAACGGCTGTTCGGCATCGACGGGGTGAGCGGCGTTTTCCTCGGGTCGGATTTCGTCACCGTCACCAAGATGGCCGACAAGGAGTGGCATCTCCTCAAGCCGGCGATCCTGGGCGTGATCATGGAGCATTTCACCGCCGGGCGGCCGGTCATCCTCGAGACCGCGAGCGCGAGCGAGCCCGCCGGCGAGGAGGACGAGATCGTCGCCCAGATCAAGGAACTGCTCGAGACGCGGGTTCGCCCCGCGGTGGCGCAGGACGGCGGCGACATCATCTTCCAGGGCTTCGAGAACGGCATCGTCTACCTGCACATGCAGGGCTCGTGCTCGGGCTGCCCGAGCTCGACCGCGACGCTCAAGGCCGGTATCGAAAACATGCTCAAGCATTACATTCCCGAAGTGGTCGAGGTTCGCGCCGCCTCCTGAGGCGCCTGCGCTTACGCCGCAATCGGCGTTCACCCCATTTCCGTCTGACCGACGCATGGCGCCGGCCAGGAAAACCATGCGACTGGCCGCCGTCGCCGGGATCGCCGCCTGCGGCGCGGGCGCGATCACGTGCCTTGCGCTGGCGCTCTTGGCCGGCTCGGCGTCGCCCGCATCCGATCGCACGGGTGGGCACGGTTTTGCGTTCGATCCGCCCGCTGTGGTCGAGGAACCACCCTCGCGCGCCGCGATCGCCGGCCGAACGACGTCGTGGCTTGGGGCGGTCTCATGGCTTTCCGTGATCGAACCGGCGCTGACCGCGACGTCTCCGGTGGTCGATTCGGGGGCCATGCGCCGGGGCGACGATTTGACGCGAAGCGGCGACACGTTCGATCGCTTGCACCGGGAGTCGAACGTGTTCCCGCGCGTCTTTCTCGAACGCGTGCCCGAAGATCTGCCACGCGTCGAATCGCGCGAGCTGCGCAAGCAAGTCTTCATCAAGATGATGCTGCCGCTGCTGCTGGCGGAAAACGAGCGCATCCTTGCCGATCGTCGCCGCGCGATCGAACTGCGCCAGCGCGCCAGCTCGGGCCAGCCGCCCGATCTTCGTGAGCGCGTATGGCTCGAGCGGCTTGCCCGCAATTATGAAATCGACGCCGAGGACTGGGACGAGCTGATCGCGCGGGTCGATATCATTCCACCGTCGCTGGCGGTGGCACAGGCCGCGCTCGAGAGCGGGTGGGGAACCAGCCGCGCGGCCCTTCGTGGCCACTCGACCTTCGGGCACATGACGTTCCGCGCTCTGGGCGAGAGCACGATCGGCCAGGTGCGCGCCTTTCGCGATCTGGCGGAGGCGGTGAACGCATATACCCACAATCTCAACACCCACCGCGCCTACGCCGCCTTACGCGCCAAGCGGATGGCGATGCGTGAGCGGGACACGACACCTGACGGACTCGAGCTCGCACGTCATCTCGAGCGATATTCCGAACGTCGGCAGGACTACGTCCGCGACTTGCGCGGAATCATCCGCGCCAACAACCTGGC
>CAZLYV010000230.1:0-4084 GCA_964563665.1 uncultured Acetobacteraceae bacterium
GCAATGACCCGCCCGCCATCCTCCGAACTGTCAACTGCCGGCGCCTCCGGCGAATTGCCGGACGCCGACGTTCTCATTATCGGTGGCGGTCTCGTCGGCTTGACGCTTGCCGCGGCGCTGGGGCGCGCGGGGCTCATCGTGACGGTGGTCGATCGCGAGCAGCCAAGCGTCGCCGCGGCCGACCCATTCGACGGCCGCGCATCGGCGATCGCCTGGGGTTCGGCGCAGGCCTTGGTCGCCATCGGGCTGTGGCCCCTTGTGGCGCCGCAGGCGCAAGCAATCGATGACATTCGCGTCTCGGATGGCGATTCGGCTCTGTTTCTCCATTACGACCATCGCGAGGTGAGCGATCATCCGCTGGGCTTCATCGTCGAGAATCGTTTCATTCGCCGTGCGCTCTATGGGCACATCGCCGAGATTCCAGAGGTGCGGCTGGTGGCGCCGGCGGAGGTGCGGGACCTGATGTTGCACGCCGGCGATGTCGAAGCGAAACTTGCCGACGCAAGAATTGTCCGCGCCCGGCTCGCCGTCGCTTGCGACGGACGCGCCTCGCCCACGCGCACGCGCGCCGGCATCCGGGTCACGCGCTGGGATTATCCGCAAACCGGAATCGTCTGCTCGATCGCGCATCAACTGCCCCATGGCGGCATCGCGCATGAGCGCTTCCTGCCGGCGGGACCGTTCGCCGTTCTGCCGCTACCCGATTCGCCCGCGGGCGAGCACCGCTCCTCGATCGTGTGGACCGAACGCGCCGAGCTTGCGCCAACGATGATGGCGCTGGCCGAGGATGAATTCGCCGACGAGATCGCGCGCCGGTTCGGCACTTCGCTCGGACGAATTCGCGTCGCCGGGCCGCGCTGGGCGTATCCGCTCGGACTCCTCCAGGCGGAGCGCTATGTCGCCCAACGACTGGCGCTCGCCGGCGACGCCGCGCACGCCATACACCCGATCGCCGGCCAGGGGCTCAATCTGGGCCTGCGCGATGTGGCGGCGCTCGCCGAGTGCGTGGTCGATGCGTTTCGCCTCGGCCTCGATATCGGGGCCGGCGACGTCCTCGAGCGCTACGCGCGCTGGCGCCGCTTCGACAATTTCGTGCTGCTCGCGGTGACCGACGGGCTCAACCGCCTGTTCTCGAGCGATCTCGCGCCCATGCGCCTCGCGCGCGACCTCGGGCTTGGAATCATCAACGAGCTTCCGCCCTTGAAGCGCTTCTTCATGCGCCATGCGATGGGCGTGGTGGGCGATCTGCCGCGTCTCGTCCGTGGGCAAGCGCTGTAGTACGCCCGAGAGCAGGGCGACCGCCGCTTGATCGGCTGGCGCGGCGCGGACGATACCGAATCGCGCCGCTCACGCGCCGGGCTTTTTGGCGCGCGGCGGATCGCGCGACAATCCGCGCTTGTCGAGATTTGCCAGGTAATCGCGCCACAGCGTCTCCTGGTTCTCGCCCAGTTGATAAAGATATTCCCAGCTATAGATGCCAGTGTCGTGCAAGTCGTCGAACTTGATGCGGACGGCGTAGTTGCCGACCTGCTCGACGCCCATGATGCCGACATACCGGCGGCCGGCGACGATTTGCTTCTGGCTGGGCGTGTGCCCCATCACCTCGGCCGACGGGCTTTCGACGCGCAGAAGCTCGGCCGGCAGACGGAACGTCTTGCCGTCGTCGAATTCGACCTCGAGCACCTTCTCCGCCTGCTTCAGCCGGATTTCGACCGGCCAGCGCTTGGTGCCGAACTCGCTCATGACGATTGCGCCCGCGCCTGCTGGGCCGACGGCCGCTTCGCTCACGGGCGCCGCGACGGCGCGGCCCCAGGCGTATCCTCGAGCTTGCGCGCCTCGTCGATCAGCATGATCGGGATGCCGTCGCGGATCGGATAGGCGAGGCCCGCCTGTTCGCTCACCAGCTCCTGGCGCTCGCGGTCGTAGCGCAAAGGGCCCTTGGTCAGCGGACACACCAGAATTTCCAGCAGCTTGGGATCGACCTCGGTCACGCGTTCGCTCATTTGCGCCCTCCAGCCTCCTTCGTCTCTATTCTCCGACACCTGGTCAATGCCGGACGCTGTCGTGCCCGTGACCGGCGGCCGCCATGTCCATCAGCGCCATCAGCAGCCGCGCGCGCTCAGGTACCGTCCGTGCTTCGAGCAGCGCCTGTTTTTCCTGCGGATCGAACGGGCAAATCATGGCAAGCGTGGTCACCAGACGCGCGTTCGGCGTGGCGGCGATCGCCTGCATGTCGGCGGAGATTTCGCTCGCCGCGAAATAGGCGTTGAGGCCCGCCATAAGCCGGGAGCGATCGAACGGCGCGTCCGGTTCATCGGCGAGATCGGCCGCCCAGGCGGAGAAGTCGGCAACGACCCGGCGATAGCCGCCGGTGGTGGCGATCTCCTCGACGACGTTGAAGCGGCACACGCCGGTGAGCGTGATCAGATAGCGGCCATCGTCGGTCTCGCTGAAGCTCGAAATGCGGCCGGCGCAGCCGGTGGCGTGGAGGGCGGGCGGGCGCGGCTCGGGCGCCGTCGCGATCGCGCCGGGATCGATCGGCTGGATCATGCCGATGAGGCGCTGCCGATCGGCGAGCGCATCGAGCGTCATCGCCAGGTAGCGCGGCTCGAAGATGTTGAGCGGCAGCCGCCCGCGCGGCAGCAGCAGGATGCCCGGCAGCGGAAATACGGCGATCGCGTCGGGTAGATCGGCGAGCGTTCGTGGCGGACTGACGCGCATTGCTCGATCGCTTTTTGCCTGCGCCCGCGCCCGTCAGGAGAACATCAGCGAGGAGAGACGCTTGCGCCCGGCAATCGTCAACGGATCGCCGCCGCCCAGCGCCTCGAAGAACTTGAGCAGCTGCTTGCGCGCGGCCTCATCGTTCCATTTGCGGTCGCGCTTGAACAGCTCGAGGAGCTGATCGATCGCCGCCTCGCGCTGGCCGCCGGCGAACAGCGCCGCCGCGAGGTCGAAGCGGACCTGGTGGTTATTGTGGTCGTGGGCGAGGCGCTCCATGAGCTCGGGCACGCTGCCGGCCGCCGCGCCCTCGCGCACGAGGTCGAGCGCCGCCCGGGCGGCGGTGATCTCGGGATCCTTCTGCGCGTCTTGCGGCAGCCCATCGAGAAGCTGGCGGGCGCGCGCCTGATCGCCGGCCTGGAGATGACAACGGGTAAGGCCGGCCACCGCGGCGCGGTTTTGCGGCTCGTGGGCGAGAATCTGCCCGAAGAGTGCGCTTGCCGTGCCGAAATCGCCTTTCGCGAACGCCGCTTTCGCTTCCTCGAGCGCCTGGACGATCGGCGAGGGACCCTCGGGCGCGGCGGCGCCAGCGCCAGCGCCAGCGCCAGCGCCAGCGTTGTCTCCGCCGAGACGCTTGATGAACTGCTTGATCTGGCTTTCGGGCAACGCGCCGACGAACCCGTCGACCGGCCGCCCGCCCTTGAAGGCGTAGACGGCCGGGATCGACTGAATGCGGAGCTGCTGGGCGAGCTCGGGATTCTCGTCGATATTGATCTTGACCAGCTTGACCGCGCCGGCCGCCTCGCGGACCGCCTTCTCGATCAAGGGTCCGAGCTGCTTGCAGGGCCCGCACCACGGCGCCCAGAAATCGACGATGACCGGCGTCTGGCGCGAGGCTTCGATGACATCGGCCATGAAGCCGGCGATGTCGCTGTCCTTGATCAGATCGGCGCCGCCGTTCGTGCGCTGGGCGCCCAAGATCGGTTCCATGATGAGAGAAATTCCTTGGCGTATTGCTTGAAGTTTGGATCGTTGCGATGTGGATGGAGACACGCCCGGGGCTTCACGGCCCAATACGTTCGCCAAGCTGGCCCGAAGGACGCCCGACCCGCACCGTCAGTTCGTCCCAATAGATGGCGTGTTTGCCCGTCGCTGGCAACCCCCGCCCGCGCGCGGGGCGGCCGGGCAATTTCCGCGCTCGCGCGGGAGATTCGGAATCCCTCGTCAGGCCGGTTCGAGTCCGCCCTTGCAATCGGGGCGCAAGCCCGTATGATCTGCGCCGCCTTGCGATCCGGCGACCGCG
Source organism: uncultured Acetobacteraceae bacterium (assembly GCA_964563665.1). Taxonomy (GTDB): domain Bacteria; phylum Pseudomonadota; class Alphaproteobacteria; order CACIAM-22H2; family CACIAM-22H2; genus CAZLYV01. The sequence goes on from CAZLYV010000230.1 coordinate 4,022, forward strand.
CGACGCGTAGGTCCGGTCGGCCTCGCAAGGTCCCGCGGGAGTAGCTCAGGGGTAGAGCATCAC
>CAZLYV010000231.1:0-4064 GCA_964563665.1 uncultured Acetobacteraceae bacterium
GCGGGTGGAGATCGTCCTCCAGTAACGCCGCTCTCGCCTTGCCTCGCCTCACGCGCGAGGCTCAACGACAAGGGGCGCGCCCCCCGCGGGACGCGCCCCTTTTTTTCGCGTCACGGCCGTTCGCTGGCTGGACAAAGCGGCTTCAAAACCTAGAATACCAGCCGAGCAATAATCCCGGACTGGAGCCCGAACGGCGAGCCATGTACAGCGCGGTCACGCGATCAATCAAGGTGACGGTGAAGCCGATCTATCTCGAGGACCAGTCCTCGCCGGTCGACAATCATTACGTCTGGGCCTATCAAGTGCGGATCGAGAACCAGGGCGCCGATACGGTTCAGCTTCGCAACCGACACTGGCGCATCACCGATTCGATGGGCCGCGTGCAAGAGGTACGCGGCGCAGGCGTCGTGGGCGAGCAGCCGGTTCTTCACCCGGGCGACGCTTTCGAGTACACCAGCGGCACCCCCTTGCCGACGCCTTCGGGAATCATGGTCGGCACCTACCAGATGGAGACCGAATCGGGCGAACGTTTCGAAATCGGCATACCCGCCTTCTCGCTCGACAGCCCGCACCAAAAGGTTAACCTCAACTGATGTCCTGTCGGCCAACGCTGACCAAGCGCCCGTTTCCGCGCATGCGCGATTTGGCGGACGGCGCGCAAGGAAACCGATCACGTGAAAACCACGCCAAATAACATTCGCGCCGTCAAGACGGCGCCGCGAGAAAACAGGCTGTCGGAGGGCGCTGGGCCGGCGGCCTCGCGCCGGCCGAACCGCGCCGAGGCCGAGGAGGCGGTGCGTACGCTTCTGCGATGGGCGGGCGACGATCCGATGCGTGAGGGCCTGCGCGGCACGCCGGGGCGCGTCGTTCGCGCCTACGAGGAATGGTTCTCCGGTTATGACGTCGATCCGGTCGAGCTGCTCCAGCGTACCTTCGAGGAAACCGAGGGCTACGACGAGATGGTTGTGCTGCGCGACATCCGCTTCGAATCGTTCTGCGAGCACCATATCGCGCCGATCATCGGCAAGGCGCATATCGCCTATCTTCCCGATCATCGCGTTGTCGGCATCTCCAAGCTTGCCCGCCTGATCGAGGTCTACGCCCGGCGGCTGCAGATCCAGGAGAAGATGACCGCGCAGATCGCCAATACGCTCAATGAGATTCTGCTGCCGAAGGGGGTGGCGGTGGTGATCGAGGCGGCGCACCAGTGCATGACGACGCGCGGCGTGCACAAGCCCGGCGTGATCATGGTGACCAGCCGGATGCTGGGCGCGTTCCGCGACGACGCATCGACCCGGCGCGAGTTCCTCGCCATGATCGGCAACCCTGGAAGCCATCCGCCAGGAGATTAACCAAGCGCCCGATCACGAAGGCGTGCCGACGCTGCAAGCGGAACGAGAGGGGGATGGGCCCGGTGATCGACTTTCGGCCGGTGTTGTTCATCATCGGCACGCTCTTGAGCGTCCTCGCCGTCGCGATGCTCGTGCCGGCGCTCGCCGATCTTGCCGAGGGCAACCCGGATTGGCGGGTGTTCGTCGCCGCCGCCCTGGTCACTCTGTTCGCCGGGGTGGCGCTGATGCTGACCTGCCGCATCGAGGCCTTCGCGCTCAATCTTCGCCAGGCTTTCCTTCTAACGACGCTGTCATGGGTGATCGTCGCCGGGTTCGCGGCGCTTCCCTTCCGATTCGCCTCGCTCAACCTCACCTATGCGGACGGTTATTTCGAGGCGATGTCGGGCCTGACCACGACCGGCTCGACGGTGATCGTCGGCCTCGACACCGTACCGCCGGGCATCTTGCTTTGGCGGGGATTGCTGCAGTGGATGGGCGGGGTAGGAATTATCGCCATGGCGGTCGCCATCTTGCCGATGCTGCGGGTCGGCGGCATGCAGTTGTTCCGGCTCGAGTCGTCGGACAAGTCGGAGAAGGTGATGCCGCGCGCGCCGCAGATCGCGGCGGGGATCGGGATCGTTTATCTCGTGCTCAGCCTGCTTTGCGCGTTCTTCTACTGGCTCGGCGGCATGACCGGATTCGAGGCGGCGATCCACGCCATGACGACGCTATCGACCGGCGGATATTCGACCTCCGATTATTCCTTCGGGCATTTCGACAGCGCATTCATCGACGTGGTCGGAATCATCTTCATGTGCTTCGGCGGGATGACGTTCACGCTGTTTTTGCGCGTGATGCAGGGTAATTGGCGGTCGTTTTTCCAGGACGGGCAGACGCGCTGGTACCTCGGCGTGTTCAGCGCCTTCACGCTTCTCATCGCCCTTTGGCAGTGGCGGGTCAACGGCGTGGACCCGCTCCAGGCGTTACGTCACGGCGCCTTCAACGTCATGTCGATCATCACGACGACCGGCTTCGCCTCGACCGATTACAACGGTTGGGGACCATTCCCGGCGGTGCTGTTCTTCATTCTGACCTTCATCGGCGGTTGCTCCGGCTCGACCGCCGGCGGCATCAAGATCTTTCGCTTTCAGATCCTCTTCGAGCTCGCCCGCAGCCACGTCCGGCACACGCTGCTGCCAAGCGGGGTATTCGTCCCGAAATTCAACCGCAAGCATATCACCGAGGCGGTGACGCAGTCGGTTCTCGCGTTTGTCTTTTTATACATCCTTACCTGGGCGGCGTTATCGGCGGGTCTGGGATTGACCGGGCTCGATCTCGTCACATCCGTAACCGGGGCGGCGACGGCGCTCGGCAACGTCGGACCCGGCCTCGGCGATACCATCGGGCCGGTCGGCAATTTCTCGACATTGCCCGAGGCAGCCAAATGGCTGCTGAGCCTCGGCATGCTGCTGGGCAGGCTCGAGCTGCTGACGGTCATGGTCCTGTTCTCGCGCAGCTTCTGGCGCGTGTGAACGAAGGCGACGGAGAGACGAACGGCGATGGGCGAACGCATCGCGTCGATCGAGATGATCCGCCGACTGGTCGGGTTCGATACGGTTTCCACGCGCTCGAATCTGGCGCTGATCGAGCACGTACGCGCGTATCTCGCCGGCCATGGGATCGCCGCGCGGCTGGTGGCGAACGAGAAGGGCGACAAGGCAAACCTGTTCGCCACCATCGGGCCGCCGGTCGCGGGCGGCATCGCGCTGTCGGGCCACACCGACGTGGTGCCGGTCGAAGGCCAGCCGTGGTCGAGCGATCCCTTCCGCTTGGCCGAACGCGATGGCCGCCTTTATGGCCGCGGCACCGCCGACATGAAGAGCTTCATCGCCATCGCACTGGCGCTGGCGCCCGAGTTCCAGGCGCGCCGGCTCAAACGGCCGATTCATCTCTGCCTGTCGTTCGACGAAGAACTCGGCTGTCTCGGCGTGCCGCGACTTATCCGGCTTCTCGGGCGCGAGCTGCCGAAGCCCGATCTCGCGATAATCGGCGAGCCCACATCGATGAGGGTGGTGAACGCGCACAAGGGCGTATGCGCGCAAATGACGACCATCGTCGGCAAGGACGGCCACTCGAGCGCGCCCCATCGTGGCGCCAACGCAATCGTGTTCATGGGCCGCTTCATCGGCTTTCTCGATCGCTTGGCCGAGGAGCTGCGTGAAGAGGGCGCGCGGAACGCGATCCCGGGGCTCGAATTCGAACCGCCGTGGACCACGCTGGGGTTGGGCACGATCGCCGGCGGCGCCGCGCTCAACATCATCGCGCGCGAATGCCGCATGGGGTGGGAATGCCGGCCGCTGCCTGGGGTCGACGCCGACACGATCCTTGGGCGCGTCGACCGGTTTGTCGCCGACAACCTCGCGCCGGCGCTCGGCGCAACAGCGCGCGCGGGGCGCATCGTCACCGAACGCCTGTGCACGGTGCCGGCGCTGCGGCCCGAGGCCAACGGCGCCGCCGAAGCGCTCGCTCTTCGTCTCACCGGGGCAAATCGTGCGATCGCGGCCGCGTTCGGCTCCGAAGCCGGCCAATTTCAGCAGGCCGGCATTTCGAGCGTGCTGTGCGGCCCAGGCGATATTGCGCAGGCACACCAGCCCGATGAATGGATCGCGCTCGGCCAGATCGCCGAATGCGAGGCATTCTTGCGCAAGCTCGCCGACTGGGCGGCTGCTTGAG
>CAZLYV010000232.1:0-4043 GCA_964563665.1 uncultured Acetobacteraceae bacterium
CCGACCACCGTGAAATCCTGGCTCTGCGTGTCGAGCCCGAGCTCGCGGAAGTGGCGCCTGACCGCCTCCCACGCGCCGCGCGCGGTGATCCCCATGCCCTTGTGGTCGTAGCCCGCCGAACCGCCGGAGGCGAAGGCGTCGTCGAGCCAGAAACCGTAGTCACGCGCGACCGCGTTGGCGATGTCGGAGAAGGTCGCGGTGCCCTTGTCGGCGGCCACCACGAGATAGGGGTCGTCCTCGTCGCGCCGCGCGACCCGTTCGGGCGGGACGATTCCGGTGGGCGTGATGTTGTCGGTCAGATCGAGGAGCCCGCGCATCATCGTTTTGTAGCAGGCGATGCCCTCGGCCTGCGCCGCCTCGCGACCCGCCTCGGCGGGCGGCGGGCGCTTGACGAAGAAGCCTCCCTTCGAGCCGACCGGAACGATCACCGTGTTCTTCACCATCTGCGCCTTCATCAGGCCGAGGATCTCGGTGCGAAAATCCTCGCGCCGGTCGGACCATCGGATGCCGCCGCGCGCCACCCGCCCGCCGCGCAGGTGGATCGCCTCGACCGCGGGCGAATAGACGAAGATCTCGACCAGCGGCCGCGGCAACGGCAATTCGTCGATCTGCTGGCTGTCGAGCTTGAACGAAAGATAACCCTTGGCCGCCCCGTCGGCGCCGAGCTGGAAATAATTGGTGCGCAGCGTCGCGCGGATAAGGTTCAGGAAGCGGCGGAGGATGCGGTCCTCATCCAGGCTCTGGACCTCGTCGAGCAGGTGCTCGATCTCGACCACGATGCCGCCGGCCTGAACGTCGGCGTCCTTTCGCGCCGCGGGATCGTGGAGGCACTTGAAGAGACCGACGAGGCGCCGCGCGATCTTCGGGTGATGCGCCAGCGTGTCCTCCATGTAAGCTTGGCTGAACGGGATGCCGACCTGGCGCAAGTACTTGGCGTAGGAACGCAGGATCGTCACCTTGCGCGCCGAAAGCCTGGCGCAGACGACGAGCCGGTTGAACCCGTCGCTCTCCACCGCGCCCGACCATACGCCGGCGAAGGCGTCCTCGAAGGCGGTCTTGAGATCGGCGAGATCGACCGTCCGCACGTCGCGCGTCATCATCGCGAAATCGTGCATCCACATCGGATCGACGCTGCCGGTCGGTACGATGCGATAGGGCACCTCCGACATCACCTTGAGCCCCATGTTCTCGAGCATCGGCAGGATGTCGGAAAGCGGCAGCGGCTGCGCCTTGCGGAAGATGCGGAAGCGCAGCTCGTCCTCGCCCGAATCGACATCGCGATAAAGATTGAGCGCCAGCGACTCGGCGTCCGACAGCACGCGCTCGATCTTGCCGATATCGGCGACCGCCGCCTCGGGCGCGAAGCGCTCGCGATAGGCGCTCGGGAAAGCGTCGGCGTAGCGGCGCAGGAGGGCGAGGCCGCGCTCCTCGCCGAGCGCGCCCACCAGCGCATCCTTGAGGCGATCGGCGAAGCTGCGCCCGGCCTCGACCAGGCGGCGGGTTATCTCCTCGATGTTGAAGGCGGGAACCTGCCCCGGCGTCGTCTTGACGATATAGCGCACGCGCGCCAGCGCCGAGTCGTCGGAAAACTGGCTCGAGAATGTGGCGGTCGCCCCGGCGAAGGCGTCCTCGAGGATTTTCTGGAAGGCCAGCCGCAATTGGGTGGAATAGCGGTCGCGCGGCACGTAGATCAGGCACGAAATGAAGCGTTCGTAAGCGTCGCGCCGGACGAACAGCGCGGTGCGCTGGCGCTCCTGGAGGCGCAGGATGCCGAGGCTGATTTCGAACAGCTCGTCCTCGGAGGCCTGGAACAGCTCGTCGCGCGGGAAGATTTCGAGAATATGCTGCAGCGCCTTGCCGTCGTGACTTGCCGGCGCGAACCCGGCGCGGGTGAGGATGCGCCTCACCTTGTGGCGCAGGAGCGGGATTTCGTGCGGACTCTGGCTGTAGGCGACCGAGGTGAAGAGGCCGATGAAGCGGTGTTCGCCGGTCACCTCGCCCGCCGCATCGAAGGTCTTGACGCCGATATAGTCGAGCGGCACGGCGCGGTGAACCGTCGCTCGCGTGTTGGCCTTGGTGATGATGAGCAGGCGCTTTTCGCGCGCGAAGCGGCGCACCTGGGGGAGAAGCGGCCGTTCGGATCGCGCCTTCGATTCCGCCAAGACCCGACGCGTGATGCCGAGTCCCGACTGCGGGTCGGGACGCAGGAAATCCTCGCCGCGCTCGACCATCAGGTTGTATCTGCGGTAGCCGAGGAACGTGAAATGGTTGTCGTTCACCCACTCGAGCAGCGCGCGCCCCTCGGCGATTTCGTCGGCGGCCACGGGCGGCGGCGAGGCGGCAAGCTCGTCGAGGACCTCGCGCAGCTTTTGCCGCATCGCCTTCCAGTCGGTTACGGCGATCCGAACGTCGGCAAGCACGCCTTCGATGCTCTTCTGGATCTCGGCGCGCGCCTCGGCGGCGCCCTGCTCATCGACTTCGATGTGCATGAACGATTCGGGCGTGCCGTCATCGGCGATCTTCAAGGCGGCGCCCTTGGCGTCCCGCGCCACGCGAACGATCGGGTGGATGGTGAGGTGAACCGCGAGCTCGCGGCGGTTGATCTCCGCCGTCACCGAGTCGACGAGGAACGGCATGTCGTCGTTGACGATCTCGATGACGGTGTGACGCGAGCCCCAGCCATGCTCGGCGAGCCGCGGATTGTAGACGCGTACCTTGGCCTGGCCGGGCGGGCGGGCCCGACCGAATTGCCAGAGCGCGACGCCGGCGCCGTAAAGATCATCGAGCGAACGGGCCTCGAGATCCTCGGGCGCCACGTTGGCGTAGAAGCGGGCGAGGAACGCGCCGGCGGCCGCACCCTTGTCGCCGGTGAGCCGCGCCTGGGCCAGCTCGACCGCTCGCGCAATGATATCGGTCTTGCGGCGTTCGGAGTCGCCCAGCATCGTGTCTCCGTGGTCCAGCCGGCGGCCGGCACTGTTCGATGAATCCGTTAACCCAGGCGCGGCCCTGTTCTTGGGCAAAACCCTAGCCCATTCCCGGTGGCCCGGCCAGTCACGGCCCTTGCTCGCTCGTTTGTGCCGCGCCGGCCGCACGGGAATAGGCGGCGCGGGCGGGCGTTGTTGACAGGTTTTTCAAATGCGCCGATAGGTGGGCGCACCTCGCCTTTTGCCGCGTGCCGATGAAAGCGCCATGGCCGACACCTCGCCCAACCTGCCGCACAGCCTGGTCCACGCGCTTGGCCAGGCGACGCGCGCGTTTCATCCCAGGGGCACCGATCGGCTGCTACGCCTGCTGCATCCGCCGGGCAACGCCCATCCGATCCGAACCGTTCTCGACTATGACGACGGCCTGCTGATCAATGTCGACACCCACTCCTTTTGCGAGTGGTACATCTTCTTCTACGGCGCGTTTCGCCCCGCGATCAGCCGGCTGCTCAATCGCATGCTGCGGCCGGGCCATGTCGCCTTCGACATCGGGGCCAATATCGGCATGCATTCGCTGATCATGGCGAACCGCGTCGGGCCGGCGGGACGGGTGGTGTCGTTCGAGCCCGATCCGCATCCTTACGCGCGACTCCTCGCCAATCTGCGGCTCAACGGTCTCGACTTCGTGGAGACGCACCAGTCGGCGCTCTCGGCGCGCTCGGAGCGCCGCCGCATGTATAGCCACGACGACGCGATCGGCAATTTCGCCAATGCGAGCTTCTACGCCGAGAACGTCGGCAAGGACACGCCCACGATCGAGGTGGACGTGCTGTCGCTCGACGACTTCGCCCAGCGCAACCCGCCGCCGCGGCTCGATGTGATCAAGCTGCTCGCGCAGGGCGAGGAGTGGAACATCCTCCAGGGCGGCCGGGCGACGATCGAGAAGTACCGGCCGAAGGTGTTCTTCCTCTACGAGCCCAGCTACTGGCACCGGCAGGGCCTGAAGCTGATGGATGCGGTCAAGTTTTTCGGCGATTTCGGCTACACGACGCACGCCGTCGAGTTCGGCCCGCGCCGGGCGGTGAGCGAGGAGATCGCCATGGGCCAGGTGTTTCTGGC
>CAZLYV010000233.1:0-4038 GCA_964563665.1 uncultured Acetobacteraceae bacterium
GGTTGGTCCGACGACCTCGGGGGCCTCTATTCGTCAATTGACCGATCCGACGTCGATGCCGTCGTCATTCAATTCGATTTCGGATTCTTCGAACTGGGTCGCATGGCGCATCTGGTTGACCGGCTGGCGGATAGCGGCAGGCGCGTTTACGTATTCCTGCATTCGACGAAAAACGTGGACAAACCGGGGCTGCGGGTCGTCTTGGGCGACGCCGCCGTTCAGCTGCGCCGGGCCGATCGCGTGCTCGTCCACAGCATCCACGACCTCAATCGCCTCAAGGATCTGGGACTTGTCGACAACGTGACGCTGTTTCCGCACGGCGTCGCGCGTCCGGTGGCGATCGAACGCGACCGCTTGGCCGCGTCGAGCGGCCTCGCGGGCAAGACCATCCTTGCGACGTCGGGGTTTTTGTTGCCGCACAAGGGACTTCGCGAACTCATCGCGGCGTTCGCCCTCCTGCGCCGCGAGGACAGTAAGCTTCATCTCTTGATGGTGAATGCGCTTTATCCCGCGCCCGAATCGGCAAGCGAATTGGCGGCGTGCAAGCTCGCGATCGCGGCGGCTGGCCTCGAGCGGGCCGTCACCCTGATCACGGATTTTCTGCCGGAGCCCGAGATTCTAGCCCTGCTTAGTCTGGCCGACCTCGTGGTCTATCCCTATCAGCACACGCAAGAATCGGCGAGCGGGGCGATTCGGCTCGGGCTTTCGAGCATGCGGCCGGTGGCGTGCTCGCCGCTCGCCATATTCGATGATGTCGCCACGGTGACCCATCGCCTGCCGGGTGTCACCCCCGATGCGATCGCGACCGGGATCCGGTCCTTGATCGATTCGCCCGAGCAGCTTCGGGCCGTGGCGACGCCGCAACGCGCCTGGCTCGAGGCCCACGACTGGACGAGACTGTCGCGGCGGCTCTATGGACTGATCCGCGGCCAATCCTTGGCGGGCTGAACTGGCGCGCCCACGCATTCAACTGTAACAATTGCGCCCGGATAAATTTCTCGGAGACCAGCAGGCCGGCGCGTGGGGGCGCGAACCAAAGTGGCGGAACCTTCCGACATCTCGTCCGTGCGGGGCGCATTCCAACAGGCCGCCACGGATCTCCAGCGGGGCAACTACGACGACGCCATCGCAGCGTATCAACGCGTTCTTGACGCCGATCCGGCGCATCGCGATGCGCTGAACAATCTGGGCGCGCTCTACCTCATGCTCGGGCGAACCGGCGCCGCGATCGAATGTTTGACCCGGCTGGTCGAGAAACATCCCGGCCACGCGGCCGGGCTGTGCAATCTCGCCGACGCCCATCGCGGCCGGGGCGATCTCAAATCCGCCGTGAACTTTTACCAGCGCGCGATCAGGGCGCGGGCCGATTTCGCCAAGGCATATCGGGGACTGGCGATCGCGCTCTTGATGACGGACCGGCCGTTCGAAACCATCCAGAGCTGCGCCCGGCTTCTCACCCTCGAACCCGATCATCCCATAGGCCTCTCGCTGCTGGTCTTCGCCAAGATGCGGATATGCGAATGGCAAGGGCTTTCCGACCTGATCGACAAGATCAAGGCGCTGGTCGACAAGGGATCAGGCGAAATCGAACCGTTCGTATTCGCCATTTTGCCCACGGCATGCGCCGAGCAGGACAAATGCGCGCGCCAGTACAGCCGCGCGCGATACGGCCGCGCCGCGCCCTGGCGCGCGGATCCCTTGGGCGCGCTCGATCCGACGCGCCGCCTTAATCTGGGCTATCTGTCGTTCGATTTTCGCCAGCACGCGACCTCGACCCTCGTCGGAGGTCTCTTCGAGAACCACGATCGGCAAAATTTCCAGGTCCATGCGTATTCCTATGGGCGCGACGACGGGAGCGATCTGCGCCAGAGGATCGTCCGCTCGGTCGACAATTTCGTCGACATTTCGGGCGTCTCGTATGCCGAGGCGGCTTCGCGCATTCACCAGGACAAAATCGACGTTCTGATCGATTTGATGGGCTATACGACCGGCGGCCGGCCGCAGATCGCCGCCCTCCGCCCGGCGCCCATACAGGTCAACTATCTGGGATATCCGGGCACGATGGGCGCGAATTTCATCGACTACGTCATCGCCGACAAGATCGTCGCCTCGCCCGAGCTGCAGAAATACTGTGCCGAAAAGATCGTCTTCCTGCCGCGATGCTGGCAGGCGAACGATCGCCAGCGCCCGGACCTCAAGGATGGGCCGACGCGGGCTGGCGAAGGTCTGCCCGAGGACGCCGTCGTCTTTTGCTGCTTCAACAACCCATACAAGCTGAATGCCCGCATCTTCGATGTCTGGCTGGACATCTTGCGGGCGGTTCCGGCGAGCGTTCTCTGGTTGCTGGACAGCGGACAGCTTGCGGGGCGGAATTTGCGTCGCTACGCCGCCCAGCGCGGCGTCGATCCCCGCCGCCTCGTTTCCGCCCCTTACAGAAAACATGCCGAGCACCTGGCGCGTCATCGGCTGGCCGACATATTTCTCGACACGCTGCCGGTGAACGCGCTCACCACGGCGAGCGATGCGCTGTGGATGGGTCTGCCCCTGATCACCTGCCCCGGCGATACGCCCACCTCGCGCGGGGCATCGAGCCTGCTCCACGCGGTCGGCTTGCCCGAGCTCAGTTGCGCCTCGCTCGAGGCATACAAGGACCTGGCCATCCGCCTGGCGCAGAATCCTGAGCGACGCCGCGAACTCAGCCAGCATTTGTTGGAGAGCCGCCTGACCTCGGAACTGTTCGACGCCAAGGGCTTGGTTGGCGCGCTGGAAGCGGCGTACCGCCAGATGTGGACGCTGCACGCGAGGGCCGAGCCGCCGCGCTCGTTCGACGTATAACGGTTCCCAGCAGCTGCCTCGACGCTCGATTCGCGATGCCGCTCCCGACCCGCTTGCGGGTCTATGCGCCGGTGATAAAGTCGCTGGACGCCGCACCCGGTTAGTATGATACTGTACACGTAGCAAACCCGGTTCGTGGGGCCCAAGATGTATACGCATCCCCAGCACGGGGCAGCGCACGACGTTCACAGGCTGCGCCAGCAGGGCGGTAAGTGGCTGAAAGACCTCCGGGAAAAGCGCGGCCTGTCGCAGCGGCAGATGGCGCGAACCCTCGGGTTACAGTATTATACCTTTATCTCGCAGCTTGAGTCGGGGCGCGGGCGGATCCCGCCCGAGCGCTATCAGCTTTGGGCCGAAACCCTCGGGATCGATCTCGAAACTTTCGTCAAGGGCGTCTTGAGGTATTACGATCCGGTGACATTTCAGATATTATTCGGACACGAGACACACGAGACGGTACACGACACGGCAAACGAGGACGTCGCCGGCCATCCGCCCGGAATCGCTGAATAGGCTTGCATTGATTGGTGATCCGCGGCCCTGTCGCTGATCGCAAGGGGACTTGTCAATGACCGGCAATATCTTGGCGTTTCGTCATCGCGACACAGAGGTGTCGCCGTGGTCGCAAGGCGAGCTGGCGGAATGCTTCCGCGTCTGCAACCTCCTGCACCAGGTTGGTCTGCCGGTCCTCTTCGAGACCGGGGCGTCGGACGAGGGCGATCCGTGGCTGGTGTTCGTGCGCGAGGACACCGACGACGTCCTGGTGCACATCGCCCGGATCGACGGAACGCTGCTTGCGGCAAGCCTGATGACCGACCGCCTGGTTCGTGCGCCGAGCTTGCGCGATCTTCTCGCCCGGATTCTGCGCTCGCACCCGCTCGTGCTTCCCTCCGGCCCGTCATCGGAAAAACTACTCGTCCATCCCACCGCGATCTTCGTCGCATTCGTCGCGACGGCGTATGCGTTGTCGGCGGCGGCGGCGGCGGAGCCTTCCGCCGTCACGATCGACGGCACCGGCCGCGACCCGACCGGCGGCGAGCCCGGCGAGCAGGCATATTCGCCCGAGATTTCGCCTGCATTGGGCGCCGCTCTGACGCGCGCAGGCGCGCCGCCTTCGCATGACATGACCGCGGTCAACGCCGGTTCTTTGGATGAGGCGGCGTCGCGTCTGCCGCTGGCCGCGACGGTCGTCGCCGCGGTGCT
>CAZLYV010000234.1:0-4032 GCA_964563665.1 uncultured Acetobacteraceae bacterium
AGTCGCCTTCTACGGCATGTCGACCTTTGATGGGCCGGTGATGTCGATCAAGGCGGTCAACGGCCTTAGCCACTACACCGACTGGACGATCGGCCACGTCCATTCCGGCGCGCTCGGCTGGGTCGCCTTCATCGTCTTTGGCACCATCTATTATCTGGTGCCGGTACTGTGGAACCGGCGCGACATCTGGTCGCTCCGGCTCATCTCGTGGCACTTCTGGGTCGCGACCCTCGGCATCGTTCTCTACATCACGGCGATGTGGGTCTCGGGCATCATGCAAGGGTTGATGTGGCGAGCATACGACGAGCTCGGGTTTCTGCAGTACTCGTTCGTCGAGACCGTCAAGGCGATGCATCCGTTCTACGTCATCCGCGCACTGGGCGGCCTGATGTTCCTCGGCGGCGCGCTGATCATGGTCTACAACCTGGTGCGGACGGTCCGCGACGCGCCGGCGGCGACGATGCCCGCCGGCGCGGGCGCCGGCCCGCTGCCGGCACCCGCCGCGTGAGGTCGCCGCCATGCGCTTCAGCCACGCAACTATCGAAAAGAACGTCATCCTGCTCGCGGTGCTGACGCTGATCACGGTTTCGATCGGCGGCCTCGTGCAGATCGTCCCGCTGTACACCATCGAGTCGACGATCGAGCGCGTGGACGGCGTGCGGCCGTACTCGCCGCTCGAGCTCTTGGGCCGAAACATTTACATCCGCGAGGGCTGCTACGTCTGTCACAGCCAGATGGTTCGCACCTTCCGCGACGAGGTCGAACGCTACGGCCATTACAGTCTCGCCGCCGAGAGCATGTACGACCATCCCTTCCAGTGGGGATCGAAACGGACCGGACCCGATCTGGCGCGCGTCGGGGGAAAATACTCGAACGATTGGCACGTCGTGCACCTCGTCGATCCGCGCGCGGTCGTGCCGGAGTCGGTGATGCCGCCCTATGCATTCCTCGCCGAGCGAACGCTCGGCTACGCTGACATCGCCGACCATTTGCGCGCCAACCGCGCCGTGGGCGTGCCCTACAGCGACGAAATGATCGGGCAAGCGGTCGCCGATCTTGAAGCGCAAGCAACGCCCGATGCCGATACGGGCGCGCTCCTCAAGCATTACCCGAAGGCGGTCGTCGGCGATTTCGACGGCGACCCGAAGCGCATCACCGAGATGGACGCACTCGTCGCCTATTTGCAGATGCTGGGAACGTTGGTGAAATTCACCGACTACAAGCTCGAAAACCTGCGTCAGTAGAGGCGGACGCCATGGAATTCGATTCCTTATTTGAGTTTTTCCGCTCGGTCTGGGTGGTGTGGCTCTTCGGCTTGTTCGTCGGCATCGTCGTTTGGGCGATGTGGCCGTCGCGCAAGGCGAAACTCGAGAAGCACGGCCGGATCCCGCTTGGCGACGACAGGTAAGAGGGTAAGCTTATGCCGACGAAGATCGAAAAAGACGCGCTCACCGGCAAGGACACGACCGGCCACGAATGGGACGGGATTCGCGAGCTTGATACGCCACTCCCCAAATGGTGGCTCTACGTTTTTTATGTCTGCATCGCCTGGTCGCTAGTCTATTACGTCTTATATCCGGCGTGGCCCAGCCTCAGGGGACACACGCAGGGCCTGCTCGGCTACTCGCAGCGTGCAGAAGTCGCCGAGCGTCTCGCCGCCGCCGTGCGCGAGCGGGCGCCGATGGTCGACAGGATTCGCAAAACGCTGCTTGAGGAGATCGGCGCCAACGCCGATCTTCACGGATTTGCGATCGCCGGCGGCCGTATCCTGTTCGCCGAGAATTGCGCCGGCTGCCATGGCGCGGGCGGCGGCGGGACCAAGGGCTTTCCCAACCTCGCCGATGACGACTGGCTGTGGGGCGGCGATGTCAACAGCTTGTTCCAGACGATTTCCTATGGCGTGCGGAACGCCAACGAGAAGTCGCGGAGCTCGCAGATGCCGCGCTTTGGCGCCGACGGCGCGCTGAATGCTACGCAGATCAACGACGTCGCGGAGTACGTTCTCTCGCTTTCCGGCTCCTCGAAGGATCGGCCGGCGGTGGCGCGCGGCGCCGCGATCTACGCCGATAACTGCGTCACCTGCCACGGCGAGAAGGGCGAGGGCAATCAGGAGCTGGGCGGGCCGCGGCTAAGCGATAAGATTTGGCTTTACGGCGGCGACAAGGCCGCAATCGTCCAGAGCATTTGGTTCGCACGCGCCGGCCAAATGCCGGCATGGAGCGAACGCCTCGACGAGGCGACGGTGAAGATGCTCGCGGTCTATGTCCACGCGCTCGGGGGCGGGAAGTAGTAGAATTCCAGTCCTGGTGCGAACGACGGGATGATGGACGGTTCGCGCATGAGCGACGTTGCGCTGGCCGGGGAAACTGCGCTGGACGAGGAAGCGGTATCGGTCCGCGTGCAACGCGCGGCGATGCCGTTCTACGCCTCACGCATCAAGGTCTACCCGAAGCGGGTTCAGGGGCTGTATCGCCGCATAAAATGGGGCGTTTTGCTCGGCTGTCTCGGCCTTTACTACGTTGTCCCCTGGCTCCGCTGGAGCCGCGGCGCCGGCGCGCCGGATCAGGCGGTTCTGATCGATCTGCCGGGGCGCCGCGCCTACTTCCTGTGGATCGAGATCTGGCCGCAGGAGGTCTACTACCTGACCGGCCTTCTGATTCTGGGCGCGGTCGGGCTGTTTCTTGCCACGGCGGTGATGGGGCGGGTGTGGTGCGGCTATACCTGTCCGCAGACGGTGTGGACCGATATCTTCATGTGGGTCGAGGGGTTGATCGAAGGCGACCGAAACGCGCGCATGAAGCTCGACGGCGAGCCGTGGTCGGGTACGAAGGTCGTCAAGAAAGCGACGAAGCATGCCGCGTGGCTGCTGATTTCACTCGCGACCGGCGGCGCCTGGGTGCTCTATTTCAACGATGCGCCGACGGTCACCCGCGAACTCTTCACGCTGCAAGCTTCGCCCGCGGTTTACTTCTTCGTCGCGCTGTTCGCCACGACGACCTACCTTCTCGCCGGCTGGGCGCGCGAACAAGTCTGCACCTTCATGTGCCCCTGGCCGCGCTTCCAGGCGGCGATGCTCGATGAGAATTCGTTTGTCGTTACCTACCAAGGCTGGCGCGGCGAGCCGCGCGCCAAGCACAAGGCGGGGACGAGTTGGGAAGGGCGCGGCGACTGCATCGACTGCGGGCTGTGCGTCGCGGTCTGTCCGACCGGCATCGACATCCGGGACGGCGACCAGCTCGAATGCATCGGCTGCGGGTTGTGCGTCGACGCCTGCAATTCGGTCATGGCCAAGGTCGACCGCCCGGCCGAGCTGATCACGTTCGATACGCTCGCCAACCAGGCGGCGAAAGCGGCCGGCAAAACGTCGCGTTATCGTCTGATCCGTCCACGCGTCGTCATCTACGCCGGAATGCTTGTCGTGGTCGCTCTGGTGATGCTGGGCACGCTTCTCACGCGCGCCACGGTCGAGGTGAATGTGCTACGCGAGCGCAACCCGCTATACGTCGCCTTGTCCGACGGCGCGATCCGCAACGGCTATACGCTCAAGATCCTCAACAAATTACGTGCGGCGCGCGATTATGAATTGAACACACAGGGCGTCGCGGGGCTCCGCGTGAGCGCGGTTGGCAGTGGCGAGGCGAACGAGGGTGCTACGCTTCGCTTGTCTGCCAAGCCGGACTCGGTCGCGACATATCGCATCTACCTCACCGCGCCGCGCGAATCTCTCGCCACCGAATCCTCGCCGGTCGCCTTCTCTTTGCGCGAGACATCAACGGGCGAGACGGCCGAGTACCATGCCGTCTTCATCGGTCCGTCGCACTGATAAGGGGGCGTGGCGATGCGCGAACCTCTCAAACCGATGGCCGGCCGCGCCAGCCGTTGGATCCCATGGATTTTCGCCAGCGGAATGGCGCTGGTGGTGGCGGTCAACATCGTCATGGTCTGGGTCGCGCTCGAATCATCCCCGGGTCTCGTCACCGAGCACCCATTCGAACGCGGCCTTGCCTACAACAAGGTGTTGGCGGACGAGGC
>CAZLYV010000235.1:0-4025 GCA_964563665.1 uncultured Acetobacteraceae bacterium
CGGCTGTTGCAATCCGTGATCGTCATGCTCGTGGTCGGGCTGGTCGCTTTCTCGCTGTTCACCTATGTCGGCGATCCGATCGCGATCATGCTGGGGCAGGAATTCAGCGAGACCGAACGGGCGCGGATGGCCGCCCAGCTCGGGCTCGACCAGCCGTTCTTCATCCAGTTCGGCCGCTTCATCGTCCGCGCGCTCGAAGGGAATTTCGGCGTTTCCTATCGACTGGCGCGCCCGGTGGACGCGCTCATCGCCGAGCGGCTGCCGGCCACCCTGGAGCTCAGCCTCGTTGCCGCGTTCTTCGCGCTCGCCGCCGGAGTGCCGATGGGCGTTTACACCGGTCTTCATCGCGACTCATGGCTGTCGCAAGTCATGCTGACCGTGTCCTTGATCGGCGTGTCGCTGCCGACGTTCCTCATCGGCATCCTGCTGATATTCATGTTTTCGGTGATTCTTGGCTGGCTGCCATCCTTCGGGCGCGGCGAAACGGTGGTGATCGGCTGGTGGACGACCGGGTTCCTCACGCCAAGCGGACTGAAGGCGCTGATCTTGCCGGCGATCACGCTCGGCCTGTTTCAAATGACGCTGATCATGCGGCTGGTGCGCTCGGAGATGCTCGAAGTCCTGCGCACCGACTATATCAAGTTCGCGCGCGCCCGCGGGCTGACCGATCGCGCGATTCATTTCGGCCACGCGCTGAAAAACACCCTCGTGCCGGTGATCACGATCACCGGATTGCAGCTCGGCGCAATTATCGCCTTCGCGATCATCACCGAAACGGTGTTTCAATGGCCCGGCATGGGTCTACTCTTCATTCAATCGGTCACCGTCGCCGATGTGCCGGTGATGGCCGCCTATCTGTGCCTGATCGCGCTGTTCTTCGTGGTGATCAATCTCATCGTCGATCTGCTCTATTTCGCCGTCGACCCGAGGCTCCGCGTCGACCGAGCGGTCGCCGGCGGCCACGCGGCCTGAGACGCCAATGGCGACGACCCCCATCGAGCGAGCGAGTCCGTCGCAAGATACCGCATATCCAGGCGCCCTCTGGCGGGCATGGCAGAGCGACATCATTTACAGCTTCAGGCGCTCCCCGGTGGCCATCGTCGCGGCGATCGTGACGCTCGTTTGCTTCGGCGGCGCGATCATGGCGCCGTGGATTGCGCCTCACGATCCCTTCGACCTGAAGACGCTCAATCTGATCGATGCCGGAACCCCACCGGTGTGGCTGGCCGGTGGCGACCCGCGCTTTCTGCTTGGCACCGACAGCCAGGGCCGCGACCTGCTGTCGGCCATCATTTTCGGCGCCCGGATCTCGCTCTTCGTCGGCGCGCTATCGGTCATCTTTGCGATGGTCGTCGGCGTCGGGTTGGGGCTCCTCAGCGGCTACATCGGCGGCGCGATCGACGCATTCATCATGCGGATCGCCGACGTCCAATTGTCGTTTCCGGCCATCCTGATCGCGCTGCTGATCGACGGGATCGCGCGCACGGCTTTGCCGGCCGAGCTTCACGACCGGATCGCGATTTGGGTTCTGGTAGGGGCCATCGGCGCGTCGTTCTGGGTTCAGTATGCGCGCACCGTGCGCGGCTCGACGCTGGTCGAGAAGAACAAGGAGTACATTCAAGCGGCACGGGTCATCGGACGGCATCCGGCAGCGATCATGCTTCGCCACGTGCTGCCCAACGTGATGGGGCCGGTGCTGGTGATCGCCACCATCAATTTGGCGGTGGCGATCATCACCGAGGCGACGCTGTCGTTCCTTGGCGTCGGCGTGCCGCCGACCCGGCCGTCGCTCGGCACGCTCATCCGCGTGGGCAACGATTTTCTGTTCTCGGGCGAGTGGTGGATCACGATTTTCCCCGGGACTGCGCTCGTCGTCATGGTGCTGTCGGTCAACCTGCTCGGCGATTGGCTGCGCGATGCGCTCAATCCGAAGCTCAGATAGAGAGCAGCAGGCGGCGGCGATGGACGCCGGCGGCGCCAACCAACCCTTGCTGCAAGTGGAGAATCTGCGCGTCGAGTTCCCGACCCGATGGGGCACGCTGGTGGCGGTCGACGACGTGTCGTTCCACATCGACCCCGGGGAGGTGCTGGGCGTGGTGGGAGAGTCGGGCGCCGGGAAATCGCTCACCGGGGCGGCGATCATCGGGCTCCTCGAACCGCCGGGCCGGATCGCCGGGGGCCGGATTTTGCTCGAGGGGAAGCGGATCGACGACCTGCCCTACGAGCAGATCCGAAAGATACGCGGCCGGCGAATCGGTGCGGTGTTTCAGGACCCGCTGACCTCGCTCAACCCGCTTTATACGATCGGCCGGCAGCTCACCGAAACCATCACCACGCATCTCGATGTTTCGCCGGCCGAAGCGCGGACGCGCGCGATCCAGTTGCTGCAAGAGGTGGGAATTCCGGCCGCCGAGCGGCGGATCGACAGCTATCCGCACCAGTTCTCTGGCGGCATGCGGCAACGGGTGGTGATCGCGTTGGCGCTATGCGTCAACCCGCGCCTGGTGATCGCCGACGAGCCAACAACGGCGCTCGACGTTTCGATCCAGGCGCAGATCATCACGCTCCTTAAGAAACTGTGCCGCGAGCACGGCGCCGCGGTGATGTTGATCACCCACGACATGGGCGTGATCGCCGAAACCGCCGACCGCGTGGCGGTGATGTACGCCGGCCGGATCGCCGAGATCGGACCGGTTCACGACGTGATCAAGCACGCGCGTCACCCCTACACGGTGGGACTGATGGGGTCGATTCCGACGGTCGGCGCCCACGTCCAGCGCCTGACGCAGATCGACGGCGCGATGCCCAGGCTTACCGCCATCCCGCCCGGCTGCGCCTTCAACCCACGCTGCCCGAAGGTGTTCGGCCGCTGCCGCACCGGGCGCCCCGATCTCATGCCGGCCGGGGCGAGCCAGGCGGCGTGCTGGCTCTATGACCCGGTTGCAACGGCCGCGGATGTCGGCCTCGTCGGCGGAGCCGGCAATGCGTAACGTGGCGGCGGCGCGAAGGGCGGAAACAAGCGAGGCGATCCTCGCCGTGCGCGACCTTGCGCGCTATTTCGACGTATCGCGCCCGTGGCTCAACCGGGTCTTCGAAAACCAGCCGCGCCTGATTCTAAAGGCGGTTGACGGCGTGAGCTTCGAAATCAAGCGCGGCGAAACCTTGTCGCTGGTGGGCGAATCGGGCTGCGGAAAGTCGACCGTAGCGCGGCTCATCGTCGGACTGTATACGCCGACGCGCGGGCGGATCATATTCGAGGGCCAGGATCTGGCGACGCTGAAGACACGCGCTGAGATCACCCCGGTCCGCCGCCGCTTCCAGATGATCTTCCAGGATCCGTTCGCCAGCCTCAATCCACGCTGGCGGGTCGCCGACATCGTCGCCGAGCCGATCCGCGCCCACGGCATCATGACCGACGCGGCGGCGATACGGCGGCGCGTCGACGAGCTCTTGCGCCAGGTTGGGTTGGCGCCGGCCGACGGCGAGAAATACCCGCACGAGTTCTCGGGTGGGCAACGTCAGCGCATATCGATCGCGCGCGCGCTGTCCTCGAACCCCGATTTCCTCGTCTGCGACGAGCCGACCTCGGCGCTCGACGTCTCGGTGCAGGCGCAGATCCTCAATCTGATGAAGGATCTGCAGCGCGAGCTCGGGCTCACCTATCTGTTCATCTCGCACAACCTCGCGGTCGTGCAGCACATCTCCGATCGCGTGGGCGTGATGTATCTCGGCCGGCTGGCCGAAATCGGCGCCGCACGGGAGATCTTTGCCCGGCCTCGGCACCCCTATACGCGGATGCTGCTCGACGCCATCCCCGATCTCGAAATGACCGGCCGCGCGCGAACACCGGTCGCCGGCGAGGTGCCGAATCCGCTCAATCCGCCATCGGGTTGCGTCTTCCATCCGCGCTGTCCGTGGGTGAACGAGCGCTGCAAGCAGGAGCGACCCGAGGCGAAGCCTACATCCGGCGGCGCGCTCGTCGCCTGCCACGCCGTCGAGGAGGGGCGCCTCCCCGAGGGAAGCGG
>CAZLYV010000236.1:0-4012 GCA_964563665.1 uncultured Acetobacteraceae bacterium
CCGCCCGGGTTGGTCAGCGCGGCGGCCGAGAAATCGGCCCCGCCGGGCGCGCGGGCGAGCACGGCGGCGAGCGCCACCGCATCGTATCCCAGCGTGGCCACCCGCGGCGGAACGCTCCCGTAGGTCTCGCGGAATCGCCGGACGAACTCGGCCCGCGCCGCGGGCGGCGGGGCGGCGAACCAGCCGCCGAGCAGCGCCGCCTCGCGCAAGACGCGCGGATCATCCCAAAAGGCCGTCCCCAGAAAACGCACGCGCGACGGCTCGATATCGTAGAACGGCAGCAGCGGCGCCATCGCCAATAGCCGGCTGCCGAATTCCGCCAACAACACGGCATCGAACGGCAGCTCACCGGTCGTTTGCAGGTTTTCGAGCCGCTTCAAGGCTTCGCGCGAGACTTCGTCGTTGTGTCCCTCGAGTGCGCGACGCTGCGCACCCAGTGCAGCACGGCGCGCATCGTAGGCGGCAAGCCGCCGGACGACCGGAGTAGCGTCGGTGGAAGCTGGATCGTAGCGTTCGACCGCGCTCACCGCCCCTTCGGCGCGCGACGCGGCGCGGCGCAGCGCATCATCGATCAGGTTGCCATACGCGTTGTCGGGAATCAGGGCGGCGTAGCGCGAGAGGCCGCGGCTGCGGGCAAAACCGACCACGCGCTCGACCTGCGCCGAGGGCATGAACCCGAAAACGAAGGCGCCACCGCCGGCAATCGTGCGGTCGTTCGACAGGCTGATCACGTTCACCTTGGCGGCGCGGGCGCGCTCAGCGACCGCTGGCGTCGCCGCGGCGAACAGCGGTCCGATGAGGAGACGCGCCCCGTCGGCGAGCGCTGATTCGGCCGCCGCCGCGGCGCTCGCCGGCGTATCGCCGGTATCGCGGGGGAGGAGCGTGAACGCGTCGTCGCCGAAGTCGAAGAGCGCAAGCTCGGCGGCATCGAGGATCGCCCGGCCGAGCGCCGCTTCGTTGCCGGATAGTGGAAGCAGAATTCCGACCCGAACCCCTTTGCCGGCGGCTTCGGGCGACCGTGCGGGTGCGGCCTGGACCACGGGCGGCGGCGGCAAAGCCACCGCTTGCCCCGGCCGGGCCGGGGCCGCTACCTTGCCGCCACCGCAACCGGCCAACGCAAGTCCGAGACCGAGGCAGGCGACGGCGGCGAGCCGGGCGGGCGATCGATTCATCGAAATGATGTGAAACGCGGCAGGAATCACTTGTATGCCCTCGGCCAAGGCGAGCGAGCCTAACGGCGACGTGCCGGGGAGTAAACCGGCGGCTGGACTTTATGTCGTCGCGACGCCGCTCGGCAATCTCGGCGATATCACCCGCCGGGCGATCGCGATTCTTGCTGGCGCCGACATCGTCGCCTGCGAGGATACCCGCGTGACGCGCCGCCTGTTCGCGGCGCTCAAGATTCCCGCCCGGCGTCTCGTGCGCTACGACGACCACTCGGCCGACCGCGTTCGTCCGGCCCTGATCCAAGCAGTTCACGATGGCCAAACTGTGGCGCTGGTGAGCGACGCCGGCACGCCGCTGATCGCCGATCCGGGTTACAAGCTGGTTCGCGATGCGCACGCGGCCGGTCTTGCGGTGATTCCCGTTCCCGGACCCTCGGCGACAATGGCGGCGCTATGCGCCGCCGGGCTTCCCACCGACCGTTTCCTCTTCTGCGGCTTTCTGCCCGCGAAGGCGGGCGAACGCGCGCGGGTACTTGCCGAGATCAAAGCCGTACCGGCGACATTGGTTTTCTTCGAATCGGCGCGGCGCCTGCCGCGGAGCCTCGCCCAACTGGCCGAAGCGCTTGGGGGGCGCGAGGCGGCGGTGGCGCGCGAGCTCACCAAGCTGTTCGAGGAAATTCGCCGCGGCAGCCTCGCCGACCTTGCCCGGCATTACGCCGATGCCGGTGCGCCCAAAGGCGAAGTCGTCATCGTCGTCGGCCCGCCAGCTTCGCACGAGGCCGGGACAGGCGCCGATGCGGCGGCTGAACTCGATGCGGCGCTCAACGTCGCGCTCAAGGCGATGAGCCTGCGCGATGCGGCAGCGGCGGTCGCCACGGCGACCGGGCTACCACGGCGCCAGGTTTATGCCCGCGCCCTGGCGCTTGCCGGGTCCATCCGTCCGTGAGTGCGGCGCGCGCACGCCGCGAGCGGGCCGGGCGCGTGGGGCGGCGCGCCGAATGGCTCGCCATCTGGCGATTGCGCTTTGCCGGGTATCGCATCCTCGCCCAAAACCTGCGTACGCCGGTAGGCGAGATCGATCTCATCGCGCGGCGCGGCAAAACGCTCGCTTTTGTCGAGGTCAAGGCACGACCGACATTGGCCGCGGCCGCCGAAGCGCTCGGCCTCCGCCAGCAGGCCCGCATCCGCCGTGCCGCCGAATTCTTCCTCGCCGGCCGGCCGGCGCTGGCGCGCCTCAATTTGCGGTTCGATGTGATCCTGGTGACGCCACGCGGGCTCCCCCGTCACTTCCCCGACGCTTGGCGAGACTCGACACGAGTTATTACATAAGCTCCCGAATGCAACCCCGATTCGCCGGAGGTCTCGATGCGCCGGGTCCGTTCATCACGTCGTGTGAAGCTGGCGTCCCTGCTTGTCGGCGCGCTTGCGCTCCAGGGATGCGCCAGCGTTCTGATCGGCGCCGGCGCCACCGTCGGCGTCACGGCCGCCCAGGAGCGGGGGGTCAAGGGCGCGATCAGCGACACCGGGATCCGCGCCGAGATCAATCATCTTTGGCTGCAAAAGAACCACCAGATTTTCATCGACATCAACTTGCAGATCCACGAAGGGCGCGTGCTGGTGACCGGCGCCACCAAGGATTCCCAGCTTCGCGCCGATGCGATCCAGCTTGCCTGGCGGGCAAGCGGCGTGCGCGAAGTCATCAACGAGGTCGAGATCACCGACGAGGGCGGCGTGGTCAATTATGCGCGCGATACGGCGATCAACACCGAGCTGCGCGCGCGTCTGCTCTTCGCCAAGGACGTTGACTCGATAAACTATTCGATCGAGACGGTGAACGGCGCGGTCTACGTTCTTGGCGTGGCGCAGGACAAGAACGAACTCGAACGCGTGCTCGAGATCGCGCGCAACGTCGCAAACGTGCGGCGGGTGGTGAGCTATGTTTTGCTCAAGGATGACCCGCGCCGCTTCGCCAAGCCGCCGGCGAGCTGAAACGGCGTGGGCCCGGCAATGACCCAGTCGCTCTCCGCCGCCGAGGCCCTGCTGCGCGCCGCCGGCCGGCGCACCGAGGCGGACATCGATCTGGCCGATGCCGCGCTGGCGCTGGCGCTGTTCGAGCGGCCCGACACCGACCTCAAGCCCTATCGCGCGCATCTCGCGACACTCGCTAAAGACGTCGCCGAGGCGACCGGCCCGCGCCCGGTGGCGTTCAACGAACGGATCTTGGCGCTGGCCGAGGTGCTCGTCCACCGCCACGGTTACGACGGCGATCGCGAAACCTACGACGATCTGCAGAACGCCAATCTGATCCGGGTGATCGATCGGCGCCGGGGTCTCCCGGTGGCGCTCGCCATTCTTTGGCTGCATGCCGCGCGCGCGCAAGGCTGGCCGGCGGAGGGGATAGATTTTCCCGCCCATTTCCTGATTCGGGTTGGCGAAGGCAGCAGCGAATCCATCCTCGATCCCTTCAACGGCGGCGGCCGCCTCGAGCGAAGCGGGCTCGACGCGCTCTTGCGGCGGATCGCCGGCCCCGGCGCGGAGCTGGACTCCGAGCACTGCCAGCCGGTCGGCAACCGGGCGATTCTGCTGCGCCTCCAGAACAACGCCAAACTGCGATTGGTCAAGGCCGGGCGTCATGCCGACGCCGCCAACGTGGTCGAGCGGATGCTTTGGCTGGCGCCGGGCGAGCCGGCTCTATGGTGGGAACTCGGGCTGCTTCAGGGCGAATCCGGGAGCTTGCGCGCCGGGCTCGCCAGCCTCGACCAGGCAGCCAGGCTTGCCGATGACGACGACGCGCGCCATCGTATCGCCGAGACGATCGGCGCGCTCCGCGCCAGGCTCAACTGACC
>CAZLYV010000237.1:0-3978 GCA_964563665.1 uncultured Acetobacteraceae bacterium
GGTGGTTTCTCGCGTTGGCTTGACTTTAGGCCGACAGTCGGACGGCTGGCAACTCAATGCCCACGCCATACCAGTAGCCGCCGCATCCAAATCTTGCCTCCCCCTTCGATGGGGGAGGCGGCAGCGCATCGGCGCTCTCGGAGGGGGTGTGAGAGCAACAATTACCGGCCGCGACGTACCCCCCACCCGCGACGCTCAGGCGCGTCGCGACCTCCCCCGCAACGGGGGGAGGTGAAAAATAGTAGCCGCCGCACCGAATTTTTGCCTCCCGCGCAACAGCGGGGGATGGGCCTATTCGGCCGCCTGATAGCGGGTCTCGCGCCGATAGTAGTCCGCAAACCCGACGATCTTTTTCAGCGCTTCGAAGCTCACCTGGGGCGGCGCGGACGCCTTCGAGTTGGGCGTGAGCGCGGCCAGCGCCGCTTGCATCGCCGCCACGGCGGCCGACAGCAGGACCAGCGGATAAATGGCGATCTTGAAGCCGAGCGCGGCAAGGCGGTCGGGCGGCAGCACCGGACTTTTCCCGCCGATCACCATATTGGCCATGCAAGGCCGCGCGATCGCGCCGCAAAACTGTCGCATTTCGTCCGCGCTCTCCGGCGCTTCGAGAAAGATGATATCGGCCCCTTCGGCGACGAAATCATGGGCGCGGGCGAGCGCCTCGTCGAAGCCGGCGACGGCGCGCGCGTCGGTGCGGGCCAGAATGAGGATATCGGCCGAGCGACCGGCCTCGACGGCGGCGCGGATCTTCATCCGCGCTTCCTCGCGCGAGACGATCTCCTTGCCCTTCGTGTGCCCGCATTTCTTCGGGCTTACCTGATCCTCGATCATCACCGCGGCGGCGCCCGCGCGGGCGTATTCGACGACCGTCCGCTGGACGTTGAGCGCGTTGCCGTACCCGGTGTCGCCGTCGCCGATCAGGGGAATCGCCGGGGCGGCGGCGCAGCAATTGCGCAAAGTGTCGAGCATCTCGGTGAACGAAATGAGTCCGGTGTCGGGCATGGCGAGCCGGGCGGCCGAGACGGCGAAGCCGCTCATGAAGGTGAGACGAAAGCCCGCATCCGCGATCAGCTTCGCCGATAGCGCATCGAAGCAGCTTGGAACGGTGAGGCAGCCGGGCTCGGCAAGAATGGCGCGGAGCTTCTGGGCGGGCGTCATGTTCATCTCCGACGGGCGGCCGGGCCGCCGGTTTCATATCGTGGTGATTCCTCGTCGAGGGGACGATATCAGGCGCGCCGGCCCGGCGGCAAATCGGGCCTGGTACTCGACATCGCTGATTCTCGCCATGCGCGCCGGCCAGCGATGTCGAGTACCAGAATCTTGATCTGGCGCCAACTTTCGGGTTTCGCGTATCCGCAGCGCGCGACTTAACAAGACTTCGAAAGTTGGTACTGGCGCGGCACGCTTGACGCGTAAGGCACCTGCATCCTACCTAAAGGACATGGCAATTCTCTCGATCATCACGGCCCCCGACCCCCGGCTCAAGCTGACGGCAAAGCCGGTCGCCCGGGTCGACGCCCGCGTGCGAAAGCTGATGGACAACATGCTGGAGACGATGTACGCCGCCCCCGGCATCGGGCTTGCCGCGCCGCAGGTCGGCCAGGCGCTTCGCGTGCTGGTGCTCGATTCGGCGCGCGAGGGCGAACCGGCGCAGCCGTTGCGGGTCGCCAATCCCGAGATCGTCTGGGCCTCGGCCGAAGAGGTGGCGTGCGAGGAAGGCTGCTTGTCGCTACCCGAGCAGTTCGCCGAGGTGACGCGCCCGGCGGCGGTCAAGGTGCGTTACCTCGACCACGAGAACGAAATCCGCGAGGTGCACGCCAAGGGCCTGCTGGCCGTGTGTCTGCAGCACGAGATGGATCACCTCGAGGGCGTCCTGTTCGTCGATCACCTGTCCAAACTCCGGCGCAATATGATTTTGCGCCGGCTTGCCAAGGCCAAGCGTCAAAAGGCAGCCCCTGTTCCTGCCTGACTCGCCGCCCGGGGAGCCCGCCATGCGAGTGATCTTCATGGGCACGCCCGAGTTTGCGCTGCCGGCGCTGGACGCGCTGGCGAAGGCCGGCCACGACATCGTCGCCGTCTACACGCGGGCGCCGCGGCCAGCGGGGCGCGGGCACAAGGAACAGCTTTCGCCGGTGCATGCCTTTGGCGCCGCACGCGCCATCCCGGTGCGCACGCCCCGGACCCTGAAGGACGAGGCGGAAGCCCGCGCCTTCGCTGAACTCGGGCCCGACGTCGCGGTCGTCGCGGCGTACGGCCTTATTTTGCCCAAGGCCATTCTCGAGGCGCCGCGCCATGGCTGCCTCAACATTCATGCCTCGTTGCTGCCGCGCTGGCGCGGGGCGGCGCCGATCCAGCGCGCCATTCTCTCCGGCGACAGCCAAAGCGGCATCACCATCATGCAGATGGACGAGGGGCTCGACACCGGCGCGATCCTGCTGCAAGCAGCGACGCCGATCGGCACGCAGGCGGGCGCGGCCGAGCTCCATGATCGTCTGGCGGATTTGGGCGCGCGGTTGATCGTCGAAGCGCTGGCGCGACTGGCCACGGGCGGGATTACGGCGCGACCGCAGCCGGCCGATGGCGTCACTTACGCCGTGAAGCTCGCGCGCGAGGAAGGGCGGCTCGACTGGTCGCGGCCGGCGGTGGTGCTTGAACGCCAGGTGCGCGCCTACGACCCGTGGCCCGGCGCGTGGTTCGAACTCGACGGCGAGCGGATCAAGGTGATGAAGGCCGCAATTGCGGCTGGTGAGCCCGGCGCTTCGCCCGGAACCATTCTCGACGATCGCCTCACGATCGCCTGCGGGACGGGCGCATTGCGGCTCCTGCGGGTTCAGCGCGCCGGCCGCGCGGCGATGGACGTGCCCGAATTCCTGCGCGGGCGCCCGATCGCGCCCGGCTCGCGGCTTTCCTGAGGGACGCCGATGCCGCGCTACAAGCTCATCCTCGAATACGACGGCACGCCGTTCGTCGGCTGGCAGCGCCAGGACAACGGGCCGTCGGTGCAAGCGGCGCTCGAACGCGCGATCGAGAAGTTTTCGGGCGAGCAGGTGAAGACGACGGCCGCCGGCCGCACCGATGCCGGCGTGCACGCGCTGGGACAGGTGGTGCATCTCGACCTGTCGCGCGAGTGGCCGGCGGCGACGGTGGCAAACGCGCTCAACTTCCACCTCCAGCCCGATCCCATTGCCGTGCGCTCGGCCGAAGCGGCGCCGGCCGATTTCCATGCTCGCCAGTCGGCGCGGCGACGAAGCTATCTCTACCGCATTTTGAACCGGCGGGCGCCGGCGGTGCTCACGCGCGATCGCGTGTGGCAGGTCCGGGCGCCGCTCGACGCCGCGGCGATGCACAGGGCGGCGCAGGCGCTGGTCGGGCATCACGATTTCACCACCTTTCGCTCCAGCACCTGCCAGGCGAAGTCGCCAGAAAAGACGCTCGATGTGCTGGACGTGATGCGCGAGGACGAAGAGATCCGCATCGTCGCGCGCGCTCGCTCGTTCCTTCACCACCAGGTGCGCAACATGGTGGGTACGCTGAAGCTGGTGGGCGAAGGCAAATGGACCGGCGCCGACGTCGAGCGCGCGCTTAGGCAGCGCGATCGGACCAAGGGCGGCCCCACCGCACCGGCCTGTGGGCTCTATTTCACCGAGGTCGAGTACTGAGCGGGCGGCCTCATCCCTCACCCTTCGACAAGCTCACGGCGAGGCGTCGAATCTGCTCGTCGCTACACCCCCCACCCGCGACGCTCAGGCGCGTCGCGACCTCCCCCGCAACGGGGGGAGGTGAAAAATATTAGCCGCCGCATCCAAATCTTGCCTCCCCCTTCGATGGGGGAGGCGGCAGCGCATCCGCGCTCTCGGAGGGGGTGTGAGAGCAACAATTACCGGCCGCGACGGTACCCCCCACCCGCGACGCATGCGCCGCCGGGGAGGGGGTGATTCGATCGACGCGGAACTGGCTCTACGTCGCGAAATCGCCGCG
>CAZLYV010000238.1:0-3973 GCA_964563665.1 uncultured Acetobacteraceae bacterium
TAGCGGCAACCGCAAGCCAAAAAAATGGCGGCTCGAGGGTCTCGAGCCGCCATCCTTCGCGTCCGGCGATCGAAATCGCCGGCGCTCGCGTTACATGCGCGGTCCGCGATCGCGACCGAAGCCGCCCCCCGGTCCGCCCGGCCCACGGCCGAAGCCGCCCGGCCCACGGCCGCCGCCGCCGCCGCCACCACCACCGCCGCCCGGCGTGCGCTCGCGCGCCTCGTTGACGGTCAGCGGTCGCCCGCCGATCATCTTGCCGTTAAGCTCGTTGGTTGCCTTTTCCGCCGAATCGTCCGTCGCGTACTCCACAAAGCCGAAGCCGCGTGAGCGGTTCGTCATGCGGTCCATGATCACCTGTGCCGCGGTGACCTGGCCATGGGGAGCGAACAGCTCCTCAAGGTGCTGCGAGGTGTAGGTGAACGGCAGATTGCCGACGTAGAGCTTCTTACCCATCTAGATCGTCCTTTCTGACAATTGACCATCGGCACGCGTGCCGAGGGTCGGTGCAAATCGTCCATCGAGCCGGCCGACGCGCAGCCCACAAGACAAAAAGACGGCGCTTGCGAGGCCACGCAGTGCGGCAACGCATGAGACGTCCCTTCGAATTGTGGCGGAGCGAACGACCATCCAACCCGAACGCGCTAAGACCGATCGACTCGAACTCAGGTCCTTACGCCGGACAGCCAGCCGAAGACACGGTAGGGCTGGCGATTACCGGCCGGATAACGAAAGCGGGACGCGCGAGGGGCCGAACATCGGACCGAGGACGCAAACCTGCTGCGGGACGAACCCGCCTTATCGGCAGGCGGAATATAGCGATTTCGGGGGACGAATCCAAGGGGCTTCGGGTGAAGGTGGCGGGAGCCGTCGCCTATTGGATCATATTTGGCTAAAGTACGTTTCTGCGCCCATAGCGGATCATATTTATTTCCGGCGTGCCGTTTGGCGGGTAACTTTGCCTATGAGCGAGACTGGCCCCGCGACGACCTCGGTGCCGATGTTCACCTTCGCGCATGCACGCGTGGGGCAGGGAACCCCATGGCGCCATGCACTTGCGGCATGCTTCGAACGGCTTGATCAGGTGCCGCACGGGGCCAATCTCGGCTTCCTCTACGCCACCGACGCTTTTGCCGCCGATCTGCCGGCGATCGTCGGCGCGCTCAAGGAGCGCACCGGCATTGACGATTGGGTCGGCAGCATTGGAATCGGCATCGCCGCGGCAGACCAGGAGTATTTCGACGAACCGGCGCTGGCGCTGATGGTGGCGGCGCTTCCGCCAGGCTCGTTTCACCTGATCCGCAATTTCGGCGTCGCCGAGAGCGAGATCGATAATAACCTCGCACGGGCTGCCGTTTGGGCCAAGGACCAGGCGCCGACCGTGTCGGTGGTGCATGCCGATCCGCGCAACGCGCGCGTTTCCGGTCTCGTCGAGGGGCTGGCGGAGGCGACCTCGGGCTTCCTCGTCGGTGGGCTCACCTCCTCGCGGGGCGCGATCGAGCAGGTCGCCGGCGAGGTGGTCGAGGGCGGCGTTTCGGGCGTCATGCTGGCAAGTTCGATCGCGGTCGCAACCGGTCTCAGCCAGGGATGCTCACCGATCGGGCCATCCCGCACGATCACCGCCGCCGAGCGCAATGTCGCGTTCGAGATCGACGGCCGTCGGGCGCTCGATGTTCTGCGCGAGGATATCGGCGATGTGCTGTCGCGCCGGTTGGAGCGTTTGGGCGGTTACATCCACGCCGCCCTGCCGGTTGCCGGGAGCGATACCGGCGATTATCTGGTGCGCAACCTGGCTGGGATCGATCCTGAACGCGGGTGGGTGGCGATCGACGAACTTATCGCGGCGGGCGATCGGATCATGTTCGTGCGGCGCGACCGCGACGCGGCGGAGGCCGATCTCGTGCGCATGCTCGCGCGGCTCAAAAGCCGCGTGCCCGCGCCGCCGAAAGCCGGGCTCTATTTTTCCTGCGTTGCCCGCGGACCCAATCTGTTCGGGCCGGGTTCGGCCGAGCTCGCCATCCTGCGCCGCGAGCTGGGGGCATTCCCGCTGGTTGGAATGTTCTGCAACGGAGAGATTTCCAACAACCGGCTTTACGGCTATACGGGTGTCCTCGCACTCTTCCTCTGATCGACCACCCTTCTCGAACACAGCCCAATAATCGCCATGCAATACCGCCGGCTCGGCAAAACCGACCTCGACGTCAGCCTGATATGTCTCGGCACCATGACCTGGGGCGAGCAGAACAGCGAAGTCGACGCCCATGCGCAGCTCGACCGCGCGCAGGAACACGGCATCAACTTCATCGATGCGGCCGAAGTCTATCCGGTGCCGCCACGTGCCGAAACCTTCGG
Organism: uncultured Acetobacteraceae bacterium; assembly: GCA_964563665.1. Classification (GTDB taxonomy): domain Bacteria; phylum Pseudomonadota; class Alphaproteobacteria; order CACIAM-22H2; family CACIAM-22H2; genus CAZLYV01. Next base: position 2,350 of record CAZLYV010000238.1, read on the forward strand.
CCGGACCGAGGCCTATATCGGCACCTGGCTCAAGCGCCGGCCGGGCGTGCGGCAAAAGGTGATCCTCGCCACCAAGGTGACCGGCGCCAACAACAGCGCGCCGCACGTGCGCGACGGGCGCGGACGGCTCGACCGCGAGAATATCGCGGCGGCGCTCGACGGCTCGCTCAAGCGGCTGCAGACCGACTACATCGATCTCTACCAGACCCATTCGCCCGACCGGCGGGTCAACGCCTTCGGCCGTCTCGGTTACGCCCATGACCCGGCGAGCGATGGGGCGGCGATCGCGGAGACGCTCGATGTCCTTAGCTCGTTCGTGAAGGCCGGCAAGATCCGCCATATCGGGGTCTCCAACGAGACGGCGTGGGGCGTCATGCATCACCTCGAGCTGGCGCGCGAAGGCAAGGCGCCGCGCATCCAGTCGGTGCAAAATCCCTACAACCTCCTCAACCGGACCTATGACGTGGGCCTGGCCGAAGTAAGCCTGCGCGGCGGTTGCGGGCTGCTCGCCTATTCGCCGCTGGCGATGGGTGTGCTCAGCGGAAAATATCTGGATGGCGCGCGGCCGCCGGGCTGCCGGCTCACCTTGTTCGAGCGCTTCAAGCGCTACTCGACGCCGCGCGCCGAGCCGGCGGCGGGCGCTTATGTGAAGCTCGCCCGCGCGCACGGTCTCGATCCGGCGCAAATGGCGCTTGCCTTCGTGAATTCGCGACCCTTCCTCGCCTCGACCATCGTCGGCTGTACCTCGGTTCAGCAACTCGACCACAACGTAAAGAGCATCGAGGTAAAACTGTCGCCTGACCTGGTGACGGAAATCGAGGCGATCCACACCGCTAACCCGAATCCCTGTCCTTGAGCGCGCTCTCGCCGCGGGTGGGGTTTCTCCAAGGGCCAAGTCTTGTCGCGCTGGAGCGAATCGGGTAGTGCATGAAGCTGGTGGAGGGCGCCATGGTTCGCCTGTTTGTCGGCGTGGGCTTGCCCGAGGACGTGCGGTTGCGCCTGTCGGCGCTCGGCGGCGGGGTTCCCGGCGCCAAATGGGTCGAGCCCGAAAATTTTCACCTTAGCCTGCGGTTTATCGGCGAAGTGGACGAAGGCAAGGCGGACGACGTTCACGACGCGCTTGCCGGCGTGCGCGGGCGCGGCTTCGATCTCAACCTGACGGGCGTCGGCCATTTCGAGAGCGCGGGCCAGGTTCGCACGCTATGGGTAGGGGTCGAGCGCAGCCCTGAGTTGAGGGCGCTCCAATCCCGCGTCGAATCGGCGCTCGTGCGCACCGGATTTGCGCCCGAAGGGCGGCGATATCTGCCGCACGTGACACTCGCACGACTGCGCGAGGGGCAGCAGAACGGACGCGTGTCGGCCTTTCTCGCCCACAACGGCCTGTTTCGGGCCGGGCCGATCACGATCGACCAGTTCAATCTTTATTCGAGCTTCCTCAGGAACGCCGGGCCGATCTACCGCATCGAGGCGGAATATCCGCTTGCCTTGGCGCTCGTTTGAGCGCGTCGCCGGCGCGTGCGCGTGCATTTCTGACGATGATGACGCACGACATCCCCCGCGACGGATCGATCGTCATTCTCACCGGCGCCGGAATCTCCAAGGAATCCGGTTTATCGACCTTTCG
>CAZLYV010000239.1:0-3941 GCA_964563665.1 uncultured Acetobacteraceae bacterium
GGCCCGGGCGGCATCTGGTGCGGGTCATGGCGACGCCTGTCTCCACCGGAGTGCCCGGCACTCCCATTCATGCCGAATGCATGGACCGGAACTTCCGGCGTGGGCGGTGAATTGAACACGGGTATACTGACCATAATAATGGCGATGGATTTGCAATCGCGCGCAATTAGGGGAAGGATCGCCGAAAATGAATCGAGAGGGATTTTTTGTCGACCCCGAACATCGAGGATCGGGATTTCGACCGCATCGAGCGCGCATATGAGCGCGAGCGATCTTTGATCTGACCGACAGCGAAGCGGCTTTTAACCATGACGAACCAGCCCATCATCATCGCGGGCGGCGGCATCGGCGGTCTCGCCACCGCCGTTGGTTTCGCCCAAAAGGGCATCGAGGCGGTCGTTTTGGAGAAGGCTCCGGCACTCGGCGAGATCGGCGCCGGGATTCAACTCGGGCCCAATGCGTTCCACTCCTTCGATTATCTGGGCGTGGGTGACGCGGCTCGCTCGATTGCCGTTTATATCGACCAGCTTCGTCTGATGGACGCGATCAGCGGAGAGGAGATCACGCATATTCCGCTCGACGAACAGTTTCGCGCGAGGTTTCGCAATCCCTACGCGGTCATCCACCGGGGCGACTTGCACGGAATCTTTCTCAAGGCCTGCCGCGGGAACAAGCGGATTGACCTGCGGGTAAGCAGCGAGGTCGTCGCTTACACCCAGGATGGCGGGAGTGTCGCCGTCCGCATCGCTTCCGGCGAGATCGTCAAGGGATCGGCGCTGATCGGGGCCGACGGCCTTTGGTCGAACGTACGCAAGCAGCTCGTCGGCGATGGTGCACCGAGGGTCTCCGGCCACACCACCTACCGCTCGGTCATTCCGACAGAGCAGATGCCGGAAGATTTGCGGTGGAATGCGGCGACGCTGTGGGCTGGACCGAAATGCCATATCGTCCATTACCCGTTGCAGGGCTGGAAGGTGTTCAATCTGGTGGTGACCTGCCACAACGATGCGCCGGAAGCGGTCGCCGGAAAGCCGGTCTCCAAAGAGGAAGTTCTGAAGGGCTTTCGGCATGTCAATGAACGGGCGCAGAAGATCATTCGTCATGGCTCGGACTGGAAACTCTGGGTTCTTTGCGACCGCGAGCCGATCGAGAATTGGGTCGATGGACGCGTCGCTCTCCTCGGTGACGCTGCCCATCCGATGCTGCAATACATGGCCCAGGGCGCGTGCATGGCGATGGAGGATGCCGTTTGCCTGGCGCACATGGTTGCGGCGTTTCCCGGTCGCATCGAGCAAGCTTTGGAAGCTTACCGGGTCAAGCGCATGTTGCGAACGGCCCGGGTTCAACTTCAGTCGCGCGCGATCGGGGAGCACATCTATCATCCAGCCGGCGCTCACGCCCTTCTGCGTAATGCAATCATGCGCTCGAAGACCCCGCGGGATTATTACGATGACTTGGCGTGGCTGTACGGCGGCACTGGTTTAAATGAATCCTTTTCGGCGACGCCTGTCCCTTCCCTAGACGAGATGCGATCGCCGTAGGGCAAAAAATTCGCTGCAGCGTGTTATGCCGTCCCCTGGTAGACGCGGTCGAGATTCCGGGGAACCGTTAATCGAGAACGGATTCGACCGATTCCCGGATGAACTTCGAGGCACAGGTCACCCAACGGCGCGGGCGAGATAGCGGACGACTTTGCTCCCCTGGTGGATCGCAGCACGGCCGACTTCGGAAAATTCGAGGGCGGCATGGAAAACGTCCGAGGCCGGGTTGGGTGGCTCGGCATTCACCTCGCACACGACGATGTCATGGCCTGCCGCGCCGGCACGCTCGAAGAGATCGGCATAGAGCAGGCGCGCGCAACCGCGTCCGCGCGCCGCGGCAGCGACAACGATGCGGTCGATATAGACGAAGCGCGGGTAGCGCTGCCGGAACCAAAGGTAATTCGGGCTGTCATAGACAGCATTCTCGTCGAGCGCCAGGAGGAAGCCGTCCAGATCGCCGACCCGGCGCGCGTAAAAGGCCTGGGTCAAAAGCGACCTCAACCGGTCGGGGTCGAGCCATGAAAGCTCCCGGGCATGCGCGTTGTTGAGCGCGAGGATGGCGGCTTCGACGCCGCTTGAGACCGGCGTCGCGATATCCTCCGGTGTCATCGATGCGTTCTACATGCTCATGCTTCACCGACCCCGCCGGAGGAATGCGGCGGCGTCATAGATCGGGTTATCTAATAGGATAGCTTACGCCGCCTTGGCCTTCTCAACCTTCACCCCGCCGCCTTCGGCCAGCATCACCTTGTTGAGCAACTTGACCAGCGCGTAGACCGATTCGATCGCCGGGGCGGGCGTCTCGGTGAGCTTGGCCATTTCGAGGACCGAGCCGATCAGCGCCTCGGTTTCAAGCGAGCGACCGGCCTCGACATCCTGCAACATCGAGGTCTTGTGCGCGCCGACGCTCTCCGCGCCAGCGATGCGCTTCTCGATGGTCACGCGGAAGGTGACGCCGAGCTTTTTGGCGATCGCCTCGGCTTCTTCCATCATTTTCGCCGCCAGATGGCGCGTCTCCGGGAACTGGCATATATCGACCAGCGTCGCATGGGTGAGCGCGCTGATCGGATTGAAGGAGAGATTGCCCCAAGCCTTGAGCCAGATCTCGGAGCGGATATCCTTGAGCACTCGCGACTTGAGGCCCGCTTTTATGAACATGTCGTGGATCTGTTTAACGCGTTCGGACTCGTTGCCGTCGAGTTCCCCGATGGGGAATCGATCGCCCTCGACATGGTGGATGACGCCCGGCGCCGTAACCGCCGCCGCCGGATAGACGACGCAACCGATGATGCGGTTGGCGTCGATTTTTTTGGCGAGGATGCCGGTCGGATCCAGGGTTTCGAGTTTCTTGTTGTCGTACTTGCCGCCGATCTTTTGGAAATACCACCAAGGCAGGCCATTTTGGACGGTCATCACCATGGTGTCAGGACCGAGCAACGGTTCGATGTCCTTCGCGATCTGCTCGAGGTGATGCGCCTTCACCGCCAATACGACGAGGTCCTGCTTGCCGGCATCCGCCGGCTTGTCGACCGCCTTTACCTTGGCAATCTCGATTTTTCCATCGTGCCATTCGAGCTTGAGGCCGTTCGCCTTGATGGCCGCGAGGTGCGGGCCAATATCGATCACCGTCACGTGATTCCCGGCGAGCGCAAGCTTGGCCGCGATCAAGCCGCCAATAGCGCCTGCCCCGGCCACGGCGATGCGCATCGGCTTCGGCGGTCCCTCGAGAAGATACGGGCTTGGCAGCACCTGATTGAACGGGTTGCTCAGGGACCCGATCCCCGCAACGGAGATTTCGATCGTGTTGCTGGCATCCGCCATCACGCCGGCGCCGAGCGAGGTGCCGCAGGCGATGACGTCGCCCGGCATCAGGGTCAGGTCGCGCGAGACCATGCTCACCAGCTTGTAGGGCGGAAAGAACATATCGTTCACCGGATAGTTCTGCCGCTCCTTGCCGTTGAGGATCGTGCGCACGCCGAGCTTCATTGGATCGAGGCCGGTCGCGATCATCGGGCCGAAGACGCCGAAGGTATCGAAGCTTTTGGCGCGCGCCCACTGGTCGAATGTCGGGTTTTTCTTGAGCAGGTCGACCGCAGTTACATCGTTCACGCAGGTGTAGCCGAAAATGTAGTTCGGAGCCTCGGCCTCGCTCACCATCGAACATTTCTTGCCGATGACGATGCCGAGTTCGCCCTCGTAGATGATCCTGCCGTTATAGGATTTGGGCCGCGCGATGGGCGCGCCGTGCGGGTGAAACGCGTTGGGCGCTTTCAGGAAATAAAGCGGCTCGTCGGGAACCAGGAAATCGTTCTTGGCGGCGAGCTGGTGAAAGTTGTTCCACAGGCAAATCATCTTCGAGGGATCGCACGGAGTGAGCACGCGCACATCGGCGAGCTTCAC
>CAZLYV010000240.1:0-3925 GCA_964563665.1 uncultured Acetobacteraceae bacterium
CGGCTTCAAGCGATTCTGTACGACGACTGGTAGCGCGTCAAAGTCACGGCTTGCGCGCGGTGAGAAGACGATACGAAAAACCATCTTGTCGAACGTCTATATTTTCAGTTTTGCCTTGATCTCCTCCCAAGGAATCCCGCCTTTCCGCTCATATTCCTTGCGCGCCTTGCGTGCCTCGCGAATGTCGATTTCGTCCTCGAGCCGCTCGAGAATCCGCACGTCCTCGAACGGCACCACGGCGGCGATGCGCTTGCCCCGGCGGGTCAGCACGATGCGCTCGCGGCCATAAGCGGCGCGGTTGATCACCTCGGCGAAGGTCGCGCGCGCTTTGACCGTGCTGACCTGGAGGTCGTGATTTCGTTGCACCTTGGCCATCGGGGCAGTCCACCCTATGCGAGTATGTTCTTAGAAATGTACATTTCGTACATTTCCTTGTCAATGTACATCAGGGTGCCGGCGCCGGCAGCTCGATCTCGCGCACCTCTCCCGGCGGGTCGCCCAGCTTGAGCTTCAGGTGCGAGGCCGCCCAGTCGCGCCGATAGATCGCGCCGTCGCCCACCGCAATTCGCGCCCGGCTCTCGGTCAAGGTCGAGGGCGGCGGCTTGCGGCGCAAGAAATCGAGACTGATCGGCAGGTCGATGAAGACCGCGGTATCGACCCCGCTCGAGCTGCCGCCGGCGGCACCGATCCCGACCCCCGGCCGCCCGTCGCGCTCGCGCGATCGCGGCGGCGGGCTCACCGTGATTTCGCCTGCAGCGACCTCGTGCCCGTCGGGTAGCACCAGCGCCGCCGCGCGGAGCGGCAACTTGTCGCGGACCGCGATCTGGATCGTTCCCGCCGCTGGATCGAACCCGGCGCCCATCGTCGGGCGCGGCGGCTCGGGCGCGGCGCAGGCGGCAAGGGCGAGCGCGCCGGCGAGCAGACTTGCCAGTGTTACGTTCACTACCATCCTCCACGGCCGATTCCTTGACGACTCCAAGGGGTTAAATCGGCCAGACGCCCACCTCGCCCATGCACTATATTAGGTTACAATCTATATGAATGCGCGCGCTCGGATCGGCCGAAACCCGCGCGACGGACATTTTGATGGACGCTCCTTCTCCCGAATCGCCCTCGCGCGAGATTCACGACCAGCGGGCGATCATCGACCGCCGCGCCCTGACGAGTCTGCTCGAGCAGGTGGCGAACGCGGACGATATCCGCCCCGAGGCGCGGCGTGGGCGGGTGCTGTCGATCCTCAAGCAGGCGCTCGCCAAGGGTCACGCCGAAATCCGCCGCCGCTTCGAGGCGCGCGAGGCGGGCGGCGGGGCGAGCGTGCGCGCCAACAGCTTTCTGGTCGACCAGCTCATCCGCCTGATCCACGATTATGCCGATCGCCACGTCTATCCGGCGGCCAACCCGACCGCGGCCGAACGTCTGGCGATCGTCGCCGTCGGCGGCTACGGACGGGCCGAGCTGGCGCCATTTTCCGACGTCGACCTTTTGTTCCTGCGCCCCTACAAGCAGACCCCGCGCGGCGAGCAGCTGGTCGAGTTCATCCTTTATCTGCTGTGGGATATGGGTCTCAAGGTCGGCCATGCCACGCGCTCGCTCGACGAGTGCATCCGGCTGGCCAAAGAGGACACGACGATCCGCACCGCGCTCCTCGAATCGCGCTACCTGTGGGGCGACGACAAGCTCGCCGAATCGTTGCGCAAGCGCTTCCAGTCCGAAATCGTCAAGGGCACGGCCAGGAAATTCATCGAGGCGAAGCTCATCGAGCGCGACCAGCGCCACAAGCGGCTTGGCGATTCGCGCTACGTGCTCGAGCCCAACGTCAAGGAGGGCAAGGGGGGCTTGCGCGATCTCCACACGCTGTTCTGGATCGCCAAGTACGTGCATCGCGTGGACGACATGGACGAACTCGTGCTCAAGGGCGTGCTGACGGCCGAGGAGGCGGGAAAATTCGCCAAGGCGCAGGAATTCCTGTGGACGGTGCGCTGCCATCTTCACTATCTCGCCGGCCGGCCCGAGGAGCGCCTGACCTTCGACGTCCAGAGCGAGATCGCGCGCCGCATGGGCTACACCGAGCATCGCGGCACGCGCGGCGTCGAGCGCTTCATGAAGCATTACTTCCTGGTGGCGAAGGACGTCGGCGACCTGACGCGGATCTTCTGCGCCGCGCTCGAAATCGAGAGCGATCAGAAGCCGCGCCTGTCCTTCGCCAAGCTCGGGCTGCCCTCGTTCATGAAGCGCACGAAGCTGCTCGCCGGCTTCGCGATCGAAAGCGGGCGAATCACGCTCGCCAAGGTGAGCCAGCTTGCCGACGATCCGCTGAATATCATCCGCATCTTCCGCGTGGCGCAGGAAAACGGCCTCGACATCCACCCAAACGCGCTGCGCCTCATCCGCCAGAACCTGCGGCTGGTCGATACGCGGCTGCGTGGCCATCCCGAGGCGAACCGGATGTTCATGGACATTTTGGTCGACCCGGTCGACGCGGAAGTGACGCTGCGGCGGATGAATGAAGCCGGCGTCTTCGGCCGCTTCGTCCCCGATTTCGGCCGCGTGGTGGCGCAGATGCAGCACGACATGTACCACGTGTTCACGGTCGACGAGCACACCATCTTCGCCATCGGCATCCTGCATCGCATCGAATCGGGCGAGCTTGCGGCCGACCACCCGCTGAGTTGCGAGGTGATCCAGAAGATCCAGTCGCGGCGCGCGCTTTATCTGGCGCTCATGCTGCACGACATCGCCAAGGGCCGCGGCGGAGACCACTCGGTGATCGGCGCCGAGATCGGGCTGCGCCTCGGGCCTCGCGTCGGGCTGTCGGATGAGGAGACCGAGACGGTCGCCTGGCTGGTGCGTCATCACCTCGCGATGTCGAACACCGCGTTCAAGCGCGATATCCACGACCCGCAGACGATCCGCGCCTTCGCCGAACTGGTGCAGAGCCCGGAACGCCTGCGTCTTCTCCTGTGCCTGACCGTCGCCGACATCCGCGCCGTCGGCCCCAATGTGTGGAACAATTGGAAGGCGACGTTGCTGCGCGAGCTCTATTACCGCACCGAGGAGGTGCTGGCGGGCGTGCTGCCATCGGCAAGTGCGGCGGCGCGCATCGCTTCCGTGCAACAGGCGCTCATGGCCGAGCTTGCCGGCTGGCCGGAGGCGGACATCCAGGCGCATATCGCGCGCGGCTATCCGGCCTATTGGCTGTCGGTCGACGTGCCGACGCTCGCCCGCCACGCGTCGCTCGTGCGCGAGGCCGAGCGCGACGGCGCGCCGGTGGCGCTCGACACGCGCATCGATCGCGCCCGCGCGATCACCGACATCACCATCTACACCGCCGACCATCCCGGCCTGTTCAGCCGCATCGCCGGCGCGATGGCGCTCTCGGGCGCCAACATCGTCGCGGCGCAGATTTTCACCATGACCAACGGGATGGCGCTCGACACCTTCTCGATCCAGGACGCGCTATCGGGCGACACCGCGAGCGGGCCGGGCGCCGCGTTCGACCGGCCGGAGCGCCTGGCGCGCCTGTCGAGCCATATCGAGCAGGCGCTGTCGGGCCGGCTGCGGCTTAGGGAAGCGCTGGCGCGGCGCCCGGCAATTCCAAGCCGCACGCGCATCTTCACCGTTCCGCCGCGCGTGCTGATCGACAACGCGGCCTCGGCGACCCACACGGTGATCGAGGTCAACGGCCGCGACCGCCGCGGCTTGCTGTTCGACGTGACCAGCGCCTTGACCGAGCTCGGCCTGTCGATATCGACCGCCAAGATCGCGACCTATGGCGAGCGCGTGGTCGACGTCTTCTACGTCAAGGACGTGTTCGGCCACAAAATCGACCAGGACCACAAGCTGAAGCGCATCCGCGAGCGGCTTTTACTGGCGCTCGCCGATCCGGCCGCCGCCGCGCTTGGCGCCGAGGCAGCCACGGTTCGGG
>CAZLYV010000241.1:0-2514 GCA_964563665.1 uncultured Acetobacteraceae bacterium
GATGGCGAGGTAGAGCACGGTCGCGATCGCAATCCGCGCCCAGCCGATATCGGACAGAGCGAGCGTCGCGCGGCCCGAGACGATCGCGGCCAACGGCAGGTTCGAGGTCGCGGCGGCGAAGCGTGCGAAGCCCTCCGGATCGCGCGCGCGGCGTTTGGCCTCGATCGCCTGCGTACCCACGAGCGCCAGGAACGCGAGCGCACCGAACAGCACGAGCGAAGCGAGATCGCCGTTGGGCAGGATGTGGGCGAGCGCCCACAGCCCGAACGCCCACATCACCGGGTGGCGCGTCACCTTGAGGATGCCGGGCGCAGGGTCCTTGTCCGCGCGGCGAAAATTCTGCTGCACGACCGTCGGGTTGTATTGCGACAACCCGCATACGGCGAGCAGCAGGGCCACGGGCATGACCATGATCGGCACCGCCCAGGTCCACGCCGTTTGCGGCCACAGCTCGACGTAAGGCGCGCGGCCATAGGCAAATCCGAGCCAGACCAGGCCGGCGAGCGCCAGCGTCGAATAGGCCGTCGCGAACGCCTGCTCGCCGATTGCGCCGACGAGCCGCCCGCGCAGCGGTCCCCACGACAGAAGAAAATGCCCGCCCACGAAGGCGCCCGCCGCGAGCGCCAGGTGCCAGATGCCGCCAATCATCGCCCGAGCCCCCCTCGTTCCCTCGCGCGCATCACGTTCGCGCACGTCATGCCAAGAACCTTGCCGCGCAATGTTGACAACGTCAACATTATTTTGCATGGTGTTCCCGATGGCAACCAAAACGAGGAAGGGCACCAGGGTGCGGCGTGCGCCGACGCGCCGGCGCGCTGCGTCCAGGGCGACTCGGGCCTACCACCACGGCAATTTGCGCCCGGCGCTGTTGGCGGCCGCTGCCGACATTCTTGCCAAAGATGGTTTGGCCGCGCTGTCGCTTCGTGCGGCCTCGCGTCGCGCCGGCGTGTCGCAGACCGCGCCCTATCGTCATTTCGCCGACAAGGATGCGCTGGTGGCGGCCCTTGCCGCCGGAGGCTTTCGCGAGCTTGCCCGTCACATGGCGGCGGCGGCGCGCGGACTGGTCGAGACCGGCGCGGTGATCGAGGCGCTGGGTGCGGGCTACCTGCGCTTTGCGCGCGCGAGCCCGCATCTGTTGCGGCTGATGTTCGGACCGCCGCTCGAGCGCAAGGCCGATTATCCGGAACTCAAGGAGGCGGCCGAGATGGCGTACGCCATGCTGCGCCAGGCGATCGGCGCGCACGTCGCGGGCGCCGATCCGCCGCTCGATCCCGACATCGTCACCGTGGCGGCGTGGGCGAGCGTACACGGCCTGGCCACGCTCATCATCGATCGCCAGATCGCCCCCGAAATGAGCGGCGGGCTCGACCCGGAATCGCTCTGCGAGCGCATCACCGGGTTGTTCGTCGACGGATTGGATTCGCTGCTCGGCCACTAAATCAGCAGCACGCGGCAAGGACCGGCGCGGTGGTTACACCGGCGGCAGCGCAATGCCGCGCCGGGCGCACGCGGCGGTGAGCGTGTTCTTGAGCAGGCAGGCGATGGTCATCGGCCCGACGCCGCCGGGAACCGGGGTGATCGCGCCGGCACGCCTCAAGGCTTCGGAAAAATTCACGTCACCCATCAATCGATATTTGCCGTCGGGCGTGGGAACGCGATTGATCCCGACGTCGATCACGATGGCGCCCGGCTTGACCCAAGACCCCCGCACCATCTCCGGCCGGCCGACCGCGGCCACCAGGATGTCGCCGCAAAGCGCGATCTCAGGCAGCTCGCGGGTCTTCGAGTGGGCGATGGTCACCGTGCAATCGGCCCGCAGCAGAAGCTGCGCCAGCGGCCGGCCGACGATGTTCGAACGCCCGATGATCACCGCGTGCATGCCGGCAAGCTCGGGACGTTGGGCGCGGATCAGCATGGTGCAGCCGAGCGGCGTGCAGGGCACCAACCCGTCGCGGCCGGAGGCGAGCCGGCCGGCATTGACGGCGTGGAAGCCGTCGACGTCCTTGGCCGGGTCGATCGCGTCGACGACGTGCGCCGGGTCGATCTGGCGCGGCAGCGGCAGTTGGACGAGGATCCCATCGACCTCCGGATCGACGTTGAGCCGCGTCAGCAGATCAATGAGCACGCCAGGATCGGTCGTCTCCGGCAGCTTGTGCTCGAACGAGCGCATGCCGACCTCGATCGTCGCGCGCGCCTTGCCGCGCACATAAATCTGGCTTGCCGGATTATCGCCGACCAGTACGACCGCGAGCCCGGGCACGATGCCGTGCGACGCGGCGAGTGCTGCGACCTGGCGCTTGAGGCCGGCGCGCAAACCGGCGGCGAACCCCTTGCCATCGATGATGCGAGCAGTCGGCGCGTCGCTCATGCCGTACGGTCCGGGAGGTGGCTTAGACGCCGGGCGAGCGCCGGCAGCAGCGTTTCCGCCTTGCCCTGGATATGGACGCGCTTCACCCGATGCTGGGCGCCGGCGCGAAGCGTGAAGGCCGATTTCGGCATGCGCCACGCCTTGGC
>CAZLYV010000241.1:2614-3910 GCA_964563665.1 uncultured Acetobacteraceae bacterium
GGCGGCTGCTTCGAGCGACCGCCCACGCCGGAGCGGAATTTTCGGCCCGGTCCGGCGCGAGCCTTCGTGGGGTCTGGGCTCAGTGCCCCGCCGGATGGTTCCACTTCGGCAGCAGGACCATGCTGTTGGGGTTGAGGCCCTTGTTCTTGAGCGAATCCATCGACGCCACCACCTTTTCCTGCTTGAGATCGACGACCGACACCGAGCCGTCGCTCATGCCGGGCAGGTTAAGGAGCGCGTTCTGGACGAAGGCGTAGCGCCAGTCCTTGGTGAAGGCGACGTGGTGCGCGCCCTCGGCGGTCGGGATCGACTTCAGAAGCACCGGCTTCGCCCGATCCTTGCCGACGTCGAAAATGTGCAGATGGCCGGGCTTGGCGGTCGTGACATAGAGCCGGTCGCCCTTGTCGTTCGCGTATATCTCGAGCGGCACGCCGGCCTTGACCGACCCGAAGTCGAACGCCTCGGCCACGTCGAAATCCTTGCGGGCCGCGTTCCACTGCGCGATCCACAGCGAGCCGCCATACATGTTCGTCACATAAGCCGCCGGCGGGTTCGCCTTGGGCAGGAAGAACACCTCGACCGGCGCCTCGCCGGCGGGCGACGGTTTCTTCGAGACCTTGTAGCTCGCCAGCACCTTGCCCGTACTCGCCTCGATGGCGGTGATCGTCTCGCCCGCATCGCCGAGATCGGTCGCGCGCACGGTGCTGGTGATCAAAATTCGATCGATCGCGTTGTCGACGGCGATGCCGTGCGGATAAGGCTTGGGCGCGTCGATTGTCATTGTCGGCTGATCGGTGACCGCATTGCCGACGATCACCTTGCTGCTGCCCATGCAGGTAAGCCACCACGTCTTGTTGTCGCTCGAAAACACCACGTCCTCGCCGACCGTGCAGCCGGGCACCGCGATCACCTTTATCGGCATCGACTTCTGCGACATGTCGATCACGCGCAGCTCGGGCTTGCCCAAGGCCGTCACGTACGCCTTCGAGGCGTCGCGATTGTAGAAGATATGATGCGCCACGAGATCGGCCGGCAGCTTGATGTCGCGGACGATCTTGCCGAAGGCGGCCGACTTGGGATCGACATCGACGACGGCGATGCCCTCCTTGCGCGCCTGCGTCGGGACCGGGTGCTTGAGCACCTTGAGCGAGTCCGCCGACTTGGTTTCGTAATTGAACATCGCCAGAATTTCGGCGCTGGCGACCGTCGGCACGCCGGCGGCGGCGGCGGCGATGGCGCCGGCAAGCGTGAGGCCAAATTTGTTCATCGAATTCTCCCTGGTCCGCGGTGGGTCGG
>CAZLYV010000242.1:0-1985 GCA_964563665.1 uncultured Acetobacteraceae bacterium
CCGGGCGGCGTCTTTGCCCACGAATAACCTTTTACGGCAAGCTCGTAACCGACGTCGAACAGCGCCTTCATGTATTCCCGATCGAATGGCTGCTTTAGCTCGGCGGTGAAACTGTCGGGAATATAGGCAAGGTTGAAATCAACGTCGTCCCGCTCCGCGGTCGTATAGATGCGGTAGAGGTCTCCGACGCCCTGCGTCTGGATCAACGAGGTGATTGCGCGACCGGCGATGCTCAGCGTCTGCCGTCCGACCTGCGACCAATCCGGATCCAGCCGTGCATTGCGAATGATGTAAACCCTGCGCTCGCGCTGGAATCCGGTTGCGCGTACGTTGAGCGACGGCGGATACATGAACACCTGCGCCGTCGTACCGCCGTCGACGTGCATTTCCTGGTATCGTTTTCCGTCGATTTCGACGTCGATCATCATCGGCGGAAACGCGCCCGGAATCGCCGCCGACGCGACCAGGATGTTCTGTAACAGTTCGAGCGCCTTCGGGTGTCCCGACGCGGCGATCTTTCCGACGTTCCAGATGACGCCGCGACGCGCATCGAGATCGGTCGTTCCGACGAGGAGGATTCGCCCTTTTGCGTGTTCGACGGCGATCGCCTCGAGCATCTGCTGGTTCACGAGGCGCCGCACGAGCCCGCGCAGCGGCGCGTTATCCGCCATTGCGTCGTCGAACAGGGCAGCGAGCAGCCAGCGTTGCTCGAGCACGTCCTTGGCCGAGACGGCCGTATAAACCTCTCTCAGTTGGTCGTCATAGCGGGGTCCAAGGAAGGCGAACGGGGCCGTCAGCGCTCCGGTGCTGACGCCCGTCACCACCTTGAACTCGGGCCGCGTTCCAGCAGCAGTCCAACCGACGAGGAGACCTGCCCCAAACGCGCCGTCCTCTCCTCCGCCGGAGATGGCGAGGAAATTGGCCGCTGGCAACGGACCTTGATGCCCGCTTGCCCGCAGCACCGCCACTTCGCGGCTAACCGACTCGACGCCGTCGCCGAGCATTTCGTTAAAGTGGCCCTGGCGGTATCGAATGCCCGCCATCCCGGGGATCGCCGCCTGGTTCTGCAGGCTTGGCGGAACGGCGTCCAGACGGGACGGAGACGAGCAGGCCGCCGTTATCAGCATGGCGATGCCACCAATGGCCCATGCGATCGCCGTCTTCAGTGGAGTGCGCGAAGCGTCTTTACACATCCTCATGTCTCCCTGCCGCCGTCGCGCGGCTCGACTGCATCGCTCGATCGCTCGCCCCCGTTGCCATGCGACTCAACCGCGCTCGCTGCTGCGAAACCGGCGAAGTCCGGCGGCGGATATTGGCTACCGATTATTTCGTCGTTCTTGATTTCTGCACCGCTTCTTTCAGCGTCGCCCGCAGATCCGCCGCGCCGGCGAGCCGACCGCCGGGCGAGGCGAGAATCTGCACGATGCGCACGCCCGAGCCGTAAGCCTTCTCGTTCTCCGAGCGATCATCCGACATCGTCATCCGCTCGATCCCGCTCCCCAGGGCGAGCCCCCGCGACGTGCCGAGGACCAGGATTTCGAGGCCGCCGGACGCGCCGCCCGCAGCACTCCCCTGGACGCCGAGATCCCCCAGGGCAAAGCCGCCGGAGCCGGAAACCTTGGAAACGCCGGATATGAAGTCGTCGATCGCCCTGTCGGTCATGACCAGCAGCAGTAGATCGGACTCGCGAACCCCCGCCTGGAAGCCGATGCTGAGCCGGCTCACGTCCAGGAATACCGGATCGCTCCAGTCTTCGCCGTGGCGGCGCAGCAGGACTCCGCCGCCGCCCTCGTAGCCGACGATCAGGCTTCCCGATTTGATCTCCGGCGCGAGGTAGATCGCGCGCGCCGCGCCCATGATGTTCCGCACACCCTCCCACTGCTGGATCGTCATGAAGCGGCGGGCGATGTCGGCCGATTTCTTGAGAAATTCGTCGGACGATGCATCGGCGGACCACGCCGGCCCGACCATCCCGATCGCCAAAA
>CAZLYV010000242.1:2085-3909 GCA_964563665.1 uncultured Acetobacteraceae bacterium
TCGAATTTCTGATTTCGATGTTTCCCGATCGGGCGGTACGACCGCATCGTCACGCGAGGTAGGCAATGGAACTCGGGATCGACGTGCGGCGGCCTTTGCGCAGGCTCGTCTTTACGGCCGCTACGCTCTTGGCTCTCGGTTGGGGCAATGGCGCTTCGGCTGCCGCGCCCTCGCCGGCCGGCGCGCCCGCCGTTGCAGCGACGAAATTGTCGCCCGAGCAGATCGAGACCCTGGTCGCGCCGATCGCGCTCTATCCCGACGATCTGCTTGCCATCGTCCTGCCGGCGGCGACCTACCCGCTCGACATCGTCAAGGCCGACCGCTTTCTTGAAAAGCGCAAGGCCAATCCCGCGCTCAAGCCGGATCCATCGTGGCCCGAGCCGGTGCGAAACCTGCTCAATTACGCGGAAGTCGTGGACAAGCTCAGCGACGATCTCGACTGGACATCCGAGCTGGGAGAAGCGGTCGTGGCGCAGCAAGCCGACGTGATGGACGCGATCCAACGCTTCCGGCGCAAGACATATTCCGCCGGAAATCTGCAGACCAACGACAAGCAGATCGTCGTGCAGGAAAAGGAAATCATCAAGATCGTGCCGGCCGATCCGCAGGTGATCTATGTTCCGCAATACCAGCCGACCACGGTGATCGTCCAGCAGCCGGCGCCCGCGGTCGCGTATTACCCGACGCCGTACCCGGTCTACTACTACCCGTACCCGCCCGGCTATGCGTTCGCTAGCGGGGTCTTCTTCGGTGCGGCGACGGCGTGGGCGTTCAACTGGAACAACGACAACATCAGCAACAACGTCACGATCAATAATACCGACAATATCAACATCAACCGCAACAACACCGAGCTGGACAACCGGGCCAGGGAAGCGCGCGAGCGCGCCGGAACGGGGCAGGCTTCGACCGGCCCATCCGGCGGGGCGCAGAACTGGCGCTCGGAGAAGCAGCCGGGCCAGGTGCGCACGGGTCAAGCCTCGCCGCGCTCGGGCGCTCGACCTGGCGATGCAGCCAGCCTTGGCGGAGCGCAGCGTGCGCAGACCGGCGCCGCAAGCGCACAGCGTCCGGGCGACCGCGGCGCAAGCGACGCGCGGACTGGATCGCGCGGCGGCGGCGATGCGTTTTCGGGATACGGGTCGCGCCGCGAGACGGCAAGCGCCAGCAACCGCGGATCCCAGAGCCGCGCCAGCACGTCGAGTGAATTTGGCGGGCGATCGGGCGGCGGCGGGCGGGCCGGCGGTGGTGGAGGCCGCGCCGGTGGTGGCGGAGGTCGCCGATGACCTGCTCGAGCCATCGCCGCGCCGAGGTCTTCTCAGACCGGGAAAGAAACGCCATGCGGAAGATCACGACTCTGGTTCGACTCGCCTGCTTGCTGTCGCTGCTCGTGCTGGGCAGCCTGTCGGCATCCGCCCTGGCTGCCGACGCGGTGCCGCAAATGACGTTTGCCTCGCCCGAGGCGGCGGCGGACGCGGTTCTCAAGGCGGCGAAAGACAACGACGACGCTGCGCTGCTCGACATCTTCGGCCAGGAATACCGGAAGGTGATCATTTCGCCCGACCGGGCGCAGAGCCAGGAGAACCGGGAGCTGATTTCCCGCGCCGCGCGGCAGCTGCTCGTCTTGCGACCGGACGGTGACGACAAGGTGACGATCGTGATGGGCGAGGCGGCATGGCCGTTTCCGGTTCCGCTGGTGCGCGAACAGGGACGGTGGCGCTTCGACACCCGACAGGGCGCCGAGGAGATTCTCAATCGCCGGATCGGCCTCGACGAGCTGAAGGCGATCGAGGTTGCGCGCGCCTATGTCGCGGCGCAATTCGCCTA
>CAZLYV010000243.1:0-3891 GCA_964563665.1 uncultured Acetobacteraceae bacterium
CAATTCTCCTTTATCGCCACGGTGGCGACGCTGGTGATCTCGGCGCGGCTCAAGAAATTCAACCCGACGCTCGAGGAGGCGGCGTTGAGCCTTGGCGCGACGCGGTTGGTGGCCGCATTCACGGTGACAATCCCGTTCCTGCGTCCGGCGATGATTGGCGCGGCGATCGTCGCCTTCCTGATGTCGTTCGAGAATTTCAACACGACGCTGATGCTCGTCGGCTCGGATCAGACGTTGCCGATCGCGATGTATGGCCGCCTGCGTCAGGGCTCGACGCCGGTGCTCAACGCCGTGAGCGTCGTGCTGATTATCGCCTCGGCGCTGCTTGCGCTGGCGATGATCGTCCTCGGCCGCGAGCGCGAGGGACACTGACCCCGCGAGCGACGGAGACGCGCGTCACGCGCCGGATTTGCGCGTGAGCCGTACGCGGTTGGTGCAGGCGGTGCTCTTGGCCTCGCCGTTGAACGAATCGCCACGGAATTGGCCGCGGATCACCATTTCGTCGCCGCCGGGCCGCGCGATGGCGATCAGCGTGGCGTCGAGATCGATATAGGCTTCGAAGCGGTCGGCGACGGCGGACGAATCGGTGGATCGCCGGATCTCGCCTTTGACGATGCCGTCGCGCACGACGGCAAAAAATCGCGCCGAATTCGGGCATCGGCTGTCGCCCAACGTGCGCGCAAACTGGCCCTCCCAGTCACCATTGAACTGGGCCAGATCGACCGTGTTCTGGCGTCCCGCGCCGCATCCGGCAAGCACGAGGACGAGCACCGTGACGGCGGCGTATGCAAGCGTGCCGATTCTGAACAAGTTCGAGCTCCCGAAGTCTTGGCGGGCGGCGTCATTCTTGGCATTTTTTATGGCAAGTCAAATAGTTGGTGTGGACGCAACAACGCTCTTCAATAACCTTGACCTTCCTAGAACAGGAAGCCATATGCATAGACCATGAGCGAATATTTTCGAGCACCTGCCGATGCCGCCGCCGGGCTGGCCGCGCGCGTTTCGGCCCATTTCGTGAAGCCGGCGCGCGCCGCGTTCGACAAGGGCGTTGCCCGGCTCACGATTCCCATTGCGGGCATGACGTGCGCCTCGTGCGTAGCGCGCATCGAACGTGCGTTGTCGCGCGCGCGCGGTGTCGTTTCAGCGAGCGCCAGCCTGGCGAGCGAAAGCGCGACCGTAATCTTCGACCCGGCTGAGACAAATCCTGAACGGCTTACCGAAGCTGTCGTGGGCGCCGGCTATTCGGTACCGGAAACGACGATTAATTTGAAGATCGACGGGATGACCTGCGCCTCGTGCGTTGGCCGTGTCGAGAAGGCGTTGCGGCGAACCGCCGGGGTGATTTCGGCCGAGGTCAATCTTGCGACCGAGCAGGCCCGGGTCCGGTTCGTTGGCGAATATTCGAGCGTGGTTGCCTCGCTCGCCGGGGCGGTCGCCAAGGCGGGGTACCGCGCCGAGCCGTGGCTGGATGCGGCCCGGCGGGCGGCCGATGCCGACGCCGCGATCGCGGCGCGGAGCCGGGCCGAGCTCACGCGGTTCGCGATCGCCGCCGGACTGACCTTGCCGCTTGTCGTGCAGATGGTCGCCCATATTCTGGGCGCGCATTGGCGGATGCCGGCGCCAATCGAGCTGGCTTTGGCGACACCAGTCCAGTTCTGGATCGGCGCGCGGTTCTACATCGCCGCGTGGAAGGCGCTCAAAGCCGGCACCGGCAACATGGATCTGCTGATCGCCCTCGGCACATCGGCGGCGTATTTCTATAGCGCGATCGCCGTACTCGCCGATCCATTCGGCACCCCTGATCTCTACTTCGAAGCGGCGGCCGTGGTGATTGCGCTGGTCGTGCTCGGCAAATGGCTCGAGGCGCGGGCGAAGCGCGGCGCCGCGGCGGCGATACGGGCGCTTGCCGCCCTTCGACCGGAGCGCGCGCAGCGAGAGATCGATGGCCTGGTCGAGGACGTCGCGGTCGATCAACTCGTGCCGGGCGATATTGTTTTGATCCGACCTGGCGAACGGGTGCCGGTCGACGGCGTCGTGCTCTCGGGCGAGAGCGAGATGGATGAATCGCTTCTCACCGGGGAAAGCCGGCTTGTGCCTAAAACATCCGGGG
Source organism: uncultured Acetobacteraceae bacterium (assembly GCA_964563665.1). Lineage (GTDB taxonomy): Bacteria > Pseudomonadota > Alphaproteobacteria > CACIAM-22H2 > CACIAM-22H2 > CAZLYV01. Next base: position 2,111 of record CAZLYV010000243.1, read on the forward strand.
ACAAGGTGACCGGGGGAGCGATCAACGGCGAGGGGCTCATCCGGACGCGGGTGGAAGCGGTCGGCGCCGAGGCGGTGCTGGCGCGAATCATTCGTCTCGTCGAAGGCGCCCAAGCCTCGAAGCCGCCGGTGCAGCGACTCGTCGACCGCATCAGCGCGATCTTCGTCCCGATCGTGGTCGCCATTGCGCTGGTGGCGTTTCTCGGCTGGTGGCAGCTCGGCGGCGATCCGGTGACGGGCCTGCTGTCGGCCGTCGCGGTGCTGGTGATCGCGTGCCCGTGTGCGCTCGGCCTTGCCACTCCGACCGCGATCATGGCGGGGACCGGCGCCGCTGCGCGAAGCGGAATCCTGATCAAGGACGCCGAGGCGCTCGAGCGCGCACACCGCGTCAACGTCGTTGTCTTCGACAAGACCGGGACGCTCACCCACGGCAAGCCTATCGTCACCGCGATCGAGCCGACGCACGGCGGCAGCGCCGACGATGTTCTGGCGCTTGCCGCGGCGGCGCAGGCGGGCAGCGAGCATCCGCTGGCGAAAGCCGTGCTGGCGAAGGCGGCCAGCCAGGGCATTTTGCCCAAAGCGCCCGAAGAATTCCGCGCTTTTCCGGGGCGGGGCCTGGAGGCCATCGTCGGGGGGCGGCGGGTCGTCATCGGGAACCGCCGGCTGATGGCCGAGATGGCGATCGAAATGGGCGAGACGCGATCGTCGGCCGAGGCATTGGAGGCGATCGGCAATACCGTCATGTTCGTCGCCGCGACGTCGCACGGCGAAGGCGGCAAGCCAGAGATCGTCGGCCTGATCGCCGCTGGTGACACACCAAAGGCGGAGGCGCGACCGGCGGTCGCCGCGCTGCGCGCACGCGGGATCGAAACGGTGATGCTGACCGGCGACAATCGCCGAACCGGCGAGGCGGTGGCGGCGCAGCTGGGGGTAGATCGGGTTCTTGCCGAGGTTCTGCCTGAAGACAAGGCGCGCATGGTGGCGGCGCTTCGCGACAAGGGCCACATCGTGGCGATGGTCGGCGACGGGGTGAACGACGCACCCGCGCTCGCCGCCGCCGACGTCGGCTTCGCGATGGGCACTGGAACGGACGTCGCGATGGAGGCGGCCGGCATCACGCTGATGCGCGGCGACCCGCTTCTCGTTGCGGCGGCGATCGATGTCTCGCGCGCGACCTACGTCAAGATCGCGCAGAATCTGTTTTGGGCCTTCATCTATAACCTGATCGGCATTCCGCTCGCGGCACTCGGCTGGCTGAACCCGGTGATTGCCGGGGCGGCGATGGCGTTCTCGTCGGCGAGCGTGGTTTCGAACTCTCTGTGGCTCCGGCGTTGGCGGCCTGCCGTCCCGCGGGGCCGACATTCGATCGAGGAGGGACGGGTATGAATATCGGCATGGCGGCGGACAAATCCGGCGTCGCGGCAAAGACGATCCGGTATTACGAAAGCATTGGCCTGATCGCGACCGCCGACCGGCGCTCGAACAATTACCGCGACTATTCGGAGCGCGATGTGCAGACGTTGCGCTTCATCCATCGCGCGCGAAACCTCGGTTTTTCGGTCAACGAGGTGGCCAATCTGCTGGCCTTGTGGCGCGACCACAAGCGCGCGAGCCATGACGTCAAGTCGCTGGCGCTGGGCCACATTTCCGAGATCGAGCGCAAGATCGTCGAGCTGCGGTCGATCAAACGGACGCTCGAATTTCTCACCGAACGCTGCCACGGCGACGATCGACCCGATTGCCCAATTCTTGACGATCTTGCCGGAAGCGAAGATGCGTCGG
>CAZLYV010000244.1:0-3887 GCA_964563665.1 uncultured Acetobacteraceae bacterium
TTTTTGGAAAGAACATGCCCTCGAGCTTAAGCCCGTCGGGGTCGAGAAAGAACACGGCATAATAGCCCTTGCCGTAATCGGGATAGTCGGCGGCCGGATCGACGATCGTCACATTTTTTGACTTCAGAAATTCGTCGAGATCATCGACGTCTTTGCGCCTGGCGAGCTCGAAGGCGTAATGGTGAAAACCGACGTTGCCGATGCGATGGGGATGCTTCTTCCCTTCCGCGTCGGCCTCGCCGATCCAGAACAGCGTCTTGCCGTTGCTCCATCCAGCCGAGTCGTCGAATTCATACTTGAGCGCGAATCCCAGAAACCCGAGCACGTTTTTGTAAAACCGCTTCGACTTCGCGAAGTCGCCAACCCGGATCACCAAATGGTCGATGCCGATAACGCGCGCCATGCTCAAACCTTATGATATTCGCGAAACCAGGTGACAAAGCGCGGAATGCCGTCGTCGATCGTCGTCCTGGGCGCGAAGCCGAGATCGCGCCGCGAGGCCTCGATGTCGGCGAAGGTCTCCTTGACGTCGCCCGGCTGCATGTCGGCGAATTCGATCACCGCCTTGTGGTTGGTCGCCCGCTCGATCACCTGAATGAACCGCAGCAGCGGTTCGGCGCGGTGGTTGCCGAGGTTGTAGTGGCGGTGCGGCGCCGCGCCGCCGGCCGATGGCGGCGGCCGGTCGAGCGCCGCGAGCACGCCCGCCACGATGTCGTCGATGTAGGTGAAGTCGCGCTTCATGTCGCCGTGGTTGAAGACGCGGATCGGCCGGCCGTCGAAGATCGCCTTGGTGAAGATATAGGCCGACATGTCCGGGCGGCCCCACGGGCCGTAGACGGTGAAGAAGCGCAAACCGGTCGCCGGCAGGCGATAGAGATGGCTGTAGCTGTGCGTCATCAGTTCGTCCGCCGCCTTGGTCGCGGCATAGAGCGAGACCGGCGTGTCGATCTTGTCCTCGATCGCGAAGGGAAGCTTGGTGTTGCCGCCGTAGACCGACGACGACGAGGCGTAGACGAGATGGCGGACGCCGCCACGCCGCCGACACGCCTCGAGAACGTTGAAGTGCCCCACCAGGTTCGTCTTGATGTAATCCTCGGGATGGGTCAGCGAATGGCGCACGCCGGCCTGGGCCGCGAGATGGATCACGCGATCGATCGCCAGATCGGCGGCAAGCGCGTCGGCGATCGCGCCGGTCTCGGCGATGTCACGCCGCTCGAAGCGGAAATCGGCATGACCGAGCAGGCGCGCGAGCCGCGCCTCCTTGAGCGCCACGTCGTAATAGCTGCTGAGATTATCCAACCCGACGACCCGTTCGCCGCGCGCCGTTAACGCCGCGGCGACGTGAGAGCCGATGAAGCCGGCAGCACCGGTGACGAGAACGCTCATGCGCGACGGGTGGGGTTGGCGGGGTGAAAACGGTGGCGCCGCCTTGTAGCGCGCATCGGGTCAAAAATCCATTACTCCAGCATGACTTAATGCGCCGCACGCCAACTGCTTGGTTTGCTTGCATGTTACGGGGAATTGGACTAGACTTAGTTTAGCTAAGAGGAGATTAAATTGGCGCGACCGATCAACATCCATCAGGCAAAGACGCACCTCTCGCGACTGGTCGAACGCGCCGCGGCCGGCGAGGAAATCATCATCGCGCGCGCCGGCAAGCCGGTGGCGCGGCTGGTGCCCTTTCGCTTGCCGAGCCAACCGCGCCGTCTCGGTGTGCTCAAAGGCAAATTCAGCGTGCCGGACGATTTCGACGCGCCGCTGCCCGACGACGTCCTGGACGATTTCGAGGGCAAGTCGTGAGATTGCTCGTCGACACCCATGTATTTCTGTGGTGCGTTCTCGGCGATACCCGACTCCCGCAAGCGGCGCAGAAGACGATCGTCGATCGGGCGAATGAAGTTTTTATCAGCGCGGTGAGCGCGTGGGAAATATCGCTCAAGGCGGCGCTCGGCAAGCTCCCGCTGCCGACGCTTGCGGCCGATTGGTTCCAGGACTCGTCGGCCAAGATGGGCCTGGTCGCGTTGCCCATTCAGATCGAGCACGCGCTTGCCGCCGGCGCGCTTCCGCTGCGCCACCGCGACCCCTTCGACCGCATGCTGATCGCCCAGGCGCGCCACGAGGGCCTGACGCTGGTCACCGTCGACCCGGTGTTCAAGGGCTACGACGTCCCGCTCGTTTTCGGCTGAGCCGATCGGGTCCGGCGTTGCTTGGCTGGTGGGTCAGGTTCAGGAACGTCCGCTATCGACTCGCTGCGGATCTATTCGTGAATGCTCACTTGCTTGGCGCTGGTCACGGCCCCTTATTTTTTTACTGCGCCGCTACCGGACCGCGAGCCGCGGGTCGTCGTGGCCGCTCAGGGCAATGGTATGGCTGCCATCAATGAGAGTGCGCCGTTCCAACCAGCGAAATATTCGGCCTCGGGTGGACGGAAATATCGAGCGCCAGTGTGGCTCCAAGAACGATAAGCACCGCGGCAAGAACATAACGCAGAACGAGGTCGGGAACGCGCGCGGAAATCGAGCTTCCGACGAAAACCCCTGGGAACGATCCGGCGAGCAGCGAAACGAGCGTGTGCAGATCGAGCGAGCCCATGGCTCCGTGACCAAGTCCCGCGACCAGCGTCAAGGGAACCGCATGTGCAATATCGGAACCGACGATCCGTGACATTGATAACCGAGGATAGAGCAGGACAAGAGCCGTCACGCCGATTGCGCCTGCGCCAACGGACGAGAAGGTCACAAGAATGCCCAGCATTGCGCCCATGGCGACGGTCAAAATGGCAATCGAACGTTCATCCATATTGCCGAGGCGCTCCGCGTAAAGGGCAGAAATCCTGTTGCGGGCGATCAGGACCCCGGCTGTCAGGAGGATCGCCACCGTGAGAATTGCGGTGATGACGTGGCGGGCGCCACCCGTGCTCATCTGCAACAAAGACAGCACGATGAGAGCCAGTACCGTCGCCGGTACGCTGCCGATCGCGAGCCGCCGTACCACGCGCCATTCAATCGTCCGATTGAAACCATGCACGAGACTGCCGACGGTCTTGGTGGCGGCCGCAAAGAGGAGGTCCGTTCCGACAGCAGTTGCCGGCGAGACGCCGAATAACACGATCAGAATTGGCGTCATAAGTGATCCGCCGCCTACGCCGGTCACACCAACGAGTACCCCGACGAGGAAACCGGCGATCGCGTAGTGAGGATCGATCGACTGCCAAGGCATATTGGCGCCCTCGACTGCATTAATATTCGGGCAGGGTAAACTGGTCGGCGGCGCCGCGCGCTGGCGATGCGACGGCTTGCTATTCCGGCTCGTACTGCTTCACGCCCTTCAGCCTCGAGATGTCCTCGGCACGCCCGCGCAGTTCGATGACGCTGCGATCCACATCGCGGATGAAGACCGAAACGCCGCCGTCCTCGCCGAACGAGACCGGCCCCTGGGTAATGACGATGCCATGCGCATCGAGCGTCGCGATGGCGTCCGCGATCGAGCTGACGCGGAGCGCGACATGGGTATAGCCGGCATATTTCTCGGGAACGTCCATCAGGATGTTCGTGTTCTCCGCGCCAGCATTCGCGTTGAAGATCAGATTGATCTCGACGCCGGTCGCGTTCTTGATGATCGCGACCGCGTCGTCGGCGGCTTTCTGGTGAAGCTCGAAGCCGAGTACGCGGTAGAAGCCGAGCGCGCGGTCGAGATCGCGCACGCGGATACCAATATGGTCGACCCTCTCGATTCTCAAGGCGCCTGGGTTGCTCATCGCATGCTCAACTCTCTAAACCGACATTCCCCGGATGACCGGATTATCGAGCATCACAATAATCCTTCCAGGCTCCCGTTGCGAGAGCGGGGCGCTTAACTGTGGAAGGGGGAAATCGCTTCGGGTCCCA
>CAZLYV010000245.1:0-3858 GCA_964563665.1 uncultured Acetobacteraceae bacterium
TTGCCGGCCATCGATTTCACCATCTCGGGGCTGACCGAGTCCTTGACCGAGAGGCCAATGAACACGTCGGCGCCCTTGATCGCGTCGGCAAGCGTACGGGCCTTGGTGTCGACCGCGTGCGCCGACTTCCATTGGTTCATCGACTGCGTGCGGCCCTGGTAGATGACGCCCTTGGTGTCGCAGAGGATGACCTGGGCGTGCGGAAGCCCCATCGATTTCAGGAGCTCGGCGCAGGCGATCGACGCGGCGCCGGCGCCGTTGAAGACGACCTTGACGTCCTTGAGCTTCCGCCTGGTTATGTCGAGCGCGTTGATGAGGCCCGCCGCGGTGACGATCGCGGTTCCGTGCTGGTCGTCGTGGAAGACCGGGATGTCGAGCAATTCGCGCAACCGCTGCTCGATCACGAAACACTCGGGCGCCTTGATGTCCTCGAGGTTGATGCCGCCGAAGGCCGGCCCGAGATAGCGCACGCAATTGACGAAGGCGTCGATTTCCTTGGTGTCGATTTCGAGATCGTAGGCATCGACGTCGGCGAAGCGCTTGAAGAGGCAAACCTTACCCTCCATCACCGGCTTGGCGGCGATCGCGCCGAGATCGCCGAGGCCCAGCACCGCGGTGCCATTCGAAATCACCGCGACCAAATTGCCCTTGGCGGTGTAGTCGTAGGCGGTGGCGGGGTCCTTGGCGATATGGAGGCAGGGCCAGGCGACGCCCGGCGAATAGGCCAGCGACAGATCGCGCTGCGTGGTAAGCGCCTTGGTCGGCGCGATCTCGAGCTTGCCGGCGCGGCCGTTAGAATGAAACAGCAGCGCCTCCTGCTCGGTCACACTGGTCTTGTCGCTGGACATAGGAATCCTTGGGAATTTCGGCGTTTCGGAGCGTCCGGACGTTGACCGCCGGTGATTATTCGTCATGTTAAGGCGACGGACAGCCGAGGTCAAAGCGGGGACAGTCGGGCGCCCGTCGTGATATCGTCCGCCGCCCGCGGCCTTTGACCTCTTATCGACGCGAACCAGCGCTCCATGGACACCGGCACGACCGCCCGGACCACGCTTGCCTCCACGCCCGCGCCGATCTTGGCGCCCGATTCCTCGCCGATGATGACGCAGTATCTCGAGGCCAAGCGCGCCCATCCCGGCTGCCTTCTGTTCTTTCATCTGGGCGATTTCTACGAGCTGTTCTTCGAGGACGCGGTGATCGGCGCCAAGGCGCTCGATCTCACGCTGACCCGCCGCGGCCGGCACGGCGATACCGATGTGCCGATGTGCGGCGTGCCGGTGCATTCGGTCGAGAGCTACATCGCGCGGCTGATCCGGGAGGGCCATCGCGTCGCGGTGTGCGAGCAGATCGAGGACCCGAGCGAGGCGAAGAAGCGCGGCGCCAAGGCCGTCGTGCGGCGCGACGTCGTGCGGGTGATCACGCCCGGCACGCTCACCGAGGACGCGCTTTTGGATGCGCGTCGCCACAACTATCTGGCCGCGCTCGCTGAGGCGGCGGGCGCGCTGGGGCTCGCCTGGCTCGACATGTCGACCGGCGATTTCTGGCTCCAGCCGGTAAGCGTGGGCCATCTCGCCGCGGCGCTCGCGCGCATCGCACCCGGCGAATTGCTGATCTCCGATCGGCTCGCGGCTCGCCCCGATCTGGCTGCGGTACTTGCCGAGCTAAAGCCCTTGCTCTCGGTCCTGCCCTCAGCCCGCTTCGAAAGCGACAACGGCCGCCGCCGGCTCGAGGTTCTCTTTGGCGTCAAGGCGCTCGATGCATTCGGCGATTTCTCGCGCGGCGAGCTCGCCGCCGGCGGCGCGCTCGTCGATTACGTGGAGCTGACGCAAAAGGGACGGCTGCCGCGCATCAACGAGCCGCAGCGGATCGCCGAGGCGGGCACGCTTGAAATCGATCCGGCGACGCGGCGCAATCTGGAACTCACCCAGAGTCTTTCGGGCGAGCGAAGCGGTTCGTTGCTGTCAGCGATCGACGGCACGCTCACCGGCGCTGGCGCACGGCTGATGGCGGCGCGGCTCGCCGCACCCCTCACCGATCCGGCGGCGATCGAGCGGCGCTACGACATGATCGCGTTCTTTGCCGACTTGGAGAATAAGGATGCGGCGCGCCGGCGCGGCGAATTGCGCGCGCGTCTCAAGGGCCTTGCCGACATCGAGCGCGCGCTGTCGCGCCTCACGCTCGGCCGTGGGGGCCCGCGCGATCTCGCCGCCCTTCGCGATGCGCTCGCTTGCGTGCCGGCGCTGCAGGCTTGTCTTGGCGGCGACGGCCTGGCGCCGCCGCCGGACGGCATCACCGAGGCCACGCGCGCGCTTGGCGAGCACGGCGCGCTGGTCGAGCGTCTGGCCCAGGCGCTCGGGCCCGACCTGCCGCTCAACGTGAGCGACGGCGGCTTCATCGCCGCCGGCTATTCGGCTCCGCTCGACGAGCTTCGCGTCTTGCGCGACGAGAGCCGGCGTCTCATCGCCGGCCTCCAGACGCGCTATGCCGGCGAGAGCAAAATCGCCTCGCTCAAGATCCGCCACAACAACGTGCTCGGTTACTTCATCGAGGTAACCCAGCTTCACGCCGACAAGCTGGCGACGGGCGCCGACGCCGACGGCGGTAAATCCCCGTTCATCCATCGCCAGACGCTCGCCGGATCGGTGCGCTTCACCACGGTCGAGCTCGGCGAGCTTGAATCGAAGATGACCTCGGCAGCCGATAAGACGCTGGCCCTCGAAGAAGCGTTGTTCGGCGAGCTCGTCCAAGCGGTGAGCGCGCGTGCCGGCGAGATCGCCGAGGCCGCGCGCGCGATCGCCGCGCTCGATGTGGCGGCGGCGCTGGCCGAGCTTGCGGTCGAGCGCCGCTACTGCCGACCCAAGGTCGACGACAGCCTGGTATTCGAGATCAAGGGCGGCCGCCATCCCGTGGTCGAGCCGGCGCTTGGCCAAGCGGGCGGCCCGGCCTTCGTGCCGAATGATTGCGCTCTGAACGCCGGCTCGCCCGCCGCGAGCGGCGAGACCAGCAATAGACCGCAGATCTATCTCCTTACCGGGCCGAACATGGCGGGCAAGTCGACCTTCCTGCGCCAGAACGCGCTGATCGCCATTCTCGCGCAGATGGGCGCTTACGTGCCTGCGGACTCCGCGCATATCGGCGTCGTCGATCGCCTGTTCAGTCGCGTCGGCGCGGCCGACGATCTGGCGCGCGGGCGCTCGACCTTCATGGTCGAGATGGTCGAGACGGCGACGATCCTCAATCAGGCGACGGCGCGCTCGCTCGTCATCCTGGACGAGATCGGGCGCGGCACCTCGACCTTCGATGGTCTGTCGATCGCCTGGGCGACGATCGAGCATCTGCACGAAGCGAACCGCTGCCGGGCGCTGTTCGCCACGCATTACCACGAGCTGACCGCGCTGGCCGCGCGGCTGTCGCGGCTTGCCTGCTACACCATGCGGGTCAAGGAATGGCAGGGTGATGTCGTGTTTCTGCACGAAGTCGCACCAGGTGCGGCCGACCGTTCCTATGGCATCCATGTCGCAAAGCTCGCCGGGCTGCCCGCGCCGGTGATCGCGCGCGCCGAGGCGGTGTTGCACGCGCTGGAGGCGGGCGGCGAGGCCGATACGGTGGCGAAGCTGGCCGCCGATCTGCCCTTGTTCAGCGCCGCGCGGCCGAAGGGAGGATTGGCGGCCGGCCCCGCCGCGCCTTCGGCGGTCGAGCGTGCGCTCGACGGCGTCAATCCCGATGAGCTATCGCCTCGGGAAGCGCTCGACGCGCTCTACCGGTTGCGGGCGCTGTTGCGGGGCAAGAAGGAATGAGCCGCTCTCCCGGCCGGCACGGCATATATCGCCGCGCCGCGCCGTGATCGCGTTTGCTGAA
>CAZLYV010000246.1:0-3839 GCA_964563665.1 uncultured Acetobacteraceae bacterium
AAGAATCGCCCCAAACCAGCCGCAAGCGACAACGGCGACAGTACCAAGCGCCATGCCAACGACAAACATAAATTGGGTGAGTGGCCAGCGCCTCGATGCAGCGGAGGCGGTTTCTTTCGATTTCCTCTCGACGGAAAATCATAGATTGATGTATAAAAATATCATCTATCTCTAATTGCGCGGAGGAACGTTTGTGACTTACCCACCCCATTCGAAAGAACGCTGGCTCAAAGTCTTTGTCGCTGCCGTCCTCGCGGGAGCGTTGACAATCGGGTGCGCCGCCGACGTGAAGCCGAATGCTAGCGCAAAGGGTTTCACGTCATCGACGGCCTCCGAGGTGCGCGCGACGGCAGAAGCGCAGTGGCGGCTGGGACGTGCGTATGCACTGGGCGAGGGAGTGGCACGAGATGACGCAAGAGCCGTGCAATTGTACCTCGCCGCGGCCGAATTGGGCTACGCCCCGGCGCAATACAGCTTGGGAACCGCATACTATAATGGCCAAGGCGTCGAGCAGAACTATACCGAGGCCGCGCGGGGGTATCGCCTTGCAGCGGATCAAGGCCATGCGGATTCACTCAGTGGTCTCGGTTTGCTGTATGCGCACGGTCGCGGCGTCGAGCGAAATGATGCGGAGGCGTTTCGACTGTTCGGCTTGGCCGCCGACAAGGGCAACGCCGCAGGTCTGAACAATCTTGGCTGGTCCTATGAACTGGGTCGCGGTGTAGAAAAAGACGATCGCGAGGCAGCGCGGCACTACCGACTTGCGGCCGAGAAAAGCAGCCTAGCGGCCCAGAGCAACCTCGGCAAAATGCTGCGTGATGGCCGAGGGGTCGATAGGAACGATGACGAGGCGGTCATGTGGTTTCTACGTGCCGCTGAGAAGGGGTACGCTCCGGCGCAGGTCGCGCTCGGTTCGATGTATCAGCAGGGCCGAGGCGTGCCGAAGGACCCGGTCGAAGCCGTTCGTTGGTTCGAGCGCGCGGCAGGTACCGGCCAGACCCGTTAATTCGCGAGCGCCCCGGCTGGTAAGGCTACACACCATCGCTGCATCCCTCGATTTTGTCTAACATATTGATTTATCATGTAAATGCCGCTCGCAAAATGCAGGGTCCGGTGCCTCTACGCCTCGCACGGAGTCACGCTCGACAATCGCTTGGTTTCGGTATTTGATCGCGCCGCTTAATGGCCGGCACCGGCCGCGAAATAACCGTGGCATGCGGCGCGTTCTTGGAAGATTCGCTCGCGCGATTTGTTGACGATCCCACGGGTTAAGAAAACCGCATGTCCCGCCTGCGCCTGACCGCCTCGCTGCTGCTGGTCGCCCTAGTCGCCGGGGTAAACGGCCTTGCGTGGTACGCCGCCAATCCGCCGCACCCGGCCACCGACTGGACGGGGACGATTGAAGGCGCCGATTACAGCCCGTTCCCGATCGACGGCGATCCCAATACACGCCATGCGACGCTGGACGAGCTGCGCCAGGACGTCGAATTCCTGGCCCAAAATCTGCGCTCGATCCGCACCTACAGCATGCTCGACGGCCTCGACCGTATTCCGGCACTTGCCGCCAACACGCGCCTCACCGTGACGCTCGGCGCCTGGCTCGACAAACGGCTCGAGCGCAACCGCCGGGAGATCGAGCGTCTGGTTCAGGTGACGCGGGAAAATCGCAATGTGGTGCGTGTCCTCGTCGGCAACGAGGCGGTGCTGCGCAAGGACCTCACCCCGGCCGAAATCACGGCTTACGTCCGCGAGGTGAAATCGCGCGTGCGCGTGCCGGTTTCGATCGCCGAAACCTGGGGCGTGTGGATCGAGCACCCGGAACTCGCTAGGGAAGTCGATTTCTTGGCCGTGCATATCCTTCCCTATTGGGAGGACGGCGCCACGGCCGAGAACGCGGTCCAGCATGCGATCGACAAGCTCCGGCTTGTCCAACGCACATTCCCCGGCAAGAAAATCGTCCTCACCGAGATCGGCTGGCCGAGCGCCGGCCGTACGCGATTCGACTCGAGGCCAAGCCTGTCGAGCGAGGCCCGATTCTTGCGCGCATTCTTCGCCTTCGCCGATCGCGAGAACATCGAATACTACGTGATGGAGGCGATCGACCAGCCGTGGAAGACGACGATCGAGGGCAGCGTCGGCCCCTATTGGGGAATCTTCGACGCCAATCGCCAGGCGAAATTCCCGATGACCGGGCCGGTTTACGACATCCCTGACTGGCCGGCGATGATGGCGCTGTCAATTCTGTTGGCGCTGGCGCCGATGATCTGGTTTGCGCTCCGGTTCCGCGCCTTGCGCGCCCGCCCTCGTCTCTTCTTCCTTGCGGTCATCCAGGCGGTCGTCTCGGGTGCGGTCTATATCTACATCTTCTCGCGCGGGCAGTATCTGACGCCCCTCACGATGATTCCGTGGAGCGTGCTGGTCGGCAGTCTGGTCACGCTGGCGATCGTCTTCGTGATCGAGGCCTTCGAGGTGACCGACGTGCTCGGAACAAAGCTGCGCCGCCGCTTTGCGCCAGCACCCGAACAGGGCCCGCGCGCCTGGCCCAAAGTCTCGCTGCACCTTCCCACCCACAACGAGCCGCCGGAGATGGTGCGCGCGACGCTTGATTCGCTTTCACGCCTGGATTATCCGGATTTCGAAGTCATCGTCGTCGACAACAATACCAAGGACGAGGCGAAGTGGCGTCCGATCGCGGCGCATTGCGCGCTGCTCGACGCCGCGCACCCCGGCCGCTTCCGTTTTTTCCATGTCGATCCGCTGTCGGGTTACAAGGCCGGCGCGCTCAATCACGCGCTCGCCAACACCGACCCCCAGGCAACGGTGATCGGCGTGATCGACGCCGATTATGTCGTCGAGCCGAACTGGCTGAAGGCCGCCGTGCCGTATTTCGACGCGAGCGAAGTGGGCTTCGTCCAGGCGCCGCAGGATCACCGCGACATCGGCGTCAACCGCTTCAAGCGGATGATTGGTTGGGAATACGCCGGCTTCTTCGCCATCGGCATGGTCCAGCGCAACGAACGCGACGCGATCATCCAGCACGGGACGATGGTTCTGCTGCGGCGCGAAGCGGTTCAAGCGGTCGGCGGTTGGGCGACCTGGTGCATCGTCGAGGACGCCGAAATGGGGCTGAAGCTGCTCGCCGCCGGCTGGCGCTCGGTCTTCATCCACCAGAGCCTCGGCCGCGGCCTGATGCCGGACGGCTTCCGCGGCTACAAGATCCAGCGCTTCCGCTGGGCGTACGGCGCGGTGCAAATCTTGCGCCGCTACTGGCGCGATCTCGTCTTCGGCGGCCGGCTCACCCGCGGGCAGCGGTACCACTTCGCCTTCGGCTGGGCGCCATGGATCGCCGACGGCGCCAACGTCGTCTTTGCCTGGCTGGCGTTGGTATGGACGGCGCTGGCCCTTTTCATCCCCGAATATTTCGTCTTCCCGGAGACGCCGTTCGTCGTGCCGGTGATCGGGGTGTTCCTGTTCAAGCTGGGACAGGTCTTGACGCTCTATCGCGCGCGCGTCGGCTGCCGGTTCGTCGAGCGATTGGGCGCCGGCGTCGCCGGCCTTGCGCTCACCTACACCGTCGGCAAGGCGGTGCTGACGGGTGCGATTACGACCAAGCGGCCATTCGTGCGCACGCCCAAGGGCGAGGGCCGGCCGGCGTTGCTCCAGGGCATCTTGATGGCGCGCGAGGAAGGCGTGCTCATGGCCCTGCTGTGGCTCGCCGCCGGCGCCACCTGGTATTGGAACGGAGCGTTCGACCCCGAGTCGCGTTACTGGTCGCTGGTCCTGGTCGTGACCTCGATCCCCTATCTCGCCGCTCTCGCGACCTCGGTCCTGGCAAGCTT
>CAZLYV010000247.1:0-3828 GCA_964563665.1 uncultured Acetobacteraceae bacterium
ACGACGAGGACTCGACCCGGACGTGAGACAGAACCCCTCATCCCGGCGACGCATGCCTCGCCGCGATGAGGCAGGGTGCGCTACGCGGTCTTCAGCAGCCCACGCAGGACATAAGGCAGAATGCCGCCGTGGCGGCAGTACTCGACTTCGTCGAGGGTGTCGATGCGGCACAGCAGGTCGACGCTATCGGTCCATGGGTTGATCGGCGCAGGCGCGGATTGCCGTATGTCAATTGACAAGCGACAGGCGACAGCCTAGATTGGCGTCGTGATAAAGTCGTTCAGGCATCGCGGGTTGAAGGCCCTCTACGATGGCCGAACGGCAAGGCGGGTTGCACCGGGCCATGTAACGACGCTCAGCGATATCCTCGCGGTGCTGGACCGCAGCCGCGTCCCGCAAGATATGGACCTACCGGGTTTTCGGCTGCATCCGCTCAAAGGCGCCCTGCGCGGGCATTTTGCCGTCTCGGTCTCCGGTAACTGGCGTGTGACGTTCCGGTTCGAGGACGGCAATGCTGTCGATGTCGATTATGTCGATTACCACTGATGAGGTAGCCGCGATGCCGATGCATAAGCCCCCGCATCCTGGCGGCGTCGTACGCCGGCAGTGTCTCGACCCCCTTGGTCTGTCGGTTACCGAGGCCGCCAAGGGTCTCGGGGTGACCCGACAGGCCCTATCGGAACTCGTCAACGAACGGGCCGGGATTTCGGTCGACATGGCGATCCGGCTGTCGAAAGCATTCGGTTCGTCGCCTGAGGTCTGGCTCGGGCTGCAGATGGCCTATGATCTGCGGCAGGCTCGCGCGCGCAAAGACCGGCTCGCGGTGCGGCGCTTCAGAGCGGCATAAGCTGTCTGAAACGGCGCGCGCCCGGGGACGACTCTACACGGACGTGAGATCGAGGACCCCTCATCCCGGCGACGCATGGGTCGCCGGGGCATGGCAGGATGCTTTACGCGCTCTTCAGCAGCCCACGCAGGACATAGGGCAGGATGCCGCCGTGGCGGAAATACTCGACTTCGTCGAGGGTGTCGATGCGGCACAGCAGGTCGACGCTATCGGTTCGTCCGTCGGCGCGGCGGATGGCGAGCGTCACGCTCATGCGCGGGCGCATGCCATCTTTCATGCCGGTGATGTCGAACAGCTCGCTGCCGTCGAGCTTCAGGCTGTGGCGGTTGACGCCCTCGGGGAACTGCAGCGGCAGCACGCCCATGCCGACCAGGTTCGAGCGATGAATGCGCTCGAAACTTTCGACGATCGCCGCCTTGATGCCGAGCAGCCTTGTGCCCTTCGCCGCCCAGTCGCGTGACGAGCCGGTGCCGTATTCCTTGCCGGCGATGACGACCAGCGGCACGCCGTCCGCCTGGTACTTCATCGCCGCCTCGTAGATCGTCATCGGCGCGCCATCGGGCATGTGACGCGTGACGCCGCCGGTGGTCCCGGGCGCCATCTCGTTCTTGAGGCGAATATTGGCGAAGGTGCCGCGCAGCATCACCTCGTGATTGCCGCGCCGCGCGCCATACGAGTTGAAGTCGGCCGGGCGCACCTGATGCTCGACCAGATAGTTGCCCGCCGGCCCGTCCCGCTTGATCGAGCCTGCCGGCGAAATATGGTCGGTGGTGACGCTGTCGCCCAGAATGGCGAGCGGCCGCGCGCCGAGCACATCGGAATAGCCGCCCGGCTCCTTCGGCAGATTCTCGAAATAGGGCGGCAGGCGAACGTAGGTGCTGCCATCATCGAAGCGGTAGGTGAGGCCCGCCGATGTGCCCATCTTCTGCCACATCGCGTCGCCCTTGAAGACGTTTGCGTAGCGCTTGCGATACATCTCCGGCGACAGGGTCTTGCGGATGACGCCGGTGATTTCCTGGTTCGAGGGCCAGATATCGCGAAGATAGACCGGCTTTCCGTCCGTGCCCTCGCCGAGCGGCTCTTTCGTCAGGTCCTTGCGCATGGTTCCGGCGATCGCGTAGGCGACGACGAGCGGCGGCGAGGCGAGATAATTCGCCTTTACCTGCGGATGGATGCGGCCCTCGAAGTTGCGGTTGCCCGACAGCACCGCGCAGACGGTGAGATCGCCCGCATCGACCGCCGCCGCGATCGGCTCGGCAAGGGGGCCCGAGTTGCCGATACAGGTGGTGCAGCCGTAGCCGGCAAGGCTGAAGCCGAGCCCGTCCAAATGCTCCTGAAGGCCGGCGGCGATAAGGTAGTCGGTCACCACTTGCGAGCCGGGGGCGAAGGAGGTCTTGACCCATGGCCTGGTCGCGAGTCCCTTGGCCCGGGCATTGCGCGCCAGCAACCCGGCGCCGACCAGCACCGATGGATTGGATGTGTTGGTGCAGGACGTAATGGCGGCGATCACCACGTCGCCGTGACCGAGCTGGTAATTGGCGCCCTCGACCTTGACCCGCCGGACGAGTACCGAGGAGTCATGCATCGATCCGCCGCCTTCCCCGAGCATCTCGCTCGCCGCGCCGCCGGAATTGACGTCCAGCGATTCGGCAAGCGTACGGGCGAACTCGGCCTTGGCCTCTGAAAGCGCCACCTTGTCCTGCGGCCGCTTCGGCCCGGCGAGCGAAGGTTCGACCGCATTCATGTCGAGCTCGGCCATGTCGGTGAATACGGGGTCGGCGGTCGTCGCGTCGCGCCACAGCCCTTGCGCCTTGGCGTAGGCCTCGACGAGGGCGACGCGCGCGAGATCGCGGCCGGTGAAGGTGAGATAGTTGATGGTTTCGCGATCGACCGGGAAGAAACCGCAGGTCGCGCCATATTCGGGGGCCATGTTGGCGATCGTCGCGCGATCGGCGAGCGAGAGGGTGTCGAGGCCGAGGCCGAAGAACTCGACGAATTTATTGACCACGCCTTTCTTGCGCAGCATCTGCGTGACGGTGAGCACGAGGTCGGTCGCCGTCGTGCCCTCCTTGAGCTTGCCGGTGAGCTTGAAGCCCACCACCTCGGGGATCAGCATGGAGACCGGCTGACCCAGCATCGCCGCCTCGGCCTCGATGCCGCCCACGCCCCAGCCCAGGACGGCGAGCGCGTTCACCATCGTCGTATGGCTGTCGGTGCCGACGAGCGTGTCGGGATAGGCGTAGGTCGCGCCGTCGATGTTCGACGTCCAGACGGTCTGGGCGAGATATTCGAGATTGACCTGGTGACAGATGCCGGTGCCCGGCGGCACGACGCGGAAATCGTTGAACGCGGTCTGACCCCAGCGCAGGAAGGCATAACGTTCGCCGTTGCGCTGGTACTCGAGTGCGACGTTTTTCTTGAACGCGTCGGGGCCGCCGAAATAATCGACCATCACCGAGTGGTCGATCACCAGATCGACCGGCGAGAGCGGATTGATCTTCTTGGGATCGCCGCCCATGTCGACCATCGCGTGGCGCATCGCCGCAAGATCGACCACCGCCGGCACGCCGGTGAAATCCTGCATCAGCACGCGGGCCGGACGGTAGGCGATCTCGCGCTGCGAGCGGCGGTCTTTGAGCCAGGCGGCCATCGCTTTGATGTCGTCGACGCTGACCGTCCGCCCGTCCTCGTGGCGCAGCAGATTTTCGAGCAAGACCTTGAGCGACACCGGCAGGCGCGAAATATCGCCAAGCCCGGCGCCGGCGGCCGCCTCCAGGCTGAAATAGGCGTAAGCGCGGTCACCGACCTTGAGGGTGCGGCGGGTCTTCAGGCTGTCGCGGCCGATGGTGGACAAGGGGCAATCTCCTTGGCGATGAGCGCCGATGGCGGAGCGCCAGGCAATGGAAATGATGGCGCTTGGCTTACACCGTTTGCGATCGATTTTGAAGAGGGCTTGCTGCGCTGCACCTAAGACGGCGCTA
>CAZLYV010000248.1:0-3820 GCA_964563665.1 uncultured Acetobacteraceae bacterium
GGGCAGGGGCATGTCCGCCCCGCCGGGCAAGGGAGTTCGTGCATGTTCATTTCGCCTGCGTATGCGCAGACCGGCGGCGGGGGATTCGGCGGTTTCGATATGATTCAGCTCGCGCCGCTGTTGCTGATTTTCGTCGTCTTCTATTTCCTCATCATCCGGCCGCAGCAAAAGAAGGTCAAAGAGCACAGGTCGATGGTCGACGCGCTCAGGCGCGGCGACCGCGTCGTGACCTCGGGTGGACTCATCGGAATGGTGACCAAGGTCGTCACCGGCGATGCGGACGCGACCGTCGAGATCGCCGATGGCGTGCGGGTGAAGGTGCGCCGCACGATGATCAGCGAGGTGCTTGCGCGCACCGAGCCGGCCGAAGCCCGGGAGGGCAAGGAGGCCAAGGAGCCTCGCAAAACCGGAAGCGTCGCGCGCGCGGAGAGCCCGGACGATTTCTACACCGTCCTCGGGGTCGCGCGAAGCGCGAGCGCGGCCGAGATCGCGGCGGCGCACGCCGGCAAGAGCGGCGAGGCCACCGCCAATGAGGCTTACGAGACGCTGAAGGATCCGATGCGCCGCAAGCTTTACGATTCGCTCGGCCACGATGACTATCAGGCCCATCTCAAGGGTTGAGCCGCCGCCATGCTGAAGATGGCCCAATGGAAGTTCTGGACGATCATCGTGATCTGTCTCGCCGGGGTGATCTATGCGGCGCCCAATCTCTTTTCGCGCGAGCGGATGGAATCGCTGCCGCGCTGGCTGCCGCACCAGCAGGTGACGCTCGGCCTTGACCTTCAGGGCGGATCGCATCTCCTGCTCGAGGTCGACGTCGCCGCCCTCACGCGCGACCGCCTCAACAATCTTCAGGATGCGCTGCGCAACATCATGCGCACGCAGCGCATTCCGATCGTAAATGTGGCGCCGGAAGGCGACACCGCGGTCGCCTTCAAGGTGCGCGAGCTAGCCCAGCTCGACCAGGCGCGCAACGCCGCGCGCGAGGCCGATCAGACGGCCCAAATCACGGCGTCGCCCGACGGCACGGTGACGGTGAAGCTCGACCAGCGCGAGATGGCCGAGCAGCGGAGCAAGGCGGTTTCGCAGTCGATCGAAATCATCCGCCGCCGCATCGACGAGACAGGCACGCGCGATCCCACGATCCAGGCGCAGGGACAAGACCGCATCCTCGTGCAGCTTCCAGGCGTGCGCGAGCCCGAGCGGATCAAGGCGCTGCTTGGCAAGACGGCGAAGATGACCTTCCACCTGCTCGACACCACGGGCTCGATCGCCGAGGCGCGCGCCGGGCGGACGCCGCCGGGCTCGCTGCTTCTTCCCGCCGACCGTGAGGTCGAGGCGGGCGGTCAGTCGCGTCAGTACCTCGTCCAGCGCCGCGTCATGGTCGCGGGCGAGCGCCTGACCGACGCCCAGCCCGGCCAGAACTCGCAAACCGGCGAGTGGGTGGTGAATTTCAAGTTTGATTCCGTCGGCGCGCGGCAATTCGGCGACGTGACCCGCCAGAATGTCGGCAAGCCGCTCGCCATCGTGCTCGATGGAAAGGTGATCAGCGCGCCGGTCATCCGCGAGCCGATCCTCGGCGGATCGGGGCAGATTTCAGGCAGTTTCACCGCCGCCTTGGCCACCGACCTTTCGGTGCTGTTGCGCGCGGGCGCCTTGCCGGCGCCGCTCAACGTGCTCGAGGAGCGCAGCGTCGGACCCGACCTCGGCGCCGATTCGATCGAGGCCGGCAAGCTCGCCAGCATCCTCGGCATCGTGCTGGTCGTCTCCTTCATGATCGTCTGCTACGGCCTGTTCGGCGTTTTTGCCAACATCGCGCTGTTTTTCAACCTGGCGCTTCTCATGGCGCTGCTTTCCGTGCTGGGCGCGACGCTGACGCTGCCCGGCATCGCCGGAGTCGTGCTGACCATGGGCATGGCGGTCGACGCCAACGTGCTGATCTACGAGCGCATCCGCGAGGAGATCCGGAATGGGCGTACGCCGCTCTCGGCGATCGAGACCGGGTTCGAGCGGGCGAGCGCCACCATCATCGACTCCAACTTGACCACGCTGATCGCCGGCCTGCTGCTGTTCCTGCTCGGAGCGGGGCCGGTGCGCGGCTTCGCCGTGGTGCTGTCGATCGGCATCCTCACCTCGATGTTCACCGCCATTTTGGTGACGCGGCTGCAGGTCGCCGAATGGTTCCGGTACATGCGGCCCAAAGCCATTCCGATCTAGGACACCTCGATGCGCCCCCTCCAGTTCATTCCGCCAGGAACCAATATCCAGTTCATCCGGATCCGGCTGTTCACCTTCGCCGTATCGGCGCTGATGTCGGTTCTCTCGGTCGTTCTGTTCCTCATGCCGGGCCTCAATTACGGCATCGACTTTCGCGGCGGTGTCGTGATCGAGGTTCGCTCGACCCAAGGAGCGGCGGACCTCCATGCGATGCGCGGAAATCTCTCCGGCCTCGGCCTTGGCGAGGTGGCGCTGCAGGACTTTGGGTCGAATAATGACGTGCTCATTCGCGTCGAGAGCCAGGGCAATGAGCGAGCGCAGAACCAGGCGGTGGCGAAAATCCGCCAAGCGCTGGGCGCCGGCTTCGATTTTCGGCGCACCGAGGTCGTCGGCCCAAAAGTCGGCGGCGAACTGATCGAGGCGGGGGCCATTGCATCCATTCTTTCGCTTCTCGGAATCGCCATCTACGTCTGGTTCCGCTTCGAATGGCAGTTTGGCGTGGCGGCGCTGATCGCCACGGCGCACGACGTGATCACCACGATCGGCCTCTTCGCGATAACCCAGATCGAGTTCAACCTGTCGACCGTCGCCGCCGTGCTGACGATCGCCGGCTATTCGATCAACGACACGGTGGTCGTCTTCGACCGCATTCGCGAGACGCTGCGAAAATACAAGACGCTCGAGTTCGGCGAGCTGATGAATCGCGCGATCAACGACACCCTCTCGCGCACCATCATGACGAGCTCCACGACCATGCTCGCGGTGCTGGCGCTGGTCATTTTTGGCGGCGAGGTTATCCGCAGCTTCTCGATCGCGATGGTGTGGGGCATTCTCGTCGGAACCTACTCGTCGATCTACCTGGCGGCGCCGCTGCTGATCTACATGCGCCCGCCGCGGCCCACGGAAACGGCCGCCGCCGCCGTACGTCCGTAGTGGTATAATTGGCCGGCGGACCCATGGATGTCACGCCGCTCATCCCCACTGGCCGCAAGGTCATCGACGCCTATGGCGGCGGCGGGTTCCGAATCAGCGGCGAATCGTTCGCCGGCTCGATCCTGCTGTTTCCCGATCGGGTCCTGCCGTGGCCGGTGGTCGAATTCGCGCAAGTGACGCGCGATAGCCTGACCGCGTTCGTCGGGCATGCACCGGCGGTCGAACTTCTCCTGCTCGGCTGCGGGTCGCGAACCGGATTGTTCGATCCTGCCTTGCGACGGGAGCTTCGTGCCGCCGGCCTGATCGTCGAGGCCATGGATACCGGCGCCGCGTGCCGCACCTATAACGTGCTGCTGTCCGAAGAGCGTCGCGTCGCCGCCGCTCTCATCGCCGTGGGCTGACGCGAAACGCCCGGAAAGAGAAACGGGGCCAGAAGGCCCCGTTTCAATCGCCTGTCTCGTCGTTCAGCGATCACGCGCCGAGGTTTTGCGCCCCGACCATCGCGTAAAGCATCGGGATCGACAGCATCGTGTTGACGCGGCTCGCAAGCATCGCCACCCGTGCGGCCGATTTCTTGGCGTCGGGCGACGCCTCGACCATGCCCAGCGCCTTCTGCTGGTTCGGCCAGATGATCATCCACACATTGTAGGCCATGATCAGGCCGAGCCAC
>CAZLYV010000249.1:0-2610 GCA_964563665.1 uncultured Acetobacteraceae bacterium
TCGCGCGACGGCGTGGTGCTCGAGGAGGCGCGGCTCACCAAGCTGCTGGCCTTCCGCGGCCTCGAGCGCGTACCGATCGAAGCGGCGGAGGCGGGCGACATCGTCGCCATCGCCGGTCTCGGCCGGCCGACCGTCGCCGACACCATCGCCGCGCCCGAGGTGAGCGTGCCGATCGAAGCGACGCCGATCGATCCGCCCACGCTCGCCATGGCCTTCTCGATCAACGATTCGCCGCTTGCCGGGCGCGAGGGGAGCAAGGTCACCAGCCGGATGATCCGCGAGCGCCTGATACGCGAGTCCGAGGGCAACGTCGCGATCAAGGTGCACGAGACGGCCGAGGCCGACACGCTCGAGGTGGCGGGTCGTGGCGAACTGCAGCTCGGCGTGCTGGTCGAGACGATGCGGCGCGAGGGCTACGAACTCTCGGTCGGCCGCCCGCGCGTCCTCATCAAGCACGATCCGGCGACCGGCGAGCGCCTCGAGCCGATCGAGGAGGCGCAGGTCGACGTGGACGTGGGGTTCATGGGCGTCGTCGTCGACAAGCTCGGCCGCCGCAAGGGCGAGATGGTCGAGATGCGCCCCTCGGGCGGCGGCAAGGTGCGGCTGGTCTTCCGCATCCCCTCGCGCGGGCTCATCGGCTATCACGGCGAGTTCCTGACCGACACTCGGGGCACGGGCGTGATGAGCCGGCTCTTCCACGGCTACGCGCCGTGGAAAGGCGCGATCGAGGGGCGGCGCACCGGCGTCCTGGTGTCGAACGCCGACGGGCTCTCGGTCACCTACGCGCTGTGGAATCTCGAGCCGCGCGGCGCCATGTTCATCGGCGCAGGGATACAGGTCTACAAGGGGATGATCGTCGGCGAGCACGCCCGCGACAACGACCTCGACGTCAATCCGCTCAAGGGCAAGAAGCTCACCAACATCCGCACCACGGCCAAGGACGAGATGATCCAGTTGACGCCGCCGCGCGCGATGTCGCTCGAACAGGCGATCGCCTATATCGCCGACGACGAGCTCGTCGAGGTGACGCCGAAATCGATCCGCCTGCGCAAGAAGCTGCTCGATTTCAACGACCGCAAGCGGGCCAACCGCGCCGCCGCGGCCGAGGCCGAGGCCGACGCCTTCTCGCGCGCGGTGTGAGCGACCTCACGCGAGAATTTGCGCCGTCCCAAAACGAATCACCCCCACCGGCGACGCATTCGCGTCGCCGCCTCCCCCCTCAAGGGGGAGGCAGAATATTTATGCCATGCCTTCTTTCTTTCACCTCCCACATCGAGGGGGAGGGGGAATATTTAGGCCATGCCTTCTTTCTTTCACCTCCCCCCTTGCGGGGGAGGTCGCGACGCGCCCTCGTCGCGGGTGGGGGAATGATTCCACGCCGCCGGGTCACGTACTAGAATTCCCCGATTCGCCATCGCCCGGGTAAACCTGACCGATGTCCACTTGGCTCGAGTCGCTCCGCGTCTACCGCCAGAAGCGGCTGCTCGTCGTCCTCTTCATGGGGTTCGCGAGCGGGCTGCCGTTTCCGCTTACCTTTGCCACGCTCTCGCTGTGGCTCGCCGAGCAGGGCGTGTCGCGGACCTCGATCGGTCTCTTCGTCCTGGTCGGGTTCTCCTACAACTGGAAATTCATCTGGTCGCCGGCGATCGACCGGCTGCCGCTGCCGTGGCTGACCACGATACTTGGACGCCGGCGCGGCTGGCTGGTGCTTGTCCAGACGTTGCTTGTGCTTGCCATCCTGGCGCTGGGCCAGACCAGCCCGGCGGAAAATCTCGGACTGACCGCGTTTCTCGCCGTCATCGTCGCCTTCCTCTCGGCGAGCCAGGACATCGTCATCGACGCCTACCGCATCGAGATCCTGGCGCCCGATGAACAAGGGGCGGGCGCCGCGGCGACCCAATGGGGCTATCGCTTCGGCCTGTTGGCGGCGGGTGCGGGCGCGCTCTACGCCGCCGATTTCGGCGGCTGGCATTTCGCTTACGAATTGATCGCGGCGCTGATGGTGGTCGGGCTCGCAACCGTGCTCATCGCCCACGAGCCGGCGGCCTCACACCACGCCCTCGATCCCCTGCCCGGCGACACGCCCGCCGCGCGTGCCCGCGCCTGGGTCGAAGCGGCGGTGATCGCGCCGTTCGGCGATTTCATCCAGCGGCCGGGTTGGCTCGCCGTGCTGGTGTTCATCGTGCTCTACAAGCTCGGCGACTCGCTCGCCGGCGTGATGGCGAATCCGTTTTACGTCGATATGGGCTTCAGCAAGATCGAGATCGCCAACATCAGCAAGCTGTTTGGATTCGTGGCGACACTCGCCGGCGTCGCCGTGGGCGGGCTGGCGACGCAACGCCTCGGTTTCTATCGCAGCCTGCTCGTCTGCGGGGTTCTGCAATTGCTGTCGAATTTCATGTACGCGATCCAGGCCGTGGTCGGCCACGATCCCTTGATGCTGGCGCTCACCATCGGCGCCGAGAATTTCACCGGCGGCATGGGCGCGGCGGCGTTCGTCGCCTATCTCTCGGGCCTCACCAACGTCGCCTTCACCGCCACCCAATACGCGCTGCTCTCCTCGCTTGCCGCGGTGCCGGCCAAGTTCCTCGCCAGCCCCTCGGGTTGGCT
>CAZLYV010000249.1:2710-3807 GCA_964563665.1 uncultured Acetobacteraceae bacterium
TCCATGCTCATCGGCGTACCCAAGGAAATAAAGAGCGATGAGAACCGCGTCGGCCTGGTGCCGGCAAGCGTGCGCGAGCTCGTCCTCCACGGGCAAAAGGTGATCGTCGAGACCAAAGCGGGGTACGGGATCGGCTTCGAGGACGAGGATTACCGGGCGGTGGGTGCTGCGATCGCCGGCGCGGCTACGGATGTGTTCGCCAGGGCCGACATGATCGTCAAGGTGAAGGAGCCGCAGGCGGCCGAGATCAAGCGGCTGCGCGAGGGCCAGGTGCTGTTTACTTACCTGCATCTGGCGCCCGATCGCGCGCAGACCAAGGGATTGATCGCCTCGGGCTGCACGGCGATCGCTTACGAGACGGTGACCAACGAGCGCGGCGGGCTGCCGCTCTTGGCGCCGATGAGCGAGGTGGCGGGGCGCATGTCGGTCCAGGTGGGCGCGCACTGCCTCGAAAAACCGCAAGGCGGCATGGGCGTCCTGGTCGGCGGCGTGCCCGGCGTGCCGGCGGCCAAAGTGGTGATCCTGGGCGGCGGCGTCGCCGGCACCAACGCGGCGCGCATGGCGATGGGATTGGAGGCGCAGGTGATCGTCGTCGACCGCTCGCTGCAGCGTCTCTACGAACTCGATCTGCAATTCGGCTCGCAGCTTCACACGATCTTTTCAACCCGCGACGCGGTCGAGAAATACGTGCTGGACGCGGATCTGGTGATCGGCGCGGTGCTGGTGGCGGGCGCCGCGGCGCCCAAGCTGGTGACGCGCGAGATGGTGAAGCACATGAAACGCGGCTCGGTGATGGTCGATATCTCGATCGACCAGGGCGGTTGCTTCGAGACCAGCCACGCGACCACGCATGCCGATCCGACCTTCGTGGTCGACGACGTGGTGCATTACTGCGTCGCCAACATGCCGGGCGCGGTGCCGCGCACCTCGACCTTCGCGCTCAACAACGCGACATTGCCTTTCGTCGTCGCGCTGGCCAGCAAGGGCGTCAAAAAGGCGCTCGCCGACGATATTCATCTGCGGCACGGGCTCAACGTGCATCGCGGCCATATCACCTATGCCGCGGTCGCCGAAGCGCTCGACCTCGATTACCAGGC
>CAZLYV010000250.1:0-3789 GCA_964563665.1 uncultured Acetobacteraceae bacterium
TGCAAATTCAGTTGCACCTGGAATCCGGTCGAAGTGCCATGCGCGCAAAGAGCGCCCCGTCCCGTTGCGCCACCAGCCCTCATGGGCTCAAATGCAGAACGGACTCTAGATCAGATCGGATGAAAAGTGGGGAGCACGTCAGAATCTAATATCCGGTAGCCACAGCCGTTTCGCGGCCCTAAGATTGTCCAAGAAAATCGCAGCTTCGTCTATTTTGTCGCCGCGCATTGTCTTATATCCTTGAAGCTCCGACGGGCGATCCCGCCGCCGACGCGGCCGGCCGGGTCGCCGGGACCGATGCCCTCGCCTCGGCGCGGGCCAACGGCAAATCGCAGGAGAGGAGACGAAACATGCAGACGATTGGCAAGACGCGCGCAATGATCGGCGCGGCAATGTTCGCCGCCGGAACGGCTTTGTTCACCTCGTCGGCCGTGGCGCAGCCGGTCCAAGTGGCGCTGGGCGACACGATATCGGTCGAAACCTTGTCGTTCGTCATCGCGCTGGAGCGCGCCAAGGCGCGCGGCTTCGACTATAAGCTCACCTCGTTCGCCAAGGAGGATCTGGCGATACAGGCGGTGGTCAACGGCCAGGTCGAGGTCGGCGCGGCGACGCCCTACGCGGTGATGCAGAAGACCAAGGCGCCGATTCGCGGTTTGTTCCAACTCTCCCGCCTCATCTTCTTCCCGGTCGTCGACAAGTCGATCAAATCGTGGAAGGACCTCAACGGCCAACCTTTCACCTTCCATGCCCGCGGCAGCGGCACCGAGGCGATCGGCAACATCATCGCCAAGCACGAGGGAATCACCTTCGGGCAACGCAACTACATCGCCGGCTCCGAGAATCGCATCATCGCGATGATCAACGGCCAGATCAAAGCGACGATCATCGACCTCGCCAACAAGAATAAGCTGATGGAGCGCGCCGGCGATCGCTTCCATGTGCTGCCGGGCGTTTCCAACCCGGCAAGCGACGAGGTGCTCTTCGCGCGGCTCGATTGGATGCAAAAGAACCCGCAGAAGGTCGACATCCTGGTCGAGGAATTCGCCAAGCTGTGGGCCGAGATGGCGAAGAACCCGGCGATCATCGAACAAGAGCGCGCCAAGCGCGGCCTGCTCAAGGACCAGCCCAAGGAAGTCCTCGAGGGCGTCACCAAGTTCTACGTACAGGGCATCGAGGCCGGGTTGTTCCATCCCAAGGGCGGCAGCGTCGAGGCGGTCAAGGCCGATTTCGAGTTCTACGTCGAAGCCGGCCAGATGCAGGGACCGGCCGACAGCCTGAAGGTCGAGGATTACTGGGACCTCGGACCGCTCGACCGGGCGCACAAGAAGGTCGGCAGCTGACGCAAGCAGGTTGGCGCGCGGCAGGAGGCGGCATCGCCAGCGCGCCGCCGCCTCCGCCCGATCATTCGTCGATCGCAAACCGTCGGACCCGATCAATTGTCACTCGTTCTCGCCAATCCCCGAACGCTACGGCTGGTTTCGGTCGTCGCCGTGCTTGGGATCTGGGAATATGTCGGGCGTGCCGGGGTCAGCGCCGCGTTCCCGACCTTCACCGAGACGGCGGCGGCTTGGCTCGACATGTTCGGCGACGGCTCGCTGCTTGCCGCGCTGACGATCACGCTGCCGCCGCTGGCGATCGGCATCTCGGTGTCGGCGGCGATCGGCGTCGCGTCGGGTCTCGCCATGGGCCTCAGCCGGCGCGCCGAGTGGTTTGGCCTGCCGTTGTTCATCGTCTTGCAGGCGGCGCCGCTGGCGGCGATCATCCCGCTGCTCGTTCTCGCCTATGGCGTCGGTCTGGCAACCAAGGTGCTTACCGTCTGCGTCATGGCGGTTCCGGTGATCGTGCTCAACTCGTTCAAGGCGATCCGCCATACGCCCACCTCGCTCGAAGAGATGGGCCGCTCGTTCCTCGGCACGCGGCGGCAATTGATCGCCAAGATCATTTTGCCGGCGGCGAGCCCGGTGATCTTCGCCGGGCTGCGGCTCGGCGTCGCCGCCGGCTTCATCGGCGCGATATTGGCCGAGCTGCTGATCAGCCCGACCGGCGTCGGCGACCTGATCACCTATAATCAGTCGATCGCCGAGTATCCGAAGATGTACGCCGCCATCGCCACGGTGATGATTTTGTCGGTGCTGTTCATCGAACTTCTGGAGACGATCGAGATTCGCCTGTTCAGGCCGGAGAAGCGGACACGATAATGGCGACGCGCAAGACGACGTCCGATCCTGGGGTACGACCGTCGGCCGAGCCGATCGTTTCGGTGCGGGCCGTGTCGAAGACTTACGACGGCGGCGTCGAGGCGCTGAAGGATGTCAGTCTCGATTTCCCCAAGGGCGAGCTGACGACGTTGCTGGGGCCGTCGGGCTGCGGCAAGACGACGCTGCTCAAGATAATCGCCGGCCTGATCGAGCCCAGCGGCGGCGAAGTCGTCGTCCAGGGTCGCAAAGTGACCGGGCCGGGTCCCGAGCGCGCATTCGTATTTCAGGATTTCGCCCTGATGCCGTGGGCTACCGCGCTGCGCAACGCCGCCTTCGGTCTCGAGTTGCGCGGATTGGCGCGCAGCGAACGCGAGGCGATCGCCGAAAAATACATTCGCGCCGTCGGGCTCGCCGGCTTCGAGCGCCGTTATCCGCACGAGCTGTCGGGCGGCATGCGCCAGCGCGTCGGCCTGGCGCGCGCGCTCGCCGTCAACGCCGAGGTGCTGCTGATGGACGAACCCTTCGCGGCGGTCGACGAGCAGACGCGACGCAAGTTTCAAGAGGACCTTCTGCGGTTGGTGGCGCAGGAGAAAAAAACGTTTCTTTTCGTCACCCACAGCATCGAGGAAGCGGTCTATCTTTCCGACCGTATCGTCCTTCTCTCGCCACGCCCGGGACGCGTCGCCAGGATCGTGGCGCCCGATTTCCCGCGCGACGCGGCGCCCGACCAGATTCGCCGCCACCCGACCTATCTCGATACCGTCGAGGCGATTTGGCAGGGCCTCAAGCAATACGTCGAGTGACCGACGCGCCATGGAAATCTTCGGTCATCGCATTCCGCGCGTCGTCTCGCTGTTGATCTGGGCGGCGCTCTGGGAGATCGTCGGCCACACCGACGCCGTGCTTCTGCTCCCGCCGCTGTCGAGCGTGATCGGCCGCATCTTCGAGATCGCGCCGACCGAGACATTCCAGGAGGCGCTGGCTCTCACCGCCCGCGCGTTCCTCGCCGGCACCGGAGTCTCGGTCCTCGTCGGCGTGCCGCTCGGCGTCGTCATGGGCCGCTCGAATTTGGTCGATCGCCTGATCCTGCCATGGGTCAACCTGTTCGTCAGCGCGCCGCTTTCGGCCCTGGTGCCGGTGATCATGGCGTTGTTCGGGTTTGGCGAAACGACCATCGTCCTGACGGTGATTTTATTCACCGTATGGATCATCGTCCTCGATGCGCGAGCCGGAACGCGGTCGATCTCGACCTCGCTGATCGAGATGGCGCACAGCTACGGCGCCAGCAAATGGCAGGCGCTGACCAAAATCTATATCTGGGCGGCGCTGCCTGAAATTCTCGCCGGCATCCGGCTTGGCCTGGTGCGCGCGGTCAAGGGCGTGATCATCGGCCAGCTTCTGGTCTCGGTTGTCGGCTTCGGCCATATGTTCGAGATCTATCAGTCGAATTTTCTCATGGAGCATTTGTGGGCGTTGCTCCTGCTGTTGTTCGCGTTCGCATTCCTGATCGACGGATTTCTCGGCCACCTCGAGAAGCGAGTCGAGTACTACGCCTCAACCCGAACCTGAAAGTAATCGTAATGGAAGGATC
>CAZLYV010000251.1:0-3764 GCA_964563665.1 uncultured Acetobacteraceae bacterium
ATCGCCCGGCGGGAAGCGCTGAGCGATCTAATGGGAAACGGCTAAGCGCTTCCGACAACTCTCCAACCTTGCTGACTTGGTCGTACGTCAAATCGTCGCCGTGGTCGCGCGTTTGCGCCAGCGCCAGGTGAGCAGCGCGGCGGCGACGACGAAGCCGAGCGCGTAGGTAAGAGTCCCTTGCGGGCTCGTTCCAATGCCGCCCGGCTGGGCCGAGGCGAAAGATGCAATAAGCCCCGCCGCAATCGCGGCGGCGCCGAACAGGCGGCGCATGGCTGTCTCCTCCGGTTGTTTCGTCCGCGGCGCCTTTCCTCGGCGGCTGGCTTCGCAAAGACGATCGAAAACCCCGGAAACGGGCCGCAGCGGGAGAATCGGGGATCGGCTGCGGCCCGTCAATTCACCCTGCCAGCGGCAAACAGGATCGCGCGTTCGACCCGAGGACGAGGCCATACATGACCAATACGTGGACGACCCAGAATCCGAATGCGAACCGCCCCATTTCTGGGCACAATGCCCGCCCGGTAGACGAGTCGCGGCGGTTGCTCCCGGGCGGATCGGTCTATCGGCACCAGTTCATCGCGTTACGCGCGAATGGCCCGCGACTTGCTCTGACGATCGATATCGCAACGCCCATCACAGACAGGGAGTCCACGCATGCTCGCGAATCTCGTAAGTCGCGCAGGTGCACTTGCCGTCGCCGTCGCCCTCGTAGCCGCCTCGGCGTCCGGCGCGGCCGCCCAGCAGCTCTTTCCCGTCAAGTTCACCCTCGACTGGAAATTTCAGGGGCCGACCGCGTTCTTTCTGATCGCCGCCGACAAGGGCTACTACAAGGCCGAGGGCCTCGAGGTGACGATCGACGCCGGCCAGGGCTCGGCGGGCGCGGTCAGCCGCGTCGCCAGCGGCGCCTACGATCTTGGCTTTGCCGATATAAATGCGCTCATCGAATACGACGCCGCCAATGCCGACAAGACCATCAAATGCGTGATGGTCATTTACGACTTCCCGCCGTTCTCGGTCTTCGCCCTCAAGGGCAGCGGCATCGCCAAGCCGAGCGACCTCGTCGGCAAGACGCTGGGCGCGCCCGTCTTCGACGCCTCCTACAAGCTGTTCCCCGCGTTCGCCGCCAAGGTCGGCATCGACAGCGACAAGATCGCGCGCAAGAACATGGATCCGGCGCTGCGCGAGGCGATGCTGGTCCGCAAGGAGGTCGATTTCATCTCGGGCCATTACTTCTCCTCGTTCCTCGACCTCAAGGCCAAGGGAGTGAAGCCCGAGGACATCGTGGTGATGCGCTATTCCGATTTCGGGCTCGACTTTTACGGCAACGGCATCATCGCCTCGCCGCGGATGCTGGCCCAGCACGGCGACAAGATCGCCGGCTTCGTGCGCGCGACCATGAAGGGCATGCGGGAAATGCTGCGCGACAACAACGAGGGAATCATCGCCAGCAAGCGCAGGGACCCGCTGATCGACGACGCGCTTGAACTCGAGCGCATGCAGCTGGCGATTCGGACCAACATCGTGACCCCCGACGTGCGCAAGAACGGTTTTGGAACGATCGACATGACGCGGCTCGAACGCAGCATCGATCAGGTCGCCTTCGCGGCCAAGCTGGCGCGCAAGCCGGCAGCCTCGGAGATCTTCACCGACGCCTATCTGCCGGCAAAGGAATTGCGGACCATCGAGTGACGCCCGAGCCCGTACGCCAGCACGGTGGCGCGGTTGCGCCTGGAACGAGGTCCGCAAGGCCGGCGGCCGGCGACGACGCCGCGCCGCTGATCGAAATTGCCGGCGCCAGCCTGATCTATGGCGCCGACGGCGCGGGCGTGCTTGCTCTGCGCGACGTCAATCTCGCCATCCGGCGCGGCGAGTTCGCGGCGCTCGTCGGTCCGTCGGGCTGCGGCAAATCGACTCTCCTCAAGTTGATTTCGGGCCTTCATCCGGGGAGCGCGGGGCGGATCGCGGTCGGCGGCGCGCCGGTCAAGGGACCGCTCAAGATCGTCGGCATGGCGTTCCAAAATCCAATTCTGCTTCCCTGGCGCAACGCGATTCAGAACGTACTGTTGCCGCTCGAGGTCGTGCCGGCGTATCGGCGGCGGTTCCGGCGCGAGAAGACGGCCTACCTCGCGCGGGCCCGCGCCATGCTGGCCAAGGTGGGACTTGCCGACGCCGAGGCGCTTTTCCCCTGGCAGCTCTCGGGGGGCATGCAGCAGCGCGTCTCGCTTTGCCGCTCGCTCATCCACGAGCCCGACATCCTGCTGCTCGACGAGCCGTTCGGGGCGCTCGACGCCTTCACCCGCGAGGAGCTGTGGGACACGCTTCAGGTTCTGTGGATGGAGCGCCGGTTCACCGTCGTTCTGGTCACGCACGAACTCACCGAGGCGGTTTACCTCGCCGACACGGTGCATGTCGTCTCGAGCCGGCCCGGACGGATCATTTACAGCCGACCGATCGATTTGCCGCGGCCGCGCAAGCTGGCCGAGCGCTTCACGCCGGATTTTGTCGATATCGTGCGCGATTTGCGCAACCACGTCGGACGGGCGCGGGAGGGCGGATGATATTGACCCGCACGCGGCGCATCGTGGCGCCCTGGATCTCCGCGACCCTTCTGTTCGTGACCTGGGAGGTCGGCTGCCGGCTGTTCGACGTGCCCGAGTTTGTCCTGCCCACGCCCTCGAAGTCGCTCGAGGCGCTGTGGCAATTCCGCGTCGGCATCTGGAAGAACGCAAGCCACACGATGTTCACCACAATGGTCGGTTTCGCGATCGCGGTCGGCATCGGTCTCGCGCTGGGGATCGCCGTCGGCACCTCGGCGCTGCTTTATGTCGCGCTCAACCCGATCCTCATCGGCTTCAACTCCATCCCCAAGGTGGCGCTGGTTCCGGTGCTGGTGCTGTGGTTCGGCATCGGCACCGTGCCGGCGATCCTGACCGCGTTCATGATCTCGTTCTTCCCGATCGTGGTCAACGTGGCGACCGGGATCGCGACCATGGAACCGGAGCTCGCCGACGTTCTGCGATCGCTCGGCGCGCGCAAGCTCGACATCCTGCTGAAGGTCGGGCTGCCGCGCGCGATGCCGTACTTCTTCGCCTCGCTCAAGGTCTCGATCACGCTCGCCTTCGTCGGTTCGGTCATCTCCGAAACGGTGGCCGCCAACGAGGGCATCGGCTACCTGATGCTCTCGGCCAGCTCGTCGTTTCGCGTGCCGCTCGTCTTCGCCGGTCTGTTGGTGGTCGCCGCGCTCGGCATCGCCATGTATGCGATCGCCGCCATCCTCGAACGCCGGTTCACCCACTGGGCGATGCGGGGGATGGACGGCGGCGGCTTCGCGACGGGTGGATAAAACCCGTGGCGTGCCCGCAACGCGCCGAAGCTGTGGGTCGCGTCCTTGATATCGAGCGTATGGCCGAGATCCGTCACGCCAGCTTCCGCGTCATCTCATTTGCCTGCCTGGCGATAGACCGCGAGCGCCGGATCGGCAACGACCCGGAAACCGAGATCGACACCGCGCTCGCCCAGGTGTTCCGCATCACCTGGCTCAGGCTCGAGCGGGCGTTTGGGAAATGCGCCTGACGGAGGGTGGTCGCATCCGGCATTTCCGTGATGAAGAGCTGTTTTGCGACGTTTCCGCGCTTGACATTGCCGACGGCGGCCCCGGAGGGTTATTCTGATAATTGGGACCTAGGCTATCTGGCAAATTTACCCGAGAGGAAGGTCGCGTGGTCGAGGAGCGCGTCGATCGGCGGCTTGCGGCGATTCTGGCGGCC
>CAZLYV010000252.1:0-3654 GCA_964563665.1 uncultured Acetobacteraceae bacterium
TGGCGATGGATATCGCGGCTGGCGTGATTTTGGGCCCGTGCGATGCGCGCCCGTTCCTGGTTGGTCACCGTGCCGCCCGCCTTGGCGCGCGTTTCGAGGCGCTGGATGTGGCCCTGTTCCTGTTCGAGCCGCACGGTTTCGCGGGGCGTGAGCGCGCCCGAGGCAACGCCGTCGGCGATCCGTTCCTGCTGGTTGTGCTCGCGCTGGTCGATCACGGGAGTGTTCGTCTGCGCTCCGGCAACAGCCGGCACGAAAATTACTCCCAGGGCGAACATCGGCAGCACGCCGAAAAGACGAGGCATGGTTCGGACTCCCTGAATTTGGCCGCGGCCGGCATCGACCGCGTTATCCAGATTCACGGCGACCGGTCTGGAATCCTGCGCCCGGCCGTCTTGCGGCCGATCCGCCTAGTACCAACTTTCGAAGTCTCGTTGCGTCGCGCGCTGCGGAAACACGAAACTCGAAAGTTGGTACCAGATCAAGATTCTGGTACTAGGGCAGCGCTGCCGCGCTCCGGTAATGCCAATCAGCGATGCCGAGTACTAGAAAGGGTCCCCTCACCCAACCGCACCCGAAGGCACGGCTTCCGAAGCGGGGGAGACTGACGTCGGCGGGACGTCAGGGGTGAGGGGATGGACCGGAGCCGTGGCGGGAGGAAGGCGGCTCCACTGCCGATCGGCGCCAACGAGCGACGGCGCGCCGCATTCAAATCACGCCAAGCTCACTCCGCCGCCGCCGCCGGCTTTACGGCCGAGTCGTGGAATTGCTCGGCCTCGGTCGAGCCCGCCATCGCGGTGGTCGACGACTTGCCCGCCGAGATCGCCACCGACACGGCGTCGAAATACCCGGTGCCGACTTCGCGCTGGTGCTTGGTCGCGGTGTAGCCGTCGGTCTCGGCCGCGAACTCGGCCGCTTGCAGCTCGGCATACGCGGCCATGCCGTGCCGTGCATAGCCGTGCGCGAGCTGGAACATGGCGTAGTTGAGCGAATGGAAACCGGCCAGCGTGACGAACTGGAATTTGTAGCCCATGGCGCCGATGCGGGACTGAAACTCGGCGATGTCGTGGGGCGCCAGCTTCTTGCGCCAGTTGAACGAGGGCGAGCAGTTGTAGGCCAGCATCTTGCCCGGGAAGTGATGGCGGATCGCCTCGGCGAAGCGCTTGGCGTCCGCGAGATTGGGTTCGGAGGTCTCCCACCACAAGAGATCGGCATACTCGGCGTAGACCAGCGAACGCTCGATCGCGTAGTCCTTGCCCACCCCTGGCTTGATGCGGAAAAACCCCTCTTGCGTACGCTCGCCCGAGAGGAACTTGCGATCGCGCGGATCGACGTCGGAGGTGACGAGCTGCGCCGAATCGGCATCCGTGCGCGCCAGCAGCAGCGTCGCCACGCCCTCGGTATCGGCGGCGAGCCGTCCGGCGTTGAGCGTGCGCACGAACTGCGACATCGGCACCAGCACCTTGCCGCCGAGATGCCCGCACTTCTTCTCGGAGGCGAGTTGATCCTCGAAATGGACGCCCGCCGCGCCGGCCTCGATCATCGCCTTCATCAGTTCGAAGGCGTTGAGCGGCCCGCCGAAGCCGGCCTCGGCGTCGGCGATGATCGGCGCGAACCAGTAGGTGTTCGCTTTGCCCTCCATCGTTTGGATCTGGTCGGCGCGCTGAAAGGCGCGATTGATCCGGCGCACCACTTCGGGCACCGAGTTCGCCGGATAGAGGCTCTGGTCGGGATACATCTGCCCGGCGAGATTGGCGTCGGCCGCCACCTGCCAGCCGGACAGGTAGATCGCCTTCAAGCCGGCCTTGACCTGCTGCACCGCCTGATTGCCGGTGAGCGCGCCAAGGGTCGGCAGATAGGGCTCGCTGTTGAGCACGTCCCACAGCCGCCGCGCCCCGCGCTCGGCAAGCGTGTGCTGGATGCGAAGCGAGCCCGACAGGCGCGCCACGTCGCGCTCCGTGTAATCGCGCTTGATGCCGCGCCAACGCGCGCCATCCCATCCGCCTGCGCCTTCGGGCGCCATGCAGGCCCGCATGCGGTCGTGCCACGACCCAGAAATCATCTCCCGCTTCTCCTTCGATTTGGCCAGTTCGGGGACTCGTCACAGCCGATCCCCATTCAGGTAAAATTTTGACATCGCATCTGCGAAGCGCAATTGCAAAACGGTAATAAAGTTAGCAAAGTTGTCACTGGATTTTCAGATTCGTGTCTTTTATTGTAAATCGTGTAAATTTTCCGCCCGATCCAGGGAGGCCCCGGCGATGGCCCACAAGACCTTGCTCGGCAACAAGATTCGCCGCCTGCGGCAGGCCAAGGGCCTGACCCAGATTCAGATGGCCGACCAGCTCGGCATCTCGGCGAGCTACCTCAACCTGATCGAACACGACGAGCGGCCGGTGACGGTTCCGCTTCTGTTGAAGCTCGGCCAGGCGTTCGACGTCGATCTGCAGCAGCTTTCCGACGACGACGAACGCAAGCTTGTGCTGGGTCTGCGCGAGGTGTTCGCCGAGGCGACGCTGCATGCGCACGACGTGAAGGTGGACGAGCTGCGCGATCTGGTGTCGGCCTCGCCCGTGGCGGCAAAGGCGGTTCTCGAGCTTTATCGCGCCTACAAGACCGCGCGCGAGGACGCCCAGGCGCTCGTTCTGGGTCTTCCGGGCAGCGGCACGTCGCGGCGTCTCACGCTGCCAACCGAGGAAGCGCGCGACTTCTTCGCCGATCGGACCAATCACTTTCCGGCGCTGGAGGCGGCGGCCGAGCGGTTATGGCGCGAGGTGTCGCTCGACCCGGTCGATCCGCATAGTGGTCTGGTTGCACATCTCGCGGATCGGCACCGAATCGCGGTCGAGATCGCGCCGCACGACGGACAAGCCGGCGCGCTCCGCCGCTATGATGCAAAGACCCGCCGCCTCGTTCTCTCAGGTGTGCT
Source organism: uncultured Acetobacteraceae bacterium (assembly GCA_964563665.1). Classification (GTDB taxonomy): domain Bacteria; phylum Pseudomonadota; class Alphaproteobacteria; order CACIAM-22H2; family CACIAM-22H2; genus CAZLYV01. The sequence continues at coordinate 2,927 of CAZLYV010000252.1, forward strand.
GGCGCGCCCGAGCCGCACTTTCCAGATCGCCTACCAGATCGGTCTTATCGAGGCGCGCGAAGTGCTCGATGCGCTCATCCGCGAGGCCAAGCTGTCGGCGCCCGAGAGCGAAACCCTGTGTCGCGTCGGGCTCGCCAACTACTTCGCGGGCGCGGTGATCATGCCCTACGCCCCGTTCCTCGCCGCGGCGAAGCAGGCGCGCTACGATATCGAGCGGTTGGCCCACCGCTTTGGCGCCTCCTTCGAGCAGGTCTGCCACCGGCTGTCGACCTTGCAGCGGCCGGGCGCCAAGGGCGTGCCGTTCTATCTCGTGCGGGTCGACATCGCCGGCAACATTTCGAAGCGGTTTTCCGCCTCGGGGTTTCATTTCTCGCGCTTCGGCGGTTCGTGTCCGCGCTGGAACGTGCACGAGGCGTTCATGACCCCGGGGATGATCCGCAGCCAAATCGCCCGCCTGCCCGACGGCACGACGTTCTTTTCCATCGCCCGCACGCTCCACGGCGAAACGAGCGGCTTCAAGGAGCCGCGCTCGCATCTCGCCATCGGCATCGGCTGCGAGATCGGTTACGCGCGCGAGCTGGTCTATGCCGACGGTTGGGACCTCGAGCGGCTCGACAGCGTGACCGAGATCGGCGTCGGCTGCCGGATGTGCGAGCGCATGGATTGCCGGCAGCGCGCCTTCCCGCCGCTCCAGCACCGCTTGATGGTCGACGAGCAGGTGAAGGGCC
>CAZLYV010000253.1:0-3638 GCA_964563665.1 uncultured Acetobacteraceae bacterium
GCGGGATTGCTCGAAATGCAGTGGGACCTGCTCTGCCCGAACTGTCGCGGGCCCAAGGTTTCGGTGATCGGGCTCGACCGCTTACCGAAGGGGGCGCATTGCGAAACGTGCAACATCGACTATGAGCGCGATTTCATGCGCAACGTCGAGCTCACCTTCCGGCCGGTGTCGGCGATCCGGCCGATCGATTCGGGTGAATTCTGCCTGTTCGGTCCGATGACGACGCCTCACGTAATCGCCCAGCAGACGCTTGAGCCGGGCGAAGAACGGGAGATATCGCTCAGCCTTTCGCCCGGCGACTATCGGCTGCGCGATCTTCATCGCGGCGAACCAGCCTCGCTCACGTGGACCGCGGGCGGATTTCCCGAAGCGATCGCCGAAGAGGGCCGGCTGCACGTCGGTGCACCGGCGGCGCCGGGGATGGTGCGAATGGTCAACCATCGCGATCGCGCGGCGACGCTTGTCCTTGAATCGCGCGACTGGGTGAAAGACGCGCTCACCGCGCACCGGGCGATCTCGTTGCAGGCGTTTCGCGACCTGTTCCCGACGGCGATCCTGCGGCCCGGCGACGAGGTCGGAATCGCGCACGTCACGCTGATGTTCACCGATCTTCGCGGCTCGACGGCGCTCTACGGGCGGATCGGCGATGCGCGCGCGTACCATCTGGTGCGCGAGCATTTCGCCTATCTTGCCAGCGCCGTGCGGGCGAACGACGGCGCGGTAATCAAGACCATCGGCGACGCGGTGATGGCGGCGTTCAGCGATCCCGGCGACGCCGTGCGTGCGGCGCTCGATGTGCAGCGCAACGTGGCCGCGTTCAATCGCGCGCATGGCGGGAATGGCGAGAACAGCGAGGGGGTCGTGATCAAGCTCGGACTGCACGGCGGCGCCTGCATCGCGGTCACGCTCAATGACCGGCTCGATTATTTCGGCTCGACCGTCAACCTGGCGGCGCGCCTCCAGGGGCAGAGCCGCGGGGGCGATATCGTGATTTCACAGGAGCTGGCCGATGACGCGGGCGTGTCGAGGTTGATCGACGGCTTCGCTGCGACACGCGAGCATGCAAGCGTCAAGGGTTTCGCCGTGCCCGTGGCGTTCCGGCGGTTGATTCCAGCGAGCGGCGCTAACTGATCAATAAACTATTGAATTGAAATAAATATTTAGCGATGTTGTGAACCGGCGCAATCGCTCGCCCGCGCCGGCCGGGGCTCTGGTAAAATCTCCCGGTCAGCGACAGGAGCCTGTCCGCTCATGGCCGATTTTTCCGATCGCACGTTGGACGACTGGGCGAACCTCGCCCGCATGGAACTCAAGGGCGACGACCCGGCGACGCTTGTCTGGCGTACGCCCGAGGGAATCGCGGTGAGGCCGCTCTACACCGCAGCCGATCTCGAGAACCTGGAGACGCTTGGCTCGCTCCCCGGTTTCCCGCCGTATTTGCGCGGGCCGCGGGCGACGATGTACGCCAACCGGCCGTGGACGCTCCGCCAATACGCCGGCTTCTCGACCGCCGAGGAATCGAACGCGTTCTACCGCGAGTGCCTGAAAAACGGCCAGATGGGCCTGTCGGTCGCCTTCGATCTGGCGACCCACCGCGGCTACGATTCCGATCATCCGCTGGTCGTCGGCGATGTTGGCAAGGCCGGCGTTGCGATCGACTCGGTCGAGGACATGAAAATCCTGTTCGACGGCATCCCGCTCGATCGCATGAGCGTGTCGATGACCATGAACGGCGCCGTATTGCCGGTGTTGGCGAACTTCATCGTCGCCGGCGAGGAGCAGGGCGTCGGCCAGGACCAGCTCTCGGGCACGATTCAGAACGACATCCTCAAGGAGTTCATGGTCCGCAACACCTACATCTATCCTCCGGCGCCCAGCATGCGCATCGTCGCCGACATCATCGCGCACACGGCGCGCCACATGCCGAAGTTCAACTCGATCTCGATTTCCGGCTACCACATGCAAGAGGCGGGCGCGACCTGCGTGCAAGAGCTCGCCTTCACGCTCGCCGACGGGCTCGAATACGTCCGCGCGGCAAAGTCGAAGGGCCTGTCGGTCGACGATTTCGCGCCACGCCTGTCGTTCTTCTTCTGCGTCGGCATGAACTTCTTCATGGAGATCGCCAAGCTGCGTGCGGCGCGCGTTCTGTGGGCGCGAATGATGCGGCCGTTCGACCCCGGGAATCCCCAGAGCCTGGCGCTGCGCACCCACGTCCAGACCTCGGGCGTTTCGCTGACCGAGCAGGACCCTTACAACAACATCATCCGCACGACGCTCGAAGCGCTCGCCGCCGTGCTCGGCGGCACGCAGTCGCTCCACACCAACTCGTTCGACGAGGCGCTGGCGCTGCCCTCGCAATTCGCGGCACGGCTTGCCCGCAACACCCAGCTCATCATCGCCGAGGAAAGCGGCGTTCCGCACGTCGTCGATCCGCTCGGCGGCAGCTACTACGTCGAGAGCCTGACCGCCAGCATGGCGGCCGAGGCCTGGAAGCTGATCGCCGAGGTGGAGGCCCTCGGTGGCATGACCAAGGCGATCGAATCGGGCATGCCGAAGCTCAAGATCGAGGAGGCGGCGGCGCGCCGCCAGGCGCGTATCGATCGCGGCGAGGACACTATCGTCGGCGTGAACAAGTATCGGCCCGAGACTCAAGAGCCGGTCGAGATCCGCGACATCGACAATCAAAAGGTCCGCGAACAGCAGATTGCGCGGCTCAAGGCGGTGCGCGAGCGGCGCGACGAGACGGCGTGCCGGACGTCGCTTGAAGCGATGACGAAGATCGCGACGAGCGGCGAGGGCAATTTGCTCGCGGGCGCGATCGTGGCCGCGCGCGCGCGCGCGACGGTGGGCGAAATCTCCGATGCGCTCGAGAAAGTGTTCACGCGCCACCGCGCGGTCATTCGTAGCGTGTCGGGCGTCTACGGCTCGGCCTACGAGGGCGACGAGGGCTTCCAACGCATCCAGCACGAGACCGCCGCCTTCGCCGCCGAGGAGGGGCGGCGGCCGCGCATGCTGGTGGTGAAGCTTGGCCAGGACGGCCACGATCGCGGCGCCAAGGTGATCGCCTCGGCCTTCGCCGATATCGGCTTCGACGTCGACGTCGGACCGCTGTTCCAGACCCCCGAGGAAGCGGCGCGCCAGGCGATCGAGAACGACGTCCACGTGATCGGCGTCTCGTCGCAAGCCGCCGGCCACAAGACGCTGGTGCCGGCGCTCATCAAGGCGCTGCGGCAGATGGGGGGCGAGGATATCGTCGTCGTGTGCGGCGGCGTGATTCCGCCGCAAGATTACGACCCGCTGATCAAAGAAGGCGTCGCGGCGATCTATGGACCCGGCACCAACATTCCGCACGCCGCCTCCGAGATCATGGGCATCATCCGCCGCCAGCGCAAAGCGGCGTAAGCCCTGCGGCGGGACGCAGACGCCTTGCCCCTTCAACAGGTACCGGGCAAGAGCGGGTCGACCGCTTCGTTTTCAGAGCAGGTTCCGGCGAGGAGGAATCGGCACAGGGATTCCCTGACCTTCCCCCTGCGTTGGGTCACCCGCCCCGCCAGATCGTAGGCATAGGTGACGATCGGCATCGGCGCCGGCGGCGTCTTGGTCGCCAGGCGATTGAGATTGTCGTAGGCGAAGGCGAT
>CAZLYV010000254.1:0-2245 GCA_964563665.1 uncultured Acetobacteraceae bacterium
CCGGCGAGCCGCTCGCCCTCGAAGAGCGCGATGATTCCCAGATCGTTCGTCAAGACATCGATCGAATTGTCCTCTGGCGTGGCGAGGCCAATCTTGAACTTGCGTGGTAGATACGCCGCACCATAGAGCTCATCGGCGGGGTCGGATTCGCCCTCCGTCAACTCGCCATCGACCCAGATCTCGTGATAGGCGCGCGTCCGGGGCGCCAATGCCGCCGACAGAAACCGCGCATCCTCGGCGAGGCGGTAATGCACGGCGTCGGCGATCGGCGCCGGGGTTGCAGTCACGTTGCGCACGACGTCGCCGCAGGCGGCGAGCGTGGAGAGCAGCGCTGCATTGACCGCCCCAATCGTCGCTTTGAGGTCGTGTGCAACCAGCCCGTGAAACTGCAGCCCCTGGCGGGTGGTGATACGCAGGCTGCCGCCGCCATGGCGGCCCGCGAGATCGTCGAGCGCCAAATACTGGTCGGGCGTGAGCCGCCCGGCCGGTATCTTCACGCGGACCATGAAGCGATGGTCCTTGGACTGCTTCTGCTGCTTGCGCGCGGTCGCGGTGTCGCGATCGTATCCCTGGTAGACGCCGTGAAATTTCAGCAGGTTTTGGTCGCCTTCGGCGAAATGGTCGGCGCCTGCGTCAAGCGTTTGGGCGATCATCCCGCGCAAGCCGCGGCTGGCAATCTTGGTCGCCTCGACTGCCGATGGGGCTCGTGTCCGAAGCGCGTCGGGCGCCGCTTGGGTTTCCGGAACCGTTTCAGAAATATCATTCCTGTCAGGCATTTGATTGCTCGCGCGAACCGTGCCGGTGATCGTTGCGGGCCCTATCCTGCCGATATTTTCCAGTTCGTCAATGTTAAATGTTGATGTCATACCTTTTTTATATGTAAAATACGCGCGAGGTTCCGCCGCGTGCGCAAGCCGGCCCAGGACGGCATAATTGTCGCCACGGGTCGCGCTGCCGCGCGACGGCGGTGCGGCCGAAGAAGGATCGTTCGGCGACGAACCAATCAACGAATGAGGAGTGTGAGACATGTCGATTCAGCTCGGTGAAATCGCTCCCGATTTCACGCAAGTGACGACCGAGGGAAAGATCAGCTTCCACCAGTGGCTCGGGACTTCGTGGGGCGTGCTCTTTTCCCACCCAAGGGACTTCACGCCGGTCTGCACGACCGAACTGGCCGAGGCGGCGCGGCTCAAGCCGGAGTTCGAGCGCCGCAATGTGAAGATCATCGGCCTCTCGGTCGACCCGGCCGACTCGCATGGCAAGTGGGCGAAGGACATCGAGGAAACGCAGCATCAGAAGCTCAACTTCCCGGTGATCGCCGACGCCGACAAGAAAGTGTCGTCGCTTTATGGAATGATCCACGAGAAAGCCGATCCGGCGGTGACCGTGCGCACCGTCTATGTCATCGATGCGAACAAGAAGGTGCGCCTGACGCTCACCTATCCGCCGAGCACCGGCCGCAACTTCGATGAAATCCTGCGGGTGATCGACTCGCTGCAACTCACCGACGCGCACAAGGTCGCGACGCCGGTGAATTGGCGGGACGGCGACGACGTGATCATCGTCCCGTCGCTGTCCGATGAAGAGGCGAAGAAGCGCTTTCCCGGCGGCTGGAAAACGCTGAAGCCTTACTTGCGTATCGTCAAGCAGCCGGAGATTCCGGCGCGAAAGAAGTAGACCCTCGCGCCGATTGCGGGGGAAGCGCCTGATGCCTCCAGCACTTCCCCCGCGATTGATCCGAACACAAGCCGGTGGTTCCACCCTCGGCGGCTTGAATAGAGTGGGCGCATGTTTCGTCTCGACCCGCGGTTGGCGCAAGACACGGTGGAGCTCGACGGCTGGCCGCTCTGCCGCGTTCGGCTGATGAACGATGCGAACTACCCGTGGCTGATCCTGGTGCCTGAGCGGGAAGCTGCGCGCGATATCATCGATTTGACGCCGCGCGATCGTGCCGTCCTGATGACCGAGATCGCCGCCGCATCGCAGGGCCTCGTGCGCCTGACCAATCCCGATAAACTGAACGTCGCCGCGCTCGGCAACGTGGTGGCCCAGCTTCACGTTCACATTATCGCCCGCTTCACCACCGACCCCGCATGGCCACGCCCGGTTTGGGGTGTCCGGCCGCCAAAGCCTTATGCCGCCGAGGCGCTCGAAGAATTCCGGCGGCGCTTTATATCTCTCGTGGATCGTCCGTCCTGAATCGCGGCCGGTGATCCGCCGGCCTATCGGGCACGTACTCAATCGG
>CAZLYV010000254.1:2345-3576 GCA_964563665.1 uncultured Acetobacteraceae bacterium
GGACTCTGGCGCAAGGGCGCCGCCTATCACCCGCGACCGCCCGCGCCGGCCAAGGAGGCGACATCATGAGCGCTGCCATCCCCTATGATGACTCCCGCGCCGCGGGCCTTTCGCGATCGCTGCGCGTCCTGCTGGCGCTGGCCCGGCGCATCGCGCTTGGCGAACTATTTCTTACCGTTCCGGACGGCCGGACGTTTTACTTTCGTGGAAGTCAGAGCGGACCCTCGGCGCGGATCGTCATTCATCGGCCGCGGGTGGCGCGCCGTGTACTGCTTGGCGGCGCCCTGGGCTTTGCCGAGTCGTACATGGACGGCGATTGGGATACCCCCAACCTCGCCGCCTTGCTCGAATTTTTTGTCGTGAACGAAGGCGCGCTCGGCCCGGTGAGTTACGGCAAGCGCTTGCTCACATCGCTCCGCCGGATGTGGCATACGAGGCGCCGCAACACCAGGCCCGGCAGCCGGCGGAACATCGCCTACCACTACGATCTCGGTAACGCCTTCTACGCCGAGTGGCTCGATCCGACGATGACGTATTCGTCGGCGGTGTTCGCGCGCGCCGACCAGGAGTTGTCGGCCGCGCAAGTGAACAAATATCGCCATATCGCCGACAAGCTCGCGCTCTCGCCAGACCATCACCTGCTCGAGATCGGCTGCGGCTGGGGCGGTTTCGCGCGCCATGTCGCCCGCGAGGTGGGGGCCCGGGTCACGGCGATCACCGTTTCGCGCGAGCAATGCGAATTCGCGCGACGCCGCACGTTCGAGGAAGGGTTGAGCGAACGGGTCGACGTGCGCTTCGTCGATTATCGCGATGTACGCGGAAGCTTCGACCGCGTCGCCTCGATCGAGATGTTCGAGGCGGTGGGCGAGAAATACTGGCCGGTGTTCTTCGGCAAGCTCCGCGACAATCTGGCGCCCGGCGGCCGCGCCGCCTTGCAGGTCATCACCATCGCCGATCAGTTCTTCGACGCCTATCGACGCGGGGTCGATTTCATCCAGCGCTACATCTTTCCCGGCGGCATGCTGCCATCGCCCTCGGCGCTCAGGGCGGCGATCGAGGCGGCGGGCCTCGCGTTCGAGCGGCAGGATTTCTTCGGCGCGCATTACGCGCGCACGCTTGGCGCCTGGCAGCAGCGCTTTCAGGCCGCGTGGCCGACGCTCACCGCCATCGGTTTCGATCAACGGTTCAAGCGGATGTGGGAGTTCTATCTCGCCTATTGCGAAGCCGGATT
>CAZLYV010000255.1:0-3521 GCA_964563665.1 uncultured Acetobacteraceae bacterium
CGGCCGGTCGCGCCGACCTCGCCCACTTTCTGGCCCTGCTTTACACGCTCGCCAACGCGAACCGCGATCTTGCTCAGGTGCGAATAGGCCGAGGTAAGTCCAAAACCGTGGTCGAGCACCAGCGTCTTGCCGGTAAAGAACATCCCGTCGTGCGCCAGGGCGACGATTGCGTCCGCCGCCGCCATGACCGGCGCGCCCGGCGGTGCGGCGATGTCGAGACCGAAATGCGGCTGGCGTGGCTCGCCGTTCAAGATGCGCTGGCTGCCGTAGACGCCGCTCACCGGACCGCGCGCGGGCCAGACGAAGCCGGTGCGGAACAACGGCACCGAGGTATCGCGCGCACGGACGGCGGCGATCAGCGCCGCCTCGGCCTTGATGCGGGCAATCTCTTCGGGCGGCGGCGTCACCTGCCGGTCGGGCAGCCCGTCGATGCGCTGGATGTCCCACTGGCGGGCTGTCACCTTAAGCATGCGCGTTTCGCTTTCTCCATCGGGCCAGGTGACGACCAGCGTCGCGCTCGCGCCGGCATCGCGCCCGAAGCCGATCAGAAATTCACCTGAGTCCGAGACGCGCATCGCCCGGCCTTCGAAGATCACGCGCGCGCCCGGCGCGGCGTGACCGATCACCAGGCCGCCTTGCAAGAAGCTCCCCTCGAGCGCCAGCTCGCGCGCCGCCGCCGGCGCCGCAAGACACCACAACGCGAGCACGCTTGCGAAGGCGCGAATCAAAGCAGCGTCCCCTGCGTGGCCTTGGGATTGGCGCGTCCGGGCTTTGCCGCCTTGTTCGCCGGACGTGCGCCAGCGTCCGCGACGCGCACCTCGAGCGTGCCGTCGTGGAAACGAAGATCGAGCGATGGGTGCGTGCGCGCGGTCGCGGCCGCTGTCACCGGATGGCCCTTGGAATCGCTCACCAGAACGAACCCGCGCTCGAGTACCCGCTCGTAGGAAAAGCTGTCGAGAAGCTGCCCGAGCGCGGCGAGCCCGCGCTTGCGCTCGGATAATTCGCGCCGAATCGCCGCCGCCGCCCGGGCGCCGATCTCGCGCGCGCGTTCGATACTTTGCGCGACCGTCCGCAAGGTTACCCCGCGCGCCGCGGCGAGGCGCGCCGCGCGATCGACGAGCGAAGTGCGTGCGCGCTCCAGCAACAAGCGCGGGTGGGGCAGCCGCGCGCCGAGCTCGGCCATCTGCCCGTTGCGCCGCGCCAGCAGGTTGGTGAAGGCCAGCCGCAGGCGTTCGGCACGCTCGTCGAGCCGCTGCGCGCGCTCCTCGATCAGGCGTCGCGGATCGCCGAGCGCGCGCGCGAGCCCATCGAAGCGTGCCCGGCGTTCGCCGACGATGGTTTGCAATGCCGCCACCAGCCGGCGGGCGTCCTTCAGCAAGTCGGCCAGCAGATCGCTGCGCACCGGCACCGCCATCTCGGCCGCGGCCGTAGGGGTCGGCGCCCGCACGCTCGCCGCGAAGTCGATCAGCGTCGTATCGGTTTCGTGCCCCACCGCCGCGATCAGCGGAATGTCGCTCGCCGCCGCCGCCCGCACGACGATTTCCTCGTTGAACGCCATCAGGTCCTCGAGGCTGCCGCCGCCGCGCGCGACGATGAGAAGATCGGGCCGCGGCACCGCCCCGCCGGGTTTGAGCCGGTTGAACCCTTCGATCGCCGCCGCCACCTGCCCTGCCGCCCCCTCGCCTTGCACCGCGACCGGCCACAGGAGCACGCGGCGCGGAAAACGATCGTTGAGGCGATGCAGGATATCGCGAAGGACGGCGCCGGTGGGCGAGGTGATGACGCCGATCACCTCGGGCAGTTTCGGCAGCTTCTTCTTGCGCGCCGGATCGAACAGGCCCTCGGCCTGCAGCTTCTTCTTGCGCTCCTCGATCATCTTGAGCAGCGCGCCCACGCCGGCGAGTTCCATTCGCTCGATCACGAGCTGGTAGCTCGACCGGCCGGGATAGGTGGTGAGCCGGCCGGTGCAGATGACCTCGAGCCCTTCCTCGGGCCTGAGCCCGAGACGGGCGAGCGTTCCCTTCCAGATCACCGCGTCGAGCACCGCCGCCTCGTCCTTGAGGCGCAGGTAGCAGTGACCCGAACTTGGAACCTTGGGCTGCGAGATTTCACCGCGCACGCGCACCCAGCCGAAGGCGCCTTCGATGGTGCGCTTCACGGCGGCCGACAATTCGCTCACCGTGAATTCGGGCAGGTTCGGCCGCAGGCCGGGTTCGGGTGGGGTAATTTCGCTCATGGCGCGTATCGGCCGATATGATACAAGCGCGCTCGCGTCATCGAAAGCCCGGGAGAAGCGATGCGGATTCTCGTGGTGGGATCGGGCGGCCGCGAACACGCGTTGTGCTGGGCCATTTCCGCCTCTCCGCTCTGTGACAAGCTTTATTGCGCGCCGGGCAATGCCGGCATCGCGCGCGAGGCCGAGTGCGTTCAAATCTCCGCCGACGATCACGACGGTTTGCTCCGCTTCGCGCGCGACTCCGCGATCGACTTCGTCGTCGTCGGCCCCGAAGGGCCGCTGGTCGGCGGTCTCGCCGACGCGCTCGAGGCCGCCGGCGTTCGAACGTTCGGCCCCGGCAAGACGGCGGCGGCGCTCGAAGGATCGAAGGGCTTCACCAAGGATCTTTGCGCCAAGTATGCGATCCCGACCTCGGCCTACGGACGGTTCCGCGACGCCGCGGCGGCGCGCGAGTTCGCGCGCAACATGGGCGCCCCGATCGTGGTCAAGGCGGATGGGCTTGCCGCGGGCAAAGGCGTGACGGTTGCCCGCACGCTCGATGCGGCGCTGGCGGCCATCGACGATGCTCTCATCGCGGCGCGGTTCGGCGCCGCCGGCGCCGAGTTGGTGATCGAGGAGTTTCTCGAAGGCGAGGAGGCGAGCTTCTTCGCGCTTGTCGACGGAACCCACGCGTTGCCGCTCGCCGCGGCGCAGGACCACAAGCAGGTGGCCGAGGGAGATACCGGCCCCAACACCGGCGGCATGGGCGCTTATTCGCCGGCCCCGATCGTCACCCCGGCGATGGCCGACGAAATCATGGCGCGGATCATCAACCCGACCGTCGCCGCCATGGCGAAAGAGGGACGGCCGTTTCGCGGCGTCCTCTACGCCGGGCTGATGATCGGCCCCAAGGGGCCGCAGTTGATCGAATACAACGTCCGCTTCGGCGATCCCGAATGCCAGGTTCTGATTCCTCGTCTGAAGTCCGATCTGCTGCCGGCGTTGATCGCGACGCGCGACGGGGCGCTCAAGACCTTCTCGCTGCGCTGGAGCGACGATGCGGCACTTTGCGTCGTCATGGCCGCCAAGGGTTATCCCGGCGACTACAAGAAGGGCAGCGAGATTCGCGGCATCGAGCGCGCCGAGCAGGTTCCCGGCGTCACGGTTTTCCACGCCGGGACGGCGGCAAAGGACGGGCGAATCCTCGCCACCGGCGGGCGCGTCCTAGGGGTGACGGCGGTTGCGCCCACGCTCGACGCGGCGCAGGCGCAGGCATATCGCGCCGTCGACGCCATCGACTGGCCCG
>CAZLYV010000256.1:0-3416 GCA_964563665.1 uncultured Acetobacteraceae bacterium
GAGCGCTTCGGCCACGATGTCGCCGCTTGGCAGGCGTGGTGGAAGCGTCGCGGCGCGGGAGGTTGAAGAAAGGAAATAGCCGTTACCGCCATTCCCGCCTCCCCCTTCGACGGGGAAGGTGGAAAAAGGAAATAGTGGTCGTCCGAGGCTCGCCTCCCACTCGCGGGGGAGGCGAGAATTAGTCGTCGACGATTTCTCTTTACACCTCCCCCCTTGCGGGGGAGGTCGCGACGCGGCAGCGCGTCGCGGGTGGGGGGTGTGACGCAGACGAAGCGCCACCCCCTCCGCGGCGCGTGACGCGCCGCCGCCTCCCCCGTCGCAGGGGGAGGCAAGACTCAAACGACGATCATTTTTATTTCACCTCCCCCGCAAGGGGGGAGGTGAAAGATAAAGAAATAGCTATTGCCGCCATTCTTGCCTCCCCCGTCGCAGGGGGAGGCAAGACTCAAACGACGATCATTTTTATTTCATCTCCCCCGCAAGGGGGGAGGTGAAGGAAAAGGAAATAGCGTTGCGCCAATTCTTGCCGTCAGGCGCGGTTCATGCGGTTCTTGACCAGGTCGTCGACCACGGCGGGGTCGGCGAGCGTCGAGGTGTCGCCGAGCTGCTCGTGCTCGTTGGCGGCGATCTTGCGCAAGATGCGGCGCATGATCTTGCCCGAGCGCGTCTTGGGCAGGCCCGGCGCCCACTGGATGAGATCGGGCGTGGCGATCGGACCGATCTCCTTGCGCACCCAGCCGACCAGCTCTTTGCGCAGTTCCTCGCTCGGACCCTCGCCGGAGTTCAGCGTCACATAGGCATAGATGCCCTGGCCCTTGATGTCGTGCGGGTAGCCGACGACCGCGGCCTCGGCGACCTTGGGATGGGCCACCAGCGCGCTCTCGACCTCCGCCGTGCCGAGGCGGTGGCCGGCGACGTTGATCACGTCGTCGACCCGGCCGGTGATCCAGTAATAGCCGTCCTCGTCGCGCCGGCAGCCGTCGCCGGTGAAATATTTGCCCTTGAAGTTCGAGAAGTACGTTTCGACGAAGCGCTTGTGATCGCCGAACACGGTGCGCATCATGCCCGGCCAGGCATCGGCGATGCAAAGATTGCCGGCGCACGCGCCCTCGAGCAAATTGCCCTCGTTGTCGACGATCAGCGGCCTCACGCCGAAGAACGGTTTGGTCGCCGAGCCCGGCTTCTGGCCGATGGCGCCCGGCAGCGGCGTGATCAATATGCCGCCGGTCTCGGTCTGCCACCAGGTGTCGACGATCGGGCAGCGCCGCTCGCCCACCACGTTGTAGTACCACAACCACGCCTCGGGATTGATCGGCTCGCCGACGGTGCCGAGCAGGCGAAGCGACTTGCGGCTGGTCTTGGCGACCGGGCCCACGCCCTCGCGCATCAGCGCGCGGATCGCGGTCGGCGCGGTATAAAAGATATTGACCTTGTGCTTGTCGACCACCTGCCAGAAGCGCGAAAAATCGGGGTAGTTCGGCACGCCCTCGAACATCAGGGTCGTGGCGCCGTTGGCGAGCGGGCCATAGATGATGTAGGTGTGCCCGGTGACCCAGCCGACGTCGGCGGTGCACCAAAAGATATCGCCGTCGTGATAATCGAATACGTATTGGTGGGTGATCGCGGCATAGACCAGGTAGCCGCCGGTGGTGTGCAGCACGCCCTTGGGCTGTCCGGTCGAGCCGGAGGTATAGAGGATGAACAGCGGATCCTCGGCGCCCATCTCGACCGGCGGGCAATCCGCAGACGCCGCGGCGCATTCCTCGTCGTACCAGAGATCGCGGCCCTCGACCCAATCGATCTTGCCGCCGGTGCGCCGGACGACGAGCGCGTTTTTGACCGACGGGCAGCTCTTGAGCGCCGCATCGGCGTTCGCCTTGAGCGGAACCTTGCGTCCGCCGCGCAAGCCCTCGTCGGCGGTGATGAGAAAATTCGAGTTGCAGTCCTTGATGCGCCCGACCAGCGATTCGGGAGAAAATCCGCCGAAGACGACCGAATGAATGGCGCCGATTCGCGCGCAGGCGAGCACCGCCACGGCGATTTCGGGGATCATCGGCAGATAGACGGTGACGCGGTCGCCCTTCTTGACTCCGTGCTTCTTCAAGACGTTCGCCAGCCGGCAGACGTTCTGGTGCAGCTCGGCATAGGTGATGTGCTTGTGCTCCGAGGGGTTGTCGCCCTCCCAGATGATCGCCGTCTGCTGGCCCCGCGTCGCGAGATGCCGGTCGAGGCAGTTGGCGCTGGCGTTCAACGTCCCGTCATGGAACCAGCGGACGTGCACGTCCCCGCTGAACGAAACGTCCTTCACCCTGGTATACGGCTTGATCCAGGTGATCCGCTTGCCGTGCTCGCCCCAAAACCCCGACGGATCGTTGATCGAGCGCTCGTACATCCGGGCGTATTTGGTCTCGTCCGCCCAGGCCTTCTTCGACCATTCGGGCGGTACCGGAAAAAACGTGGTTTCGCTCATTGAGTACGGCTCCCCGATCGTCTTTTCAAAGGTAATGCGCGCCAATTCCCCTTCGCGCCGGAGCGGATATTGGCCAAAGCCCCGGCGCAAAACAAGGGGGCCGAACGCACGATAAATCAACGACTTGAATTTAGCCGGTGACGGATTTTCGCTGATCGCAGCGGAGCATGGCGTCACGGGCGGCGAACCATTCGTCGGCGTAATCGCAAAGCTGATATTCCCCGAAATACGGCCCGCCGATGGTGTAATGGACGATCCCTGCGTCGGCCCGGTAGGGCTGCACGCCGACGAGATGGTTCCAGCGATCAGGCAACGCGCCGATTTCGTCCTCGCCGGCCAGCCATTTGAACTGATGCAGCTCGAGTCCCGAGGCGCGCGACACGTATTGGGGGCTGAGCGCGGTGCAGCGCGGGTTGTTGAACAGCATCACGCTCGACCAGTTTTTCTTGGCATACCGGCTCTGCGGCTCGTCCAGGAACTTGATCTGCTCCTTTGGTACATGCCGGTGCTTGACGCACATCACGGCGTAGCGCTCGTCGCGGAGCGCCCACAGCCCGGCCAAGTCGGCGCGCGCCAGCATGTCGCAATCCATGAACAGCGACCAGCCGGCGTAAGCGGAAAGATACGGCGTCATGAAGCGCGAAAACGAAAAGTCGCTCGACTGCAGCGCCTCGCGCGGCCGCGCGAATTCGGGCTTGAGCTGCGACAAGATGAGCGGGGTGATCGCGACGGGAACGCTCGCGCGCGCATGGATCGAATGCGCCAGCACGTGGAACGCCGCCGTCTCGCGCGGATCGAAGCCGATGAAGACGCGGATCACCTGCGCTCCCGCTCGCCGATCATGTTTCGCTTCCCGCTTCAAGGGGGCGGCGGATCACCTAATGCTTCCCCCCGCGGCCCGTCAATGGGGGCAGGGTCAAGCATGATTTTCACCTCCCCCGTCGAA
>CAZLYV010000257.1:0-3410 GCA_964563665.1 uncultured Acetobacteraceae bacterium
CGCGGCGTGCACGTGAATGCTCGCCGGCCGCTCGGCCTACATTTTGCGTGGAACCAGTCGGCCGGTCAGCGCGCCCCGCATAACAGCTCGCAATATCGAATCAGCTCGCGCCCCGCCGCGGTTTTCCCGTAACCAGACGGAGAAAAGTCGGCTTGTCTTGCTCTTGCAATGTTTTGGCGGTCACGTCGCGCGTGTTCCAATCCTCGTCCGGACCGAGGCCTGAATCGGGTACGTAAAAAATCACTTCGATCCGACCGTCATCGTACATCGTGATCTCGCGCTTGACCTTGCCAAGCATCTGCTCAGGCTGGAGACGGCGCGCGACTTCGTCGGCGACGACCCGCTTCACTTCCGCTCGGGTGAGGTAGCACTTGATCCCATTCATGGGCTGCCTCGTGCAACACAACGTCGACCGCCATGACGACCATGCCGGCCGTCCGGCCTCGAAACACCACCATGTCAGGCGTTAAAAATTCGAGAATATCCTAGTCCAAATTGACGTTTTGCGCCACCGGTCGCGTTGGGGCGCGGGAAGGGCCCCCGGTCTGGCCTATTTCTTGCGGTCAGGCGCCAATCGAAATGTGCATGCCGATCGTGAGCCCAAGGACATGATCCGTCCGGCCTTGGTTAACGGCGAGTTCGGCAAGGCCGCTTGAGTTTTCATACCAGCACGGCGCGCCCGGCGGCACGTCGGAGAAGGTGGTCGCGCGCGCGAGGATCGAACCGGCGACGCCTAGGCGTGCATTCGTCGGTAAGGCTGCCGCCCGCAGGCGGTCATGGCGTTTCCGTAGTGATCGATGTAAACGATCTCGGACAGATCATCCGGCCAATCGCGCCGGCGGCCGACGTCAATTGGACGCACCGTGCCGGGAGGCGGCTCGCCTAATGCAAGCCGCGCCGCCACGGGCGCAAATAGATCGCGGCCGTGGAAACTGGCGGATAGGCTCGCGGGCCGCCAGGTTATCTCCCACGACCGTGCGACGGATGCACGGCGGATCACCAGCTCGAACAAACCGTTGTCCGGCCCGACGAACCATCGCCCGTCCGCCTCGACCACGATCGGCGCGCGTGGTCCGCCGACCCCCGGATCGATCACGGCAAGGAACACGGTCCCGGCGGAAAACCACGCGGCGTGCGCGGCGAGAAGATAGGCCGATGCCTTGGGATTGCAGGCCGGAGCGTCCGCGAACAGATCGATGACGGGAACCGCCGGCGCCCTCTCGACGAGCACCGCCTTCATCTGCCCCGTATAGGGACCTGCCAGGCCAAAATCGGTGAAAAGAACGATCATCTTCGCTGCCCGCCGTATTTCGCTGCTGTCCCTCTTGCGAGTTTACCTAACCAAGCACCGTCCGTTCCATAAACCCGGTTCCGCACCAGGGTCGCAGCGACATGTTATAAAGGTCACCATGACGTCCAGCTTTCCGGCGCGCGCGCTCAAGGTTTTTCCCGGCGGGGTCGCCAACGGCGAATTTGGATTGCCGGCGGAGCAAATCGTCGTGATCGCGCGCGGCAAGGGCATTCGTCTGTGGGACACCGAGGGACGCGAGTACATCGATTTTTCGCTCGGCTGGGGCTCGTGCCTCGTCGGACATGCCTGTCCCGAGGTGGTGGAAGCGGTCACCCGCCAGGCGCCGCTGGGCGCGAATTTTGCCTACCTGAACGCCGAGGCGCTCCGGCTTGCCGAGGAGATTCAGCGCGTGAGCCCAGCGGCGGAGCGGCTCCGCTTTTGCGCCTCGGGTACCGAGGCGACGATGTATTGCCAGCGCCTGGCGCGCGCTTTTACCGGCAAGCCCAAGCTGCTCAAGTTCGAGGGCGCCTATCACGGGGCAAATGACGCCGGCGTCACGAGCCTGTTTCCGATGAAGATGCTCGAGTTTCCAAAGCCCGAGCACACCAGCGCCGGCACGCCGTCGGTCGACCATGAATTGTTGGTGGCGCCGTATAACGATCTCGCGCGCGCCAGCGCGATCATCGTAGCGCACCGCCACGAACTTGCCGGCGTGATCATGGAGCCGCTGCAGCGCTGCACGCCGCCCCGCCCCGGATTCCTCGCAGGGATTCGCCAAGCGTGCTCGGCTGCCGGCATCCTCCTGATTTTCGACGAGGTCGTGACGGGCTTTCGTCTCGCCTATGGCGGCGCCCAGGAATATTACGGCGTCGTTCCCGACCTCGTCGCTTACGGCAAGGCGCTCGGCGGCGGGTACCCGATCGGCGCCTTCGGCGGCCGCCGCGACATCATGGAACTGGTGAACGAGCAGCGCATCGGGACCGAGAATTACGTTTGGATGGCTTCGACGTTGGGCGGCAACCCGATCTCGACCGCGGCCGCGAACGCGACCCTATCGGTCCTGCGTCGGCCCGGGACCTACGAAAAGCTGCATCAAATCGGCGAGCAATTTCGCGAGATGCTACGGACCGTTCTGCGCGAGCGCCAAGTCATCGCGCAGGTGATCGGCGATGGTCCGCTGGCGCAGATCGTCTTCAGCGAACGGCCGGTGTTCGACTATCGAACGAGTGCAAGCGGCGACAAGGTGCTTGCGCGCAAGCTGATGCTCGGACTCTTCCAACGGGGCGTCTTCATCAATCCGATGGGCACCAAGCTCTATTTGTCGACCGAACACGACGCTGCAGCTTGCCAGGATTTTTGCCAGCGCCTCGACGATACGCTGGGCGAAATTCTCTAGCCAAGTTTATACGTCGCCGGGTGCCGACGCCCGGGTCGGGAGTAGACGACGCGAAGCGGGTCGTTCGGGCGAACCGATTGCGCCCGCGGCCTGGCGTCGCGTGTCGTGAAAATTGCTTGCCCTGTGCATAGCCGACTGCCATACGAGAACCCTTAAAACAGAACCGCATTCGGGAGTTGACGATGATTCGCTTGGTTCGGCGCCTGTGCCTGGCGGCGCTATTCACGATCACAATAGGGAGCACCGCCATGTCGCAGGACCTCGAGAACACCCTTTATCTCGATCTGACCTATGGACGGGTCGTGATCGAACTTCGCCCCGACCTTGCGCCAAAGCACATCGCACGGATCAAGGAACTGGCGCGCCAGGGGTTCTATAACGGGCTCGTGTTCCACCGCGTGATCGATGGCTTCATGGCCCAGACCGGCGATCCGCGTGGCGACGGTACCGGCGGCTCGGGCATCAAGCTGGCGGCTGAGTTCAACCGCGAACCGTTCCAGCGTGGCACGCTTGGCATGGCGCGTGCGCGCGATCCCAACAGCGGCGACAGCCAGTTCTTCATCGTCTTCGCGCGCGCGCCGCATCTCGACGGCCAGTACACGGTGTGGGGCAAGGTCGTCCAGGGAATGGAGCTGGTCGACAAGATCAAGCGCGGCGAGCCGCCGCGCGATCCAGACAAGATCGTCAAGATGCAGGTCGCCCTCGACGCGCAAAAGAAGAATT
>CAZLYV010000258.1:0-3408 GCA_964563665.1 uncultured Acetobacteraceae bacterium
CACCACAGGGCCAACTCCATGCCTCCGGCAACCGCGGGTCCGGCGACCGCGGCAATGACCGGTTTATTGAGCAGCAGGCGCGAGGGCCCGAGCGGGCCGGGCGGCAGCTCGCCGTTGCCGTTCTCGCGAAACGGCAGATCGTCGAGCCAAACCTTGGCGTTCGTTTTCGACAGCGCCTTCAGATCGCCCCCGGCGCAAAACACGCCGTGATTGCCGTGGAAGACGGCGACGCTCGCCCTTTCATCGCGCTCGAATTCAAGGAAGGCGTCGACCAGCTTGCGCCCGGTGGGCCCGTCGACGGCGTTGCGGACCTCGGGCCGATTCAGAATTACTGTCGTGACCGAGCCATTCCGTTCGACCAGTACGGAGTCCATGATTTCCTCCCGATGTAATTTGCGCGAAACCACGAGACTAGGTTGACATTTACGTTAGCGTCAACTTCTCTAGGACGGCCGTGAGCGCCCCAAGCGACAGGTTACAATGTCCAAGATCTCGATCGCTGAGTTCAATGCGCTGAGCGCGAAGACGCTGCCGATTGCGCAGGTGTTCGGGCTCACGCTCGAGAAGCTTGATCCAGGGCGTGCGGTGGTGCGCATGCCCTTCCGGCCGGAGCTCACCCGTCCCGGGGGCACCGTTGCCGGGCCGGCGATGATGGGCCTCGCCGATTACACGATGTTCGCGGTGCTGATGAGCCTGATCGGCCACGTCGAGATGGCGGTGACGATCAACCTCAACACCAACTTCCTGCGCCGGCCGGGTGCTGCCGACCTGATTGCCGATGGCCGGATGATCAAGCTCGGCAAGCGGCTGGCATTCATGGAGGTAACGCTCTACTCCGAGGGCGACACCGACCCGGTCGCGCATGCGACCGGAACTTACTCAATCCCGCCCCGTCCATCGCCACGGCGCCAACC
The DNA here is from genome assembly GCA_964563665.1 of uncultured Acetobacteraceae bacterium. GTDB lineage: Bacteria > Pseudomonadota > Alphaproteobacteria > CACIAM-22H2 > CACIAM-22H2 > CAZLYV01. Next base: position 915 of record CAZLYV010000258.1, read on the forward strand.
GCCGAGGGCAAAGAACGCGCGCAGTAAACAGGGTTAGCGCTGCGGTAATACAGAACCGCTTTGTTAAGTGTGTTGAGAAGATTGACATATTCCTGATTGACTTCGGCGGCTGGCCCAAAGATACTCCGCGCCCACACGAACGGAGTCGCTGGGGCTCCGTTTTTTTACTGTCCGGGTTGACTATGTTGACCATGAAGACGATCTCGATCACCCCTGCCGCCGCGGCCAAGGCAAAGCGATGGTGCCTGATCGACGCCGATGGCGTGGTTCTGGGCCGGCTTGCCGCGCATGTCGCGACGCGCCTTAAGGGCAAGCACAAGCCGACCTTCACGCCGCACGTTGATTGCGGCGACAACGTGATCATCGTCAACGCCGAGAAAGTGCAGCTCACCGGCAAGAAGCTGAAAAACGACGTGTTCTACTGGCACACCGGCTACGTCGGCGGCATCAAGGAGCGCACCCCGCAAAAGATCCTCGAGAGCAAGCACCCCGAGCGGCTGATCATCAAGGCGATCGAGCGGATGATGAAGAAGGAAAGCCCTCTCGCGCGCCGGCAGATGCGGAACCTCAAGGTCTATCCGGGACCCAAGCACCCGCACGAAGCGCAGAACCCCGAGATCATCGATCTTGCCAAGCTCAACCCGAAGAACAAGCGGAGCGCGTGACGCCATGGTTGAGAAGACATCTCCGGTAACCGTGACCCGTACGCTCGCCGACCTGTCGCTGGCGACCGGCGCCCAGGTGGCCGCCGAGGTCGCGGCGCGCGAGCTGCCGGAACCAAAGCGCGACACGCTCGGCCGCTCCTACGCCACCGGCAAGCGCAAGAACGCCGTGGCGCGGGTCTGGATCAAACCGGGCAATGGGAAGATGACGATCAACGGCCGGGACAGCCAAATTTACTTCGCGCGCCCGGTGCTGCGGATGCTCGTCCGGCAGCCGTTCGGCGTGACCAATCGCGACAATCAGTTCGACGTCGTGTGCACCGTGACCGGTGGCGGACTCTCCGGGCAAGCCGGCGCCGTGCGTCACGGAATCAGCAAGGCGCTCACTTATTATGAGCCCGAATTACGGCCGCTCCTCAAGCAGCACGGCTTCCTTACCCGGGACAGCCGCGTGGTCGAGCGCAAGAAGTACGGCCGCGCCAAGGCGCGACGCAGCTTCCAGTTCTCCAAGCGCTGATCGCTCACACGCGATCGGCCCCGGTGAGGGGCATCCCGACCGAAGGGCGCCCCACGATGGGGCGCCTTTCTTGTTTTGGGAGCAGGCAATGACCGTTTGCAATCGACTCCGACGAAGTTTCATCCAATCGAACTTAACGAGCGGCCGCGCGTAACGCTGCGCGGCGGCCTTTGGGGTGGCCCTATCGCGTAATTCAGATCGGGCTTAAGTTTAGAGTTGCGAGAGGATTGAGTGTAATGGCGAAGAGTAAAGGCACTTTTTCAAACCGGATCCGGGTCGGCATTCTGGGAGCGAGCGGCTACACCGGCGCCGAGCTGGTGCGGCTGCTGTCGCAGCATCCGCAAGTCGAGATGACGTTGCTGACCGCCGAGCGCAACGCCGGCCAACCCTTCGCGGCGGTCTTTCCGCACCTCGGCCATCTGAAGCTTCCCGATCTGATCAAGATCGGCGACGCCGACTGGTCGGCGGTCGATGTCGTCTTTTGCGCCTTGCCGCATGGCACGACGCAAGACGTGATCGCAAGCCTGCCGCGCGATTTGAGGGTGGTCGATCTGTCGGCCGATTTCCGGCTGGCCGACGTCGAGCTTTACGCCAAATGGTACGGTCACCCGCACCGCGCGCCCGAGCTGCAAAAGCAGGCGGTATACGGCATGACCGAGCTGGCACGGGACGCCGTGCGCAAGGCGCGGCTCGTCGCCAATCCCGGCTGCTATCCGACGGGGGCGCAGATTCCGCTGATGCCGCTCCTCGAAGCGCGGCAGATTTCGCCCGAGGACATCATCATCGACGCAAAATCGGGCGTGACCGGGGCCGGGCGCGAGGCCAAGCAGGCGAACCTGTTCGCCGAGGTGTCGGAAGGCATCCACGCCTACGGCATCGCCAGCCACCGGCATGCGCCGGAGATCGAGCAGGGGCTGAGCCAGGCGGCGGGGCGGCAGGTGGTCGTTAACTTCACGCCGCATCTTATGCCGATGAACCGCGGCATCCTGTCGACGATGTACGTGCGTCTGGTGGATGGCACGACGCCGGCCGATCTTCGCGCTACGCTTGCCGCGCGCTATGCCGGCGAGCCGTTCGTGCGCCTGGTCGCCCAAGGACAAGTACCGGCGACGCGCCATGTACGCGGCTCGAACAGCCTTCTCATCGGCGTCTTTGCCGACCGGCTGCCGGGGCGAGCGATCATCGTTTCGGTCGAGGACAACCTGGTCAAGGGCGCCTCGGGCCAGGCGATCCAGAACATGAACGTCATGTGCGGGATCGACGAAACGGCGGGCCTGCGGCAGGAAGCGCTGTTTCCCTGATGCCCCACGCGGCG
>CAZLYV010000259.1:0-3407 GCA_964563665.1 uncultured Acetobacteraceae bacterium
GCTTGCCGGTCAACGGCCCTCAACGCCGCGAGCCAAGCGCTGTTATTTTAGAGCGCGATTTGCAAAGGTGGAATCGGCGCTCATGCCCCTCGCCCTTCGACTCGGCCGCCCATCCTCATGCTGAGCCCGTCGAAGCACCGAGGATGGGCGGGCGGCTCAGGGTGAGGAAGCTCAGGGTGAGGGGCACAAAACAAGCCCTCATGGTGAGCTTCCTCACCCCGAGCTTGTCGAGGTGCGAACCATGAGAGCGCGCAACATGGTCGCACCTGAAGCAGTCATGCTCTAGTTCACGCTCACCGGTTCGAGATCGTTCTGGCGAATGGTCGCGAAAGCGAGTTCGCGCGTCTCGGCGACCGCGGCAAGCTTGCCGTCGGCGGTGTGGATCGCATACGCGGCGCGCCCCTGCTCGACGATCGGCTTGACATAGGCGACATCCTGCCGGCCGAGCGCCATGAAGTCCTGCAGCGACATCTGCGAAAAGCTGGTTCCCTTGATGCCGGTCATATAGAACGCGCTCCTGTCTCCGGGTTCATCGTCGTCCGCCGACTCCCTCTTACGCCACCTCGACACGCCGCACCTTGCGTGGCGCATCCTCGGCGCTCGCCGAATCCCTGATCGCGATCTTGCGCGTGCGCGCCTCGACGGTCCGCCGCACGAGGTCGATGTGCAGCAATCCGTTGTCGAGCCCGGCGCCGGCAACTTCGATCCCGTCGGCAAGGACGAATCCGCGCTGGAACTGCCGCGTGGCGATTCCGCGGTGCAGATAGACCCGCTCCGGCTCGTCGGCTTTCCGGCCACGAACGGTGAGCTGGTTGTCCTCGAGCTCGATCGTAAGATCGTCGAGCCCGAATCCGGCGACGGCGAGCGAAATTTGAAGCCCGTTCTCGCCCACCTGCTCGATGTTGTACGGCGGATAGCCCTCGGCCGAGGACTTGGTGATCCGATCAAGCGTCCGCTCGAACTGATCGAAACCGAGCAGCAGCGGATGGTTGAAGAGCGACAGACGCGACATGCGGCATCCTCCTTCCATCGAGCAATGCCAAACCGCAATGATCCGGGCCCCGTCGCCGGGCGCCCAGCGCCACGCTCCCCGGTTCGTCGGGCAATCATGGCAAATCTTATGTGGGCAGGGAATCGCGCCCGGTCAAGATGGCAGATGGTCAACGTCTTGGCCGGCCGTCATTGGGCCCCGCCTGCACGCGAGCCGGCAAGACGCAGAAGGGCCCGGCGATTTCTCGCCAGGCCCTTGTCGTCGATCTGGTGGAGCCAAGCGGGATCGAACCGCTGACCTCTACAATGCCATTGTAGCGCTCTCCCAGCTGAGCTATGGCCCCAAAACTCGTTGTCATCCCAAGGGTTCGGGCGCCCTTGGGCGGCGCGGCACCGCGATCTTCCGCTTCAACTTAGACGGCCCGCTGGGCGCGCGCGCAAGCGAAAAACGACGGGCATCGGCGCCCGAGAAGCGATCAGCGTTCCTCGTCGTCGACTTTGTCGACCACTTCGGCCACATCCTCCTCGTCCTCGCCAAGTTCGGAGGTGTCCTCGATGACGGCTTCTTCCTTTTCCTCGGCGGCCTCGGCTTCCTCGCCGACCGCCGCTTCCTCGATCGCCGGAACCTCCTCGGGTTCGACCGCAACCGGAACCGGCGCGCGTGGCGCCGCGACCGCCTTGACCCGGCGCGATTTCTGCATCACCTCGGCGTCGAACGCCGCGCCGCATTTTGGGCAGGCGATCGGCGCGCGTCCGAGGTCGTAGAACCGCGCGCCGCAGGACTGACAGGTCCGCTTCAGACCCCACTGAGGCTTGGCCACCACGACAAACTCCCGGCTGCTGGAAAATTTAGGCGGTGGCAGATGCCACGTTCGCGCCGCCCTGTCAATCGGCTCGCGATGCCGGTCATCGTCCGCCTCGGCTGGCCGGCGGTTTGCGCAGTCCCGCCAATATGCTAAGAGCCCCCCTGAGCCGCCGCCAAACCCGCCTGAACGCCCGGAAGCGCCGCCCGTGACCGATGCGCCACCCTCCGCCGCCCGCGCGCCCGCCAACCAGCCGGAAGCGGGCCCGCTCGTCGCGCGACGGGGCGGTACGCTCGCCGGCACGATCCGCGCGCCAGGCGACAAATCCATCTCGCATCGCGCCTTGATGCTGGGCGGGCTCGCCGTCGGCAAAACCGAAATCCTTGGCCTGCTCGAGGGCGACGATGTGAAGCGCACCGCGAGCGCGATGCAGGCGCTCGGCGCTGATGTATCGCGCGGCGGCGATGGCGCGTGGCGCATAACCGGCCGCGGCATCGGCGGCTTGGTCGAACCCGCCGATATGCTCGATCTCGGAAATTCCGGAACCGGCGCGCGCCTTTTGATGGGAATCGTCGCCACGGCGCCGTTCACCACGTTTTTCACCGGCGATGCGAGCTTGCGCAATCGGCCGATGGGCCGGGTCATCCAGCCGCTCGGCGAGATCGGCGCGCGATTCGTGACGCGCGAGGGCGGATTGCTGCCGCTGGCGCTCAGCGGAACCGCCGAGCCGGTTCCCATCGTCTACCGCCTGCCGGTCGCCTCGGCGCAGGTGAAATCGGCGGTGCTGTTCGCCGGCCTCGGCACGCCGGGTGAAACCACGGTGATCGAAACGCACCCGACACGCGACCACACCGAGCTCATGCTGCGTCACTTCGGCGCCGAAATTCGTCACGCCAGAACCGATGACGGCGCCATGGCGATCACCGTCGTCGGCCAGCCCGAGATCACCGGGCGCACGGTGCGCGTGCCGGGGGATCCGTCATCGGCCGCCTTTCCTTTGGTAGCGGCGCTCATCGTGCCGGGCTCGCAGGTTACGGTGGAGAATGTCGGCCTCAATCCGCGCCGCGCCGGACTTTATGAGACGCTCGCCGAGATGGGCGCCGAGATCGCGATCGCCAACCGCCGGAGCGAAGCGGGCGAGCCGGTGGGCGATTTGAGCGCGCGGTTCTCCGCCCTCAAGGGGGTGGACGTGCCGGGGACCCGCGCGCCGACGATGATCGACGAATACCCGATCCTTGCGGTGGCCGCCGCGTTTGCCACCGGCAAGACGGTGATGCGCGGCCTCGCCGAGCTTCGCGTCAAGGAGAGCGATCGGCTTGGGGCGATCGCTGGCGGGCTTGCGGCGTGCGGCGTCAAGGTCGAGATCGTCGGCGACGATCTTATCGTCCATGGCCGTGGCGCGCCGCCATCTGGCGGGGCGGCGATCGCCACCCGGCTCGACCATCGCATCGCCATGGCCTTTCTCGTCATGGGGCTCGCCGCGCGGGAAGCCGTGACGATCGACGACGGGACGCCGATCGACACCAGCTTCCCCGGCTTCGTCGGGTTGATGAACCGGCTGGGCGCAAGGATCGCGCCGGTCGATTGACGTGGGGTAATCCTCGGTTGTAAACT
>CAZLYV010000260.1:0-2115 GCA_964563665.1 uncultured Acetobacteraceae bacterium
ATGGCGCCGTCCATCGGCTACGGGCCCGGCGGCGCCGACGGCCTCAACCCGTGCAGGAATTCAATCAAGTCGATCGGGAATGGAAATATAATCGTCGAGGATTTTTCGCCGGCGATATTGAGCAGCGTGGAGAGATATCGAAGCTGCATCGCCTGCGGTTTGCGCGCCAGGATTTCGGCCGCCTGCAGCAAGCGCTCCGCGGCCTGAAATTCGCCCTCGGCATCGATGATCTTGGCGCGGCGCAGACGTTCCGCTTCCGCCTGCTTGGCGATCGCCCGTATCATGTTTTCGTTGAGGTCGACCTGCTTGAGTTCGACGATCGCCACTTTTATGCCCCAGGCCTCGGTCTGCTCGTCGAGGATGCGCTGGATGTCGGCGTTGAGTCGCTCGCGCTCGGCCAACATTTCATCGAGGTCGTGCTGCCCGAGGACCGAGCGCAACGTGGTTTGCGCGAGCTGGCTTGTCGCTTCCTGGAAGTTCATCACCTGAATGATCGCCCGCTGTGCGTCGACGATCCGGTAGTAAATGATGGCGTTGACCTTGACCGAAACGTTGTCGTGCGAGATCACGTCCTGGCTTGGAACATCGAGGACTCGCGTGCGCAAATCGACCCGGACCATCTGTTGTACGAGGGGAACGACGACGACAAGCCCCGGCCCCTTGACCTTCCAGAACCGACCCAGCATGAAAATCACGCCGCGCTCGTATTCGCGCAAAACGCGAAACGAGTAAGCGAGAATTGCGCCGGCCAGAAGGATCGGAACGATAATGGCCACCGAATTCGATAGCGCGAGCATGTTCTATCTCCTCATGTCTGTTGGGCGGCTTCGACGATCAAGGTGAGCCCTTCGACCCGAACCACGCGCACGACGTCGCCCGGGTTCGCCGGCCCCGCGGCGCGGGCCTTCCAGATTTCTCCATGCACGCGCACGCGCCCCGACTCGCCGCGCCAGTCGATCACCCGCCCGGCGGCGCCGACCATTTCCTCCATGCCGCTGACCACCACGCCGCGCCGCGCGCGGAATGCCAGACCGAGAACAACGATCAGGAACATCGCGCTGGTAATGGCGGCCGCGGCAATGGTCGTCCAGGCCACCGCGAAATCGAGGTCGGTTCCGGTCGGGTCGAACAACAGCAGGGAACCGGCGACGAAAGCGACGATGCCGCCGATCCCAAGCACGATCACGCCAGGAGTGAAGGCCTCGGCGACCATGAATGCAATGCCGAGGAGGATCAGGGCCAAGCCGGCATAATCCACCGGCAATACGGTGAGCGCTGCGAGCGCCAGCAGCAGACTGATTCCACCTACGACCCCGGGAAGGACGAAACCGGGATTCCAGAACTCGAACAATATCCCGTAGATTCCCGCGAGCAACAAAATATACGCGACATTCGGATCGGTGATGATGGCGAGGATCCGGGTGCGCCAATCCGGCGTGACGATCGTCACCTGCGCATCGCGGAGATTCAAATGCTGAATCCCGGATTGAATCGAGACCGTGCGGCCATCTGCCTGGACCAACAAATTGGCGAGATCGCGCGCCACAAAATCGACGACCTTCTGCTGCAATGCTTCTTCGGCGGTAAGCGTCGCCGCCTCGCGCACCGCCTTTTCCGCCCAATCCGCGTTTCGGCCGCGGAGCTGCGCCAAGCTGCGAATGAAAGCGACGGCGTCGTTGATGACTTTGTGGTCCATCGTCGAACCCGATGATCCACCGGCATCATCTTCCTGATTCTTGCCCTTCGACTTTCCGCGCTCGGACGGTTCGGGCAATCCCGGGATGCCGCCGAGCGGAACCGGCGTGGCCGCTCCCAGATTTGTCGCCGGCGCCATCGCCGCCAGATGAGCTGCATAGATGATATAGGTGCCGGCGCTTGCCGCGCGTCCGCCGCTCGGCCAGACGTAAACCGCCACCGGCACGCTCGAGGCGAGAATCGCCTGAATGATCGCGCGCGTCGAGGTGACCAGCCCGCCCGGCGTATCCAATAGCAAGACAACGAGGGCGGCCTTGTCCGCTTGCGCCTGCTTGAGCGACCGTTCGATAAAGCCACCGGTCGCTACGCCGATGACTCCCTGAACCTCGATAGCGACGACGAGGCTTTGACTATCTGCAT
>CAZLYV010000260.1:2215-3398 GCA_964563665.1 uncultured Acetobacteraceae bacterium
AGCGAATCTGTGATGATGATCCGCACGAATCGACTGATCGGGTCGGCCATCGCACAAAGGAAGCGAAACCGATGACAACACTCCACGAAGTCGTCCTCTATGGGATCCTGGGGTTCGTCGGCCTGAGTCTGGTTATTCCCGGATTGCTCGAGATGGTTGGAACGCGGGCCGTCGCCAACCCTCTGCTCGAGGCCAAATCGGCCGCGGCGAAGAGTCATCTTCGTAGCCTCAATGCGATGATGGCCGCGGTGGGAGCCGTCGCTTTTTGGGCGTGCTGGAACTTGCAGGATTCACGCCGCCTCGTCCTCGTGCTGGGCTTGGTCTTTGCGCTGGTTGCTGCCGCCAGGGGCTATTCGTTGATTGTCGACGGCAGGCCGGACCGCAAGACAATTCTTTATCTTGGCGTCGAAATCATCCTCGCCGTGATTCTCCTGTCGTGGCCACCACCAGGTTAGCCCCGCGGAAACGCAAATACTGAGCGTTAAAAAACCCTCGGCTCCGGAACGATTGCCAGTATCGGACAACGCACGGGTTATGGCGCGATGGGGCCATTCCACTCGATGACGTACGGCGCCGATTGGGGTCGCTCGATCGGGGGCGCCGCGGCCGCCGGCGTTCCCAGATAGAGAAACCCGATAATCGAATCGTGCTCGTCGAGCCCGAAGGCCCGCTTGACCAGGGCGTCATACGCGGGCGCGCCGGTACGCCACATTCCGCCAAAGCCGAGCGCATGCGCCGCGAGGAGAATATTCTGGGCCGCGGCGCCGGCCGCGATGATCTGCTCGACGCGCGGGATCTTTCGGTGTTCTTGAAGTTTTGCCGCGATGACGACGATCAGCGGCGCGCGGAGCGGCTTGCCACGCTCTTTGGCGACCACAGCGTCGGGCACGTCGGGTTCCCGCGCGCGAAGCGTCTCAGCGAGGATTTCGCCCAACCGTTGACGGGCCTCGCCGCGCACGACGAAAAACCGCCAAGGCCTGAGCCGCCCATGATCGGGCGCGCGAGTCCCCGCGAGCAGGATACGCCCAAGCGTGGCGTCGTCGGGCGCCGGGTCGCTAAGTCGCACCGGGCTGGCACGGGTGAGGAGCGCGTCCAAGGCGTCCATAGGGTTGCGTACTGTATTGATTGCGAACCGCGTGATCAATTCCTGATCCGGCACGTAAGGCAAGTCCGAGCGGCCAGG
>CAZLYV010000261.1:0-1165 GCA_964563665.1 uncultured Acetobacteraceae bacterium
ATGATCCGCAGGCGCTCGTCGAATGGCGCGAAGGCGCTCTTCATCGCGTTGATCGTGAGCCACTCCATCTCGCCCAGGCCGATCCCGAAGGCTGCGTCGACGGCGGCGAATTCGGACGAGAGCGTGACCCCGCTCATGAGCCGGTTGTCCGTGTTGAGCGTGACCCGAAAGCGGAGGCGCCGGAGAAGGTCGAACGGGTGATCGGCGATCGAGCCCGCAGCGCCGGTGTGCACGTTCGAGGTTGGGCACATTTCGAGCGGGACCCGACGATCGCGGACGAAGGTGGCCAGGCGCCCCAGGCGGATCGCCCCGTTTGGTGCGACGCTGATGTCGTCGACGATCCGCACGCCGTGGCCCAACCGCTCGGCGCCGCAGAACTGGAGCGCTTCCCAGATCGACGGCAGCCCGAACGACTCGCCGGCGTGGATCGTGATATGGAAATTCTCCCGACGGACGTACTCGAAGGCGTCGAGGTAGCGGGTGGGCGGATAGCCCTTCTCCGGGCCGGCGACATCGAAGGCGACCGCGCCGCGATCCCGCCAGCGGACCGCACATTCGGCCACCTCGAGCGATCTGGCGAACTGGCGCATGCCGATCACGATCGCCTTCATGACAATGGGCTGGCCCCCCGCGGCGGCCTTCGCCGACCCGCTGGCGAAGCCGTCGAAGATCGCCGCCATCGCCTCATCAAGGGTCAGGCCGCGCGATGTGGACAGCTCGGGGGCGTAGCGGACCTCGGCGTAGACGACGCCGTCGGCGGCCAGGTCCTCGGCGCATTCGGCGGCGACCCGTTCGATCGCGTCGCGCTCCTGCATGACACCAACGGTGTGAGCGAACGTCTCGAGGTAGAGCTCCAGGCTCTTTCGATCGGCGCCGCGCCGGACCAGGGCCGTGAGAGCCTCTGGGTCGCGGGTCGGGAGGCCGTCATAGCCGAACTCGCCCGCCAGGTCCACGATGGTCGCGGGGCGCAGACCGCCGTCCAGGTGGTCATGGAGGAGCGCCTTCGGCGCGAGTCGGATGGTGTCGAGGGTCGGCAATCGACGGACCTCCATCGGGCGGTCGTTGCGGGCATGGTACCTGCCGGAGTCTCGTCAGTTGCAAGCCTCGAACGGCATCCGTGATTCCCGACCGACCCTGGGTCCGGAAATGCGTTGTGGGCCGAAGC
>CAZLYV010000261.1:1175-3393 GCA_964563665.1 uncultured Acetobacteraceae bacterium
ATCCGTGATCCCAGGCGCGCCCCAGATCAGCGACGGGGGTGCGAGCCGAGACCCTGGATCAGCAGGTTGCCGGCCACCGATGTATCCATTGACACTACATCAGGTCTTGATATAATCGCCGGCATGGAAGCCGCCGAGCGACCCCAGCCGACCGCCCAACTGCCCCGGACGGCAACGCTCGTCCTCATCGCGATTGGACCCGAGGAGCGACACGGGTACGCGATCATGCGCGAGGTGGCGCGAATGACCGCGGGCGCGACGCGCCTGGGACCGGGTGGCGTCTACACGACGATCCGACGCCTCCTCGGCGACGGGTTGATCGAGGAATGCGACGAACGTCCGGATCCCGAGATGGATGATCAGCGCCGGCGCTACTACCGGGTCACCGGGTTGGGGCGCGCCGTCGCCGCGGCGGAGGTCCGCCGGCTGGAGACCATCGTGCGCGCGGCCCGCCCGTGGGTGCTCGAGGTCTCGGAGTGATCCCGCGGACTCCGGGCCATGAGCGCGTCTATCGCTGGCTCCTCCGCCTCTACCCAGCGACGTTCCGGGAGCGCTTCTCGGACGAGTTGGTCCAGCTGTTCGGCGACCAGCTCCGGGACGCGCGAGCCTCCGCTGGGCGGTCGGGCGCCGCGGCGCGGACATGGATCAGAACCCTCGCCGACCTGGGCGTCACGGCGGCGTCCGAACATGCACGGAGGAGTCGAACCGTGGCGCATTCGCTCGCCGCTACACCCTCGCCAGTGAGCCGGGCGCTCGGTCTGGCCGGGATTGTGGGTGGCGTCGTCCTGCTGGCGGCGTTTGTCATCCAGATCGCACCCGAGCTCAACATCATCCGGCTGGTCCTGTTCAACATCGGAGCCATGGCGATCGTGATCGCGGTGCACCGGCGACAATCTTCGGCCGCTCCAGGGTTGGCGCTGGCCGCTGCCCTGCCCGCGCTCCTCGCCAACGCGTGGTACCTCGTGATGGTCGTCCTGTCGATCGGCCGCCCTCGATTTCCCGAGGCAGACCCCGACTTCCGGCTGGTCTTCTTCTTCGCCGGCGTGGCGATGTGGTGGACCGACGCCCTGTTCGGGCTCGTAACGGTGCGACTTGGGGTTCTCGCCCGCTGGGGCGGGCTCGCCCTGGCCGTCGGGTCCGTGCTCGCGTTCACCGGTATGGACCGCCTCGCGTTGACATCGCCTGACAACCCGACGATCTTCGGCCCGCTGAGCCTCGCCGGCATCGCCCTGAACGGGATCGGCTGGATCCTGCTGGGAATCGGTGTCGCGACAGGGCGGCGCGCGCGGCAGGCGCAGTCACCGTAGGTTCGATTCGAGTCGAGGTCGGGAAGCCCTCGGGTCCAGGCGGTCGCCATCCGGCCGCAAGAACGGCCTACCATCGCGGCACCGGGGCGTCCCATGCACCGGACACGGTGAGGGACCCCATGGCGATCCTCGAGACCCACAACATCGGCAAGCGCTACGGGCGCGGCCGGTGGGCGCTCCGCCATGTCGATCTGTCGGTTCCGGCTGGCAGCATCACCGCGCTCGTCGGGCCGAACGGCTCGGGCAAGTCCACGCTCCTCAAGGCGTGGGTCGGGTTCGAACGCCCCACCGAAGGCCGCCTTCTCGTCGACGGCATCGACCCATGGCGCGATCGAGGCGGGGCGATCCGGCGGATCGGATACGTCCCCCAAGCGCCCTCGCTCTACCGCGAGCTCACGGTCGACGAGCATGTCTTGCTCGCGAACTCGCTCCGGCGTGGCTTCGATCCGGGGCTCGCCCGGCGCCGACTCGACGACCTCGAGATCCCGCTCGCGGCACGGGCCGACCAGCTGTCCGGGGGGCAGCAGGCGCAGGTCGGGCTGGCTCTTGCGCTCGGGACGCGCGCGCCGGTCCTGCTCCTTGACGAGCCGCTCGCGAGCCTGGATCCCCTGGCCCGCCGTGAGTTCCTCCACGTGCTCGTGGACGCCGTCCGTGTTGACGGCTCGACCGCCCTGCTGTCATCGCACGTCATCACCGACATCGAGCAGGCCTGCGATCGGTTGCTGGTGCTGGGCGCCGGGAAGACGATGCTCGACCTGTCGATCGCCGGGGCCATCGCCGAGCACTTCATCGTCGAGATTGCAGCCCGCGAGGGTGCCGGTTCAGGTCCGGCCCCGGCCGGCTCCGTCGGCGTCTTCCCGGGGCCGTCGGGCGAACGACTGAGCCTGGTTCGTGGGGACGCCAGCGGCGGC
>CAZLYV010000262.1:0-3388 GCA_964563665.1 uncultured Acetobacteraceae bacterium
CGGAAGGTCGCTGGCGACGACGGAGCAGCCCGTTTCGCGCGCCAGGTACAGGCCCGGATAGCCGCGACCGCAGCCGACATCGAGCAGCCGTACCCCGGGCCCCAAATGCAGTCGCCGCGCGAGTTCGTCTGCCTGGGTAATCGTCGTGTAGCCGTTCGCCCAGACGTTCGCGCCGATCGCCGCCCGCTCGACTGCGCGCTCGGCCCTGCTGCCGGCGCGGCCGTAACGCGGGCGGAAGCGCTCGATCGTGCGATGTTCTTCGGTCGTCGTGCGGCGCATGCTCTCAGCGCAAATTGTAGCTGGCCGAAGGCCTGCCTTGCGTGGTGCCCTTGGGCTACATTTCCTTGTTGGGGGTTGACTGGCGGCCCCAGCGGTGGCAATGTTTGATCCCCACAACGGAGTCAAAGGAACGGAGGCCTGCCATGACGACGATGACCAAGCCAACGATGGAAGAGCTCCGCGGCCAGGTTCGGGGCGAGGTGATCACCGAACAGGACGCCGGCTACGACGAGGCGCGCAAGGTCTACAACGCCATGCACGATCGGAGACCGGCTGTCGTCATCCGCTGCACCGACGCGGGCGATGTGATGGCCGCCGTCGACTACGCCCGCGAAGCCGGCCAGGTCTTGTCCGTGCGCGGCGGCTCGCACAGCGCGCCGGGCTTCGGCACGAACGATAGCGGCGTCGTCATCGACCTGTCGCCCATGAAGGGCACGCGCGTCGACCCGCGCGCGAAGACCGCGCGGGCACAGGGCGGCTGCACCTGGGGCGACTTCAACCACGCGACGCACGCCTTCGGGCTGGCGACGACCGGCGGCATCGTCTCGACGACCGGCATCGCCGGGCTAACGCTCGGCGGCGGCATCGGCTATCTCGCCCGCGGCTGCGGCCTCTCGCTCGACAACCTGCTGTCGGCCGACGTCGTCACCGCCGACGGGCGCTTTCTCGTGGCGAGCGAGAAGGAGAACGAGGATCTCTTCTGGGCGCTGCGTAGCGGCGGCGGCAATTTCGGTGTCGTGACATCCTTCGAATACCAGCTCCACCCGATCAAGGATATTCTCGCCGGCATCTTCTTCTTCCCCCTCGATCGGGCGCGCGACGTGTTGGAGTTTTACCGCGGCTTCATCCAGACGGCGCCCGAGCAGCTCGGCGGCTTCCCGGCGATTCTGATCGCCCCGCCGTTGCCGTTCATCGCGGAGAAGGACCACGGCAAGACGTTCTGCGCGATGGTGGCGTGCTGGTCCGGCCCTCTGGACAAGGGCGAGCAGGCGCTCGAGCCGATCCGCAAGGCGGCGCCGCTCGTCGCCGAGTTGGTGACGCCGATGCCCTATCCGGCGATCAACTCCCTGTTCGACGGCCTGCTGCCGCCGGGCCTGCAGAACTACTGGAAGGGGTCGTTTGCGACGGAGCTCACCGACGGCGCGATCAAAGTCCACCTCGAGCATGGCCCGAAGATACCGACCGTGAACTGCGCTATGCACATCTATCCGATCGATGGCGCTTGCGGCCGCGTGCCGGCAGATGCGACGGCGTACGCCTACCGCGACGCGAAGTTCGCGACGGTAATCGCCGGGGTGTGGCCGGACGCGGCTGACAACGAGAAGAACATCAAGTGGGTGCGCGACTACTACAAGGCGCTCGAACCGCATTCATCGGCCGGCGGTTACATCAACTTCATGGACGCCGACGACCAGGGCCGCATCAAGGACAACTACAAGGGCAACTACGACAGGCTGGTGGCGGCGAAGAGGAAGTACGACCCGCACAACCTGTTCCATCTGAACCAGAACATCAAGCCATAACGGCCACGACGCGCGGGGGCTCGCCCGCGCGGCCTAGAATCGCACCGGAAGCTGCTGCAGGCCGCGCAGGATCATGTTGTCCTTCCACCGCGGCGTGATCGTGTCGTCCAAGCGCATCTCCGGAAAGCGCTCGAGTAGGGCGCGAAATGCGATCGGCGCTTCCAGCCGCGCGAGCGGCGAGCCCAGGCAGAAGTGGATGCCATGCCCGAACGAGACGTGGCGCACGTCTTCGCGCGTCACGTCGAGGCGGTCGGGGTCCGCGAACTGCTCGGGGTCGCGGTTCGCCGCGCCGAGCAGTAGCGCGACCTGTTGCCCCGCCCGGAAGACGTGCCCGTCGAATGGTATGTCCTCCGGCACGATGCGTGTGGTGGCTTGCACGGGGCTGTCGTAACGCAGCAGCTCCTCGATGGCGCGCTCGATCAGCGACGGGTCGCGGCGCAGCAGCTCGAGCTGGTCGCGGTCGCGCAGCAACGCCAGCAGCCCGTTGCCGATGAGGTTCGTCGTCGTCTCGTGCCCGGCGACGAGAAGAAGCTCGACCGTCTCGTACAGCTCGTCCGTGCTCAGCCGGTCGCCCTGCTCTTCCGCTGCGAGGAGCGCGCTCAGCAGGTCTTCCCGCGGCTCTCGGCGCCGCGCCGATGCGACGCCCTCGAAGTACGCCCGCATCTCGCGGCGAGCCTGCCGCGACCGGCGGTCGTCTTCGGGCGTCGACATTCCCATGCCGCGCACCATCTCGTCCGACCAGTGCTTGAGGCGCGCCTGGTCTTCCGCGGGGATGCCGAGCATCTCGGCGATGACGATCACCGGCAGCGGATACGCCAGCGCCGCGATCACATCCATGCCCCCTTGGTCCGCGACGGTGTCCAGATGCTCGGCGACGATTGCCTCGACGCGGCCTCGCAGTCCTTCCACGGTGCGCGGCGTGAAGGCGCGGCTGACGAGCGCGCGCAGGCGCGTGTGGTCCGGCGGATCGGCACGCAGCATCGAGATCGTGTCCGGCTCGTCCGGTTCGATGATCCCCTGCTTGATCGCCCGGGCGCGAAACTTCTCGTAGCCGGCCTGCTTGCGTTCGTCGGCCAGGAAGCGGGGATCGCGGAGCACGGCGCTGACGTCGGCGTGGCGGGTCAGGATCCAGCCGTTGATCAGCCTGCTCCGGTGCACCGGATCCCTCTCCCGCAGCCTCCGGTACATGGTGTACGGGTCCGCGTAGAATCGTTCGCCCGTCGGGTAGAACGTGGCGCCCGTCTGTACGCGTTCAACGGCGAGGATCGCCCGAACGACGGTTTCCTGGAGCGCGCGCTGGAACAGTTGGGCAGGCGTCATGTGCGTCCCCTCCGGTGTGCATCGACTGGCGCGATCGTCGCACGCGCGGGCCTGCGCCGGCAATCCGGCGCGAACTGCATTTTTCGCAGCGCCAAGGGAACGTGGCTCTCACCGCCGAGACGCGGAGACGGTGTGGTGAGTTGTGTGGCGGAAACAAGTTCCAGACGCCAGACCCCGCGCCGCCCCCGACCTCACCCCCCGCCCCCTCTCCGACTTGGCGGAGAGGGGGAGCCCAGGATTGCGGAACGGGTGGCGAGACAGAGGTT
>CAZLYV010000263.1:0-3364 GCA_964563665.1 uncultured Acetobacteraceae bacterium
TAGCGCGCGAAGCCGCGGGCCCACGCAAATCCGACAGCGCTCGTCTCAGGTGATCGCGTCGACTTCTTCGTCGCTGAGCGAGCCGGGAACGATGGTGAGCGGCAAGCGGAGCCGCCCGGCGTATTTTCCGGCGAGCGCCGCGACCAGCGGCCCGGGGCCGCGTGGGCCGGTGTCGGCGCCGAGCACGAGAATCGAGATGCTCGGCTCCTCGGCCAGCAGCTTCAGGAGCTCGTCGCGCAGCGAGCCTTCGCGCACGTAAAGCGTCGGCATCTCGCCCGACAGCTCTTGCGCCCTCGCCGAAAGTTCCTGGAGGCGGTGCTCGGCCTCGGTGCGGCGCTCCTCGCGCATGAGATCGCCCACCGCCAGCCATTCCGAACTCGCTGGTTCGGTGACATACAGCATCGCGACCCGGCCGCCGGTCGCCCTCGCCCGCAGGCTGGCGTAGCGAAGCGCCACCTTGAGCTCCGCCGTCTCGTCGACGACCAGCAGAAAGACTCGCTGGGTTTGCTTGGGCCGGTCGGGCACGGGATGCCTCCCTCGGGAATCTCGGCTCGATGCTCAGGTTCTACGGAAGACCGCGCCGGCGGCCCAGCCCGCCAGAACCGCGATGAGGACGGCCAATATGCCATAGATCGCCGCCTGCTGGTGGGCGAAGTCGTAAACCTCGGCGCCGACGCCGACCCGGCTGACGAACATCGGCGTGCGCTGGGCGGCGATCACCTCGCCATTGCGGATGAGAAACACCTCGACGAGATAGGCCCCGGTCGGAACATTGGCCGGCAGCTGGAATCGGGTGCTGAACAGGCGCGGGCCGAGGAAACGCACTTCGCCGGTTTCGCTCTCGAACAGCCCTTGCCGCTCCTTGTTGCGGATGAGTCCGTCGCGAAACGCGGCGATCTCGCCCCCCGACGCCTGGTCGATCGCAGCGAGGCGCAAATATTGAACCCCCAGCTGGTGGCGCAGGCGGAGCGCCGGCGTCGCGATGTCGCGAAGCTTCTGGCTCGCCGCCACGCGATAGAACGACGGTACGCCGTTGAAGGTGATCTCGGCGCTGTTGATCCACACGCCGGCGATGCGCGACTTGCGGCGGACGATGGTCTGCGCGTCGGGTCCGCGAAGCACGACGACCACATCGCCATCGCCTTCCGTGGCGCCGAACAGCAGTACCTCGGTGCCGGCGAACCCGGTGGTAATGGCGATCAGATGGCTCGACAGATCGGCGACCAGTGGCTGCGCGCGCGCCGGCACGGCCTGAAGCAAGAGTGCTGCGGCGAGCCCCAGCGCGGCTGCGAGCGGCGTACGGCTCATCGCGCCGCCTCCGAGGTTTGCGCCGGCGACAGGTTTTCGCTCGAATAGATGTCGTCGGGCGTGACGACGAGGTTGAGCCCGAGTTTGATCGAAGTTGCGAGCACGACCGCCGCCAGGAGAAGCCGCAGCTCGTCGGCGCGCAGGCGCTGGCCGAGCCGGGCGCCCAATGGCGCGCCCAACGCCGCGCCCACGATCAGCGACAGCGCGAGGATCGCATCGACGGTCTGGTGGGCGTAGGCCTGCAGCCAGGTGACGCTCGCCGAGACGAAGATGATCTGGAACAGCGACGTGCCGACGACGACCGAAGTCGGCATGCCGAGGAGATAGATCATTGCCGGCACCAGGACGAAACCGCCGCCCACGCCCATCAGACCGGACAGGGTCCCGACCATTGCCCCCAGGCCCAGCGGCAGGAAGACGCTGAGGTAGAGCTTCGATTTGGGATACCTGATCTTGAGCGGCAGGCCGTGCAGCCAGGTGTGATAATGAAGCCGGCGGAGCGGCATGGTTCCGGCGCGCCGGCGCAGGAAGGCGCGCGCCGATTCGATCAGCATCATGGCGCCGATTACGCCAAGCAGCACGACGTAGGCCGACTGCACCGCGAAGTCGATCTGGCCCAGGCGCGAGAGAACGCCAAACAGCCAGACGCTGGCGCCCGAGCCGACCAGCCCGCCCGCAAACAGGGATACGCCCATGCGCCGATCGACCGCCCGTCGCCGCCAATGGCTGAGCGCGCCCGAGACCGACGGCGCGATCACCGTGTTGGCGCCGGTCGCCGAGGCGACGGCCGGCGGAACGCCGAGGAAAATGAGCAGCGGGGTCATCAAGAACCCGCCGCCGACGCCAAACAACCCCGAGAGCAGGCCGATGACCCCGCCGAGCCCGAGCAAGAGCACGACGTTCAGCGACAGCTGGGCGATCGGCAGGTAGAGACTCATCGGCGCGCGCGCCCTCGCCTCACGACCCGTACGACGGCGTCGCGCCGATCGAGTAGGGATCCTGGGGGATGGCCACCAGATCGAAAGCGAGCTTGAGCGCCATCCCGAGGACCACCAGCGCCATCAGACCGCGAAGCTGCTCGCCGCGAAGCCGGCTGCCGATCCGCACGCCGAATTGGGCCCCGATCACGCCGCCGGCGATCAACAGAAGCGATAGCACCACGTCGACCGTCTGCACCTGGTAGGCCTGCAGGAAGGTGACGTTCGCGGTCACGAAGATGATCTGGAACAGCGACGTGCCGATGACGACCGAGGTCGGCATGCCGAGGAGATAGATCATCGTCGGCACCATGATGAATCCGCCGCCCACGCCAAGCACCGCGGCGAGCACGCCCACCAGCGCCCCGACCACGAACGGCAGCAGCGCGCTGATGTAGAGCTTTGATTTCGGGAAGCGCAGCTTGAACGGCAGGCCGTGCAGCCAGATGTGCTGGTGCAGCTTGCCGCGGCCGATCCCGCCCGTTGCCCGCCGGCGAAAGGTGCGGATCGACTCGAAGAGCATCAGCAGGCCGACCCCGCCCAGGATCACCACGTAGGCGAGCGAGATCACGATGTCGACCTGGCCGGCGCCACGCAGAAAGGCGAAGAGCTGGACGCCCAGCGTCGAGCCGACGACGCCGCCAACGAGCAAAACCAGCCCCATGCGAAAATCGACGTTGCCGCGGCGCATGTGGGCGAGCACGCCGGAGACCGAGGAGGCGACGATCTGCGCCGCCTCGCTCCCCACCGCCACGGGCGGCGGCACGCCGATGAAAATCAGCAGCGGCGTCATCAAGAACCCGCCGCCGACGCCGAACAGCCCGGAGAGCAGTCCGACCCCGACGCCGAGTCCGAGCAACAGGAATATGTCGACGGACATCTCGGCGATCGGCAGGTAGATCTGCATTGGCGCGAGGCTGGACGCGGGGTTGTCGGCGGGTCCGCCGATCGTTTAAGAATCGGCCGCCGCGCCACCCTCGCGAGGACGGGTCCGCCTGGGGGCCCTTGTTTGCCGGGTAACGCGGCGAATCAACAGCGTTTTTTACTTTGCGCCCAGCTTGGCGCAGGCGCAACAAAAA
>CAZLYV010000264.1:0-3355 GCA_964563665.1 uncultured Acetobacteraceae bacterium
TCTTAGGGCTACCGACAATAGCCCACGGCCATGTCACATTTGACGGCCAGGTTCAGCCCTCCTTGTTCAACGGCAACACGCGATCACCTATAATGATTTGAGGGGATGGGGCGGCCTTGCAAAGGAAAGCCCATGCCAAATGCCGAAGTCGGAATCGACGACGAATTCATTCGCGTTGGCGCGCTCGATGAGGTGAAGAGCAGGCGGGCTCTGGTCGTTCAGACGGGGCGCTGTCCGCTACTCGTCGTCTGGGATGGAATGAAGGTCGTCGCCTTCGATAATCGGTGTCCGCACCTCGGTTTTCCCCTGCACCGAGGCACGATCGCCGATGGCATTCTGACTTGCCACTGGCACCACGCGCGGTTCGACCTGGCGAGCGGCGGAGCCTTCGACCTGTGGGCCGACGATATCCCAATGGCGGAAGTAAAAATCCACGACGGCGCGGTGTGGGTCCGCCGCGAGCCGCGGTATTCGGATGGCGCGGCGCACTGGCGTAACCGCCTGAGCGCCGGCTTGGAGCACAATTTGAGCTTGGTGCTCGCCAAGGCGATCCTCGGGCTGACAGCCGGCGGAACATCGAATGTCGAGCTGGTTCGCGAGGCGGCTTTGTTTGGCGTGCGCAGTCGCGACAGTTGGGGGCCTGGTCTCAGCATTCTCACCGCGCTCGCAAACTTGGTTCCGCAGCTTCCCGAAGAGGAAACCTATCTCGCCCTTTATCAGGGCATTCAACGGGTCGCCGAGGACAGCGACGGTCGAGCGCCGCACCGCGAGCGCCGAGCCCTTAGTGCGGGCGTGCGTCCTCCGCGGGCGCTCGCCAATTGGCTCGGGCATTGGACCCGCGGGCGCCAGCGCGACGCCGCCGAACGCACCTTGCTCACCGCGCTTGTCCAGGGCGCCGGCCCCAAGGAGCTTGCCGAGATGATGTTGATTGCGGCGAGCGACCGCTACTTCGCCGACGGTGGCCACGCCATCGACTTCATCAACAAGGCCTTCGAATGCCTCGAGGTGATCGGCTGGTCCCACGCCGGGGCGGTTCTTCCCTCGGTGGTCGGGCACCTAGTCGAGGCGCAGGGCGGCGAGGAGCTCGATGCCTGGCACCATCCGGTGGATCTTGTCGCCTTGTGCGACATGGCATTCGCCGGCCTCGCCGAACGACTGACACGCCGCTTGCATACGGTCGGACCGTGGCGCGGCCACGTGCAACTTGCTCAGGCAATGCTCGGTGACGACCCGGCAGCCGTAGTCGATGCCATCGCTCGGGCGATCGATGACGGCGCCTTGCCGACCGACCTCAGCCGGGCGCTTGCCTATGCCGCGGCTTTGCGCGTGGCGCGCTTCGGCACGACGAATGAGTTCTCCGACTGGCTCACCGCCCACCACCTGTTCACGTACTGCAATGCACTCCACCAAATGTTGAAGCGGATTGGCGACGCGCGCCCAGACGGCCCCAATCCGGCCACGCTGCGCGGCGTCTTTCATGGCGCGATGCGGCTTTGGATGATTCGCTTTCTGAACGTACCGGCCGCGCGCTTGCCCGGAGAGACGAATGACCGACTGGACGGTCTGCCCGCGACCGCCGATGAGTTGCGGCAGGCGTTTCTCTCTACGCTCGATCGCCAGGGCGAGGTTGTCGGCGCCGCGCGGATCGTTACGCGCTATCTCACCCTCAAGCACCCCAGCCAACCGCTGATCGCAACGCTTGCCCACGCGGTCCTTCGCGAGGATGCGGATTTCCACACCTTCCAGATGCTCGAGGCGGCGGTACGCCAGGCCCAGGAATGGGGTGACACGTCCGCAGGGCAGCACATACTGATCGCCGCGGCGCGATATATCGCCGCGCATTCGCCGACCGCACGCGCGCGGCTTCAGACCGCGCTGGTGGCCCGGCGTCTCGCCCGCGGACAGACTATTCACGAGCCTCTGCCGGAAGCGGCGGGTTGAAGCCTGCGCCCCACGGTCGGCCGCGCGGCGCCGCGTTTGAGCCGGCGACGACGCCATGATGGGGGAGGTCATGAAAGTCACGCTGATCGGTCACGCCTCCGTCCTTGTCGAATTGGAGGAGGCCGTATGCCTGATGGATCCGGTCTTTTTTGACCCATTCGAGGAGGGCTCCGTCGTGTCGTGCCCGCAACGGCGCGTGCATGTCGATCGCTTGCCGAAGGTCGATCTCCTCATCATTTCGCACCGGCACCCCGACCATTTCGATTTGCGTTCCATTGCGCGAATTTCGCGCGACGCCGACGTCATAATTCCTGCCGACCCCTTGATCGCCTATGCCCTGAAGCAACTGGGCTTCGCCCGCATCCATCCAGTGAAGCCGATGGCGCCCATCATCGGCGAAACGTTCGAACTTTATCCCACGCGCTCGGAGACGACGACGCTGCAGGAGTTTGGCATGGTGTTCAAGGATCGATCGGGGATCTTCTGGAATCAGGTCGATACGCCGCTGTCGGACCAGACCATCGCCGCCGTATGCGGCCGGTTCGTCCCCATCGATCTGCTGTTCGCGATGTATGCGAGCCAGAACTTCGAGTTTTTCGAAAGCCGCGCAGCCGAGTTCCCGTGGGAAATGCATCGGCGCAATCTGGAGACCGCTTTGCGGATCGGCCCGAAAGCGGTCGCCCCTGCTTCGGCGGGATTTCGCTTTTGCGGCGATCGCGCTTGGCTCAACGCTTTTCTCTTTCCGATCTCCCGCGAGCGGTTCCTGGCCGATCTGGGACGCGTCGGTTATTCGGGCGTCGCCTCGGCGATCGATCCCGGCGACGTGGTGATAATTCAAGACGGCGTCGTAACCCCGGTACGCGGGGCTTCGCAGCTTGCGCAGCTAATGGCTGACGACCGCGAACTTATTACCTTCGATCCGACGGCGGCCATTCCTGAGTTGGTCGATCCCAATCCCGATGGATGCGCTCCGGCCGCGCTCGCGTCGGCGGTCGCAGGGTTCGTGTCCGACGAATTGTTTGCCTTCGCGCAGACAGCGCTAAATAAGGGCGATAAGGCGACCGCCCGGTATTCGGCCCACGGCGCGAGTTATGGCCTCGTTGCCGTGCTGCCGGACGGCGATGTGCAAGGACATCGCCTTGATTTTTCGCACGACGGTGTCCAGCTTCGATCCGGCGCAAACGCGGCTGGGGGCGCCGACGTCGTCCATCGCATTGCCGCCTCGGCGCTTATCGATTGGATCGAATGTCGCAGAAGCTTTTTCCACGTAAGGGCCTACTCGAGACGTCATCAGACCGGCGGTGACATCTCGGCGGCTGGGAGCGACGTCGAGACGCGACCCCGTCTGCTACCCGACCTCCTGATCCATTATCTGGTCAATGTTGCGCCGCGGACGCGATACGCGGCCAAGGAG
>CAZLYV010000265.1:0-1344 GCA_964563665.1 uncultured Acetobacteraceae bacterium
CTGGATGCCAGTATCGGACGTGAGTTCGTACGCCTCTGAATACGAAACGGTCGCTCTGGTGCTGCAGGGCGGCGGCGCGCTTGGCGCGTACCAAGCGGGCGTATATCAGGGCCTGCACGAGGCGGGAATACGGCCCAACTGGTTTGCCGGCATTTCGATCGGCGCAATCAATGCGGCGATTCTTGCCGGCAATCCGCCCGAACGGCGATTGGAGCGCTTGCAGGAGTTCTGGGATCTGATCTCGCGGCCGGCGCTTTTCCCGCGCGCCGTCGACTGGCAGGAGCTGACGAATTTTCTGCCCGTGGCCCACGGCGCGCGAGCATGGGCCAATATGCTGTCGGCCGGGCGAACCCTGGTCGAGGGCCAAGCGGGGTTCTTTCTGCCGCGCTCGCCCGCCGATTGGTTCGGCGCCGTGAGCGGTTCGGGACCGGTCAGCTACTACGACACGTTGCCGCTTAAAGAAACGCTCGAGCGTTTGGTCGATTTCGACTGTCTCAATGGCAGCGATGTACGCGCGAGCGTCGGGGCGGTCAGCTTGCGGAGCGGAAACTTCGTCTTCTTCGATTCCGCGACCATGCGGCTCGGGCCCCAGCACGTGATGGCCTCGGGCGCGATGCCGCCGGGGTTCCCGCCGGTCGAGATCGACGGCGAACAATATTGGGACGGCGGCCTCGTCTCGAATACCCCGCTCGCCTATGTGCTCGAAACCACGCCACGCAACGATACGCTCGCCTTCCAGGTGGACCTATGGAGCGCGCGCGGACCGCTGCCGCAAAATCTGCCCGATGTGCTCGAGCGGCAGAAAGACATTCAGTATTCGAGCCGCACACGGATGTTGACCAGCTCCACGATCGAGCGCCAGAAGGTCAGGCGGGCGATTCACGCAACTCTGGCGCGGCTTCCGCCCGAGATCGCGGCGCATCCGGAGGTTCAGCGGCTGCGGGAACTCTCGTGCACCAAAGTGTTCAACGTCGTCCACCTCATCTATCGGACAAAGCATTATGAGGGGCAGTCGAAGGATTACGAGTTCGGACCGACATCGGTACGCGAGCACTGGCAGGCCGGGCTCGCCGACATACGTCGTACCCTTGCCAAGCCCAAGCGACTGGCGCGACCGCCGGGCGACGTCGGCGTGATCACCCATGATTTCCACCGCGATGACGAGGCGTCCTGACCCTCGCGCCGGATGGGCCGGGATACGACGGCCGAGATGTTCGATAAGGGATTGAAAGAATGGGGCGAGCGAGGGGGCTCGAACCCCCGACCTTCGGGACCACAACCCGACGCTCTGCCAACTGAGCTACGCCCGCCGCCAAGCCGCAGGTAAGTATCCCCCCATCCCCC
>CAZLYV010000265.1:1444-3349 GCA_964563665.1 uncultured Acetobacteraceae bacterium
GGCACCGAGACCGCGTTCGAGGTGCTGGCCCGCGCCAAGGCGCTCGAGGCGCAGGGGCGAAGCGTGATCAATCTTGGTATCGGCCAGCCCGACTTCCTGACCCCGCCCCACATCGTCGCCGCGGCGCAGAAGGCGCTTGCCGACGGCCACCACGGCTATACGCCGGCCAACGGCATCCTTCCGTTGCGCGAGGCGGTCGCCGGCGACATCCATCGACGTCTCAAGGTAGCGGTCGATCCGAACAACGTCCTGATCGTGCCCGGGGGCAAGGTGACGATGTTCTTCGCCATCATCATGTTTGGCGAGCCGGGCGCCGAAATCCTTTATCCAAATCCGGGTTTCCCGATATACGAATCGGTCATTCGCTTCTCCGGCGCAAAGCCGGTGCCGATCCATCTTCGCGAAGAAAACGGTTTTTCCTTCGACGCCGACGAGGTGCTGGCGAAAATCACCTCGGCGACGCGTCTCATCATCATCAACAGCCCCGCCAACCCGACCGGCGGCGTGGTGCCGCGGGCGCAATTCGAACGGCTTATTGCCGGGCTGGAGCGCCACCCGCATGTCGCGATCATGTCGGACGAGATTTACGGCCAGATGCTCTACGACGGGCGCGAGCACGTCAGCCTGCTCACCTACCCGAGCCTCCGCGAGCGGCTGATTCTCCTCGACGGCTGGAGCAAGACCTATGCGATGACCGGCTGGCGGCTTGGCTACAGCATATGGCCGCGCGCGCTGATCGACCATGCGACGCGGCTTGCCATCAACTGCCATTCTTGCGTCAACGCGAGCGCGCAATATGCCGGCATCGCCGCACTCCAAGGGCCGCAGGACGACGTGTACAAGATGGTCGCCGCGTTCGCCGATCGCCGGAAGGTGATCGTCGCCGAGCTCAACGCCATCCCCGGCTTCCGCTGCATCGAGCCGGGCGGCGCCTTTTATGCCTTCCCCAACATCGCCGCCACCGGGTTCTCGAGCCGAGAGCTCCAGGACAAGCTGCTCGACGAAACCGGCGTTGCCGTCCTTTCGGGCACCAGTTTTGGCAGCTATGGCGAGGGGTATCTGCGTTTTTCGTATGCCAATTCAAAAGAGAATATTCGCCAAGCGGTCCAGCGCATCCGCGCTTGCCTCGCCGGCAAAAAGCAGGCAAAAACTGCCTGAAATGTAGGCAAAATGGCTAAGGGATAGCCTGTCGAGGGGACAAATCATCGGCGGAGCGCCAGCGACTCGCCCAAATCGAGCATCTTTGAAGGCACATGCTTGGCACGGCCCATGCAGATCGTTGGGCGGCTGCGTCGATCTGTCGGCGCCACCCCCACCCAGTCGCGGTTTGCCTGCGGGGCGGGCATCACCCTTAGCCATGCAGGCCCGGTACGGGTGATCGGGTTTAGCGGGTCGAATGCAAGGCCGCGGCCGTCAGTCGGGCGGCAGGTATAAGGTGGAACAGGAAGCCATGAAAAAGATTGAAGCGATCATCAAGCCATTCAAGCTCGACGAGGTGAAGGACGCGCTGCACGAGGTGGGACTGAAGGGCATCACGGTGACCGAGGCGAAGGGGTTCGGACGGCAGAAAGGCCATACCGAGCTTTATCGCGGCGCCGAATACGTCGTCGATTTCCTGCCCAAGGTGAAAATCGAGCTTGTGCTCGAGGACGCCATGGTCGAGCGCGCGATCGAGGCGATCCAGCGCGCGGCGCATACCGGCCGTATCGGCGACGGCAAGATCTTCGTCTCCAACATCGAGGAAGCAATCCGAATCAGA
Organism: uncultured Acetobacteraceae bacterium; assembly: GCA_964563665.1. Taxonomy (GTDB): domain Bacteria; phylum Pseudomonadota; class Alphaproteobacteria; order CACIAM-22H2; family CACIAM-22H2; genus CAZLYV01. The sequence continues at coordinate 3,204 of CAZLYV010000265.1, forward strand.
ACCGGCGAGCGCGGCGCCGACGCCGTCTGAATTCGTCGTGGGATCATTTCCCGCCGTCCTGGCGTAACGAACGAGCCCGCGAAAAGCCCCGGTCCCATCCACTTCAAGGTCAACCACCAGCCAAACGGGAAGAAGAGAAAATGTCC
>CAZLYV010000266.1:0-1149 GCA_964563665.1 uncultured Acetobacteraceae bacterium
TCGATGAGATCGACCCCCTCGCCGGCCCACACCACGGCGGTCGAGAAATCGCCCGCTGCCGCTGCTGCCGCATACCGCACGCGCTCGGTTTCGAGATTTGGCGCGAGCTCCCCCTCGCGGCCGGCCCAGTCGTGGGTGAATGCGTTGGCGAGCGCGCGGCCGGGATAGTTTTTCGGCCAATCGTAGCCGCGCGCGGCGTCGAACACGCGCGTGCGCAGCGTCTCGTCGCCCTTGCCCGCAACCAGCCGCGCCTTGGCGTTGGCATGCCCCAATGATTCGGCTGCAGCGTAGAAGCGCGTTCCCATCAACACGCCCGACGCGCCCAGCGCAAGCGCGGCGGCGAGTCCGCGGCCCTCGACGATGCCGCCCGCGGCGACGACCGGAATCGGCGCCACCGCGTCGACCACCGCCGGCAGCAGCGGGAAAAGTGCTCGCGTCGCGCCATGCCCTCCGGCCTCGGTCCCCTGGGCGACGATGATGTCGGCCCCGAGGCGCGCGGCGTCCCGTGCAGCGGCGAGGGTTTGCACCTGCATGACCAGCTTGGCGCCGGCTTGGCGAATCTTGTCGGCGAATGGCGCTGCATCGCCGAACGACAGCATGACGGCGCGGGGACTTCGCGCCAATGCCGCATCGAGACGCCGGGGGGATTTCGCCAGATCCCAGGTGATGAATCCGATGCCCACCGCGGCATTCCCGGCCGCGTCGAACTCGCGGGCGATCCAGTCGGTATCAAGATAGCCGGGACCGAGAAGACCAAATCCGCCGGCACGCGTCACGGCGGCGGCGAGCGCGCCGCCCGAAATCCCGCCCATCGGCGCCAATAGAATCGGATGCCGGATGCCGAGGAGATCGGTGAGCGCGGTATGAAATGTCATGTAGGTGAGCGTTACTCCGCCGCCGGACGAAGACCGCGTTCGTCCTCGCCGCGGAATATGTTTTCCATCTCGCGACGGAAACGTACGGCTTCGAGCGTCTCGTCCACCGCGACGTCGGACCAGCGCACGGGCGCGCCTGCGTTTACAGGTGCGACGATTTTCACCTTGTGGGCGAGTCCGATCGGCAAGACGCCCACCGCGAGGCTGTCTTTCGCCGGCATGATCCGGCCTTGGACCGTGTAGCCGCCCTCGCCGTCGAGCATCTCGCCGGGCC
>CAZLYV010000266.1:1249-3338 GCA_964563665.1 uncultured Acetobacteraceae bacterium
CCGCCGAGCCTGGCCTGCTCTTCGTTGAGGCCCCAATGCTTCCACACCGTTTCGGGCGTCGAGAACGCGTACTCGGGCAGCCATTTGTGGCCGCGGCCGGCCGCGACCACGCCGAAGCCGGCGGCGCGCGCCCAGTCGACGAGATCGCAGATGAGCGCCGGCTGGTCGCCATACGCCAGGCTGTAAACGACCCCGGCTTGCGCCGCGCGGCGCGCAAGCAACGGTCCGCAGAACGCGTCGGCCTCGACCGTCACCATGACGACGTGCTTCCTGGCCGCGAACGCCTTGAGGGCGTGCGACACCGCCGCCGGCGGATTGCCGGTCACCTCGACGACGATGTCGAGCGCTGGATGGCAGACAAGCTTGTCCACGTCGTCGCCGACATGCGTCGTACCCGTTCTTGCGGCCTCATCGAGGCTCTTCGCCGCGATCTGCTCAACGGGCCAGCCCGTCTTGGCCAGCGCCTCTCTTGCACGCGGCACCGAGAGATCGGCTAATCCCAGGAGATGCACGCCCGGCGTGCGCCGCGCCTGCGCCAGGTACATCGTTCCAAACTTGCCGGCGCCGATCACGCCGATGCGCAGCGGCCGGTTCGCCGCCGCGCGTTCGGAAAGCTTGCGAAACAGGTTCATGGTTTCACTCCGCCGCGCTTCGCCGCCGGGCAAAATCGACGAGGCAATCGTCGGGTAGCGTTTCGATCGGCGTGAAGTCGCGATTGGCGATCCAGGTCGGCCGCTTGAAGCGGCGGATCGCGTTGTCGCAACGGTTGAGCGAGAGGTAGACGATCCAGCGCGACCACGGCGTGAGGTTGCTTCCCGAAGCATGGACGAGATTGCCGTGGAACAGGAGCGCCGAACCGGGCGGCCCCTTCGGCGCCACGATGCCGCCTTCCTCGACGAGCCGGGTGATGGTCTCGTGATCGATCGTCCACAGCGGATAGCTGGTCGTCGTGACGTCGTGCCCCGCCTCGAGCCGGCCCTTGCGGTGGCTCTTGGGGATGAACATGAGCGGCCCGTTGAACTCGTTCGCCTCGGCAAGAAAGAGGGCGATGTTCATCGCCTTGGGCGCGGGCATATCGTCGTCGTTGGCCCAAGTCGCGTAATCCTGGTGCCACTGCCAGACCGCGCCGTCGAACGCCGCCTTGGCGTTGATCTTGAACTGATGCATGTAGAGCTTGTCCGACCCCAGGAGCTGGACGCCGGGTTCGACCAGGCGGGGATGGCGCGCGAGGACGGCGAATGTTTCGTTCCAGGTCTGGACGTAGAAGGCCGTGCGCGGGGCGTTGCTGCCCTTCTCGCGGATCACCTCCGGGCGGTCGTGGTCGAATAGCCCCGGCACCTCGGCGTTGAGAATAGTCATCTCCGGGCTTGAGAAGAGGTTGGGAATGAACAGATATCCCTCTTCCTCGAACGCGCGGATCTGATTTTGCGTGAGATTCATCAGACGTCCCCTCCGGAGGTTCTAAGGTCGCTGGCGCACGGATGCGCGGCTTTGTTGCAAGTATGGCCGAGGGACGGGTCCAAGAAAAGTGGATCGGCGCGAGGCGGCTGCCGCCCTTGCCGCTTGAGGCGGAACCGCTCTCGTGTAAGCTGGTCGCGCGATCTACAAGCAATGGAGGACACGCGTGAACGAAGACATCTTCAATATGGAAATCCGCAAGTTCCTGAAGCTGGTCGGCGTGACCTCGCAGCGCGAGATCGAGGAGGCCGTGCGCGCGGCCGTGCGCGCCGGCAAACTCAAAGGCAACGAGACGTTGGCCGCCAAGGTGGTCTTGAGCATCGAGGGTATCGGTCTCGCCAAGACCATCGACGGCAAGATCGCGCTGGTCTGAAGACAGCGCCTTGCCGGTTCAGCGCGCGGCGAAGAAATTCCGCACGCCGAAGGCGAGCGTCATGTCGCCGCCGAGATCGGGATTCTTGAGCGGGCGATTGCGCGCGATCCAGCGCGGCAGCTTGGCGTCGCGGAAGCGCGCGTAATACGGCTCCATCCAGGCGAGCTCGGCCGGCCCCAGAGAATCCGCCGGATTCTGCGCCGCGCCGGCGGCACGGGCGAAATACCCCGGATCGTCGAGTCCATCGATGACGCGACG
>CAZLYV010000267.1:0-3337 GCA_964563665.1 uncultured Acetobacteraceae bacterium
TCGCCCGCCGCGCGCTCGGGCGGGTGAGCCGCGCCGATCGGCGGCGACGCCGCGAACGGCCGCTCGTGGGCGAGCGATGGAATCATCCGCCGCGCTTCCCAAACCTTCGCCGGATCGATTTCCGCCGAAACGATGCCGACATCCTCGCCGCCCTCCGCCAGCACCTCGCCCCAAGGCGCCACAATGAGCGAGTGGCCATAGGTCTTGCGGCCCTCGGCATGTTCGCCGCATTGAGCCGGCGCGAAGACGAAGCAGCCGGTCTCGACCGCCCGCGCGCGGATCAAGACATGCCAATGGGCGCGCCCGGTCGGACGGGTGAAGGCCGAGGGAATGGCGAGGTACATTGCTCCGGCCTGCGCGAGCATCCGGTAGAGATGCGGGAAGCGCAGGTCGTAGCACACCGTCATCCCGAGCGGGCCCCACGGCGTTTCCGCGATGACCGCCCGATCGCCCGAGCGGAAGGAATTCGACTCGCGATAGGACTCGCCGTTCGCCAGATCGACGTCGAACATGTGGATCTTGTCGTAGCTCGCCCGAATGGCGCCGGACGGATCGAGGAGATAGGAGCGATTGGCCAGCCGGTCGGGGGCAAGCTTGACCGAGAGCGAGCCGACGAGCAGCCACGCACCGCACCGCGCGGCGATTTCGCGAAAGCCCGCGAGGCCGCGATTCGTCTCCTCGGGCTCCGCTTTTTCGAACAGCAATTTGCGGTTCGGCTCGATCATGCCGACGACCTCGGGAAGGCAGATCAGATCGGCGCCATCCTCGCGCGCGCGGCCGATGAGCGGCCCAATGGTCGCGAGATTCTCGACGACGTCGCGCCGCGAACTGGTCTGAATGCAGGCACCCATGAACTTGCCGCTCATGCCGGGGCCTCCCCGCCTTCGGGTCCATAGAAGACCACCCACAGAACCAGATCGTCGCTGAAATCCTCGAACCGGTGCACCGCATGCGCCGGCACGAACAGGAAGTCGCCGGGCGCAAACGGCAGGCGCAAATCATCGCAGACGAACGTGCCGCGCCCGGAAACGACGACGTAGGCCTCGTCCCTTGTATGCGGCTTCTGCGGATCAACTCCACGCGGGGCGTAAAGTTTGGCCAGCAGCGTGCCATGGGTGAATGCCGCGACGGACCGCACGCCTTCGGCCGGGATTTGCGGCAGCATCTCGGCGAGCGTACGTCGCGCCCCCTGGGATCGGGCATTTTTCGTCGACTGATCAATCATCGCGCGCCCGCCAGGATCAAATCGAGTCCGCCCGCCCGATCGAGCGCATAGAGCTCGTCGTACCCGCCGATATGGCGCCCGTCGATGAAGATCTGCGGCACCGTCGTGCCGCCGCCAGCGCGACGCCGCATTTCCTCGCGCAGCTTGGAATCGGCCAGCACGTCGAATTCGATGTAGGCGGCGCCTTTCTCCTCGAGCAACTGCTTGGCTCGGTGGCAGTAGCCGCAAAATGGACTGGCGTAGATCTCGATTTTTGCCGACATGCTTCGCCTCGGGCCCGAAATCCAATCTTGACGTTCGACTCGGAGTCTGTTCATCCAGCGCAATAGATTAGGGCGGCCATCGCGGATTTCCTAGACCCTCGATTTTTTGCCTCAGCCGGTTTCCGGCCGTACAACCCGGGCGAGCGTCAGCACATCGACGCCCAGCGCGCCCGCCGCCTTGAGCGTGCGCGCGCAGGCGCTGACCGTCGCGCCGGTCGTCAGCACGTCGTCGATCAGCAGAACGCGCGCGCCTTTGACCCGCGTCAGATGGCGCGCGTTGACGGCAAACGCGCGTGCGACATTGCGCCACCGCGCGCTCCGCCCAAGCGCGCCTTGGCTCGGCGTGCGCCGGACGCGAACCAACAGGTCGGCGATGCAGGCACCTCTCGCGGCCTGGGCCGAGGCATGGGCGAGAAGTGCGGCCTGGTTGTAGCGCCGGAGCGCGAGGCGCGTCCAATGCAGGGGCACCGGCGCCACCAGATCGGCGTCGCCAAGCAGCTCGGCTCCGGCGCGCTCCAGCCAACGGCCGAAGGCGGGCGCGGCGTGGGTGCGATCGGCGTGCTTGAAGCCGACCACCAGCCGCTTGCTCGCCTCGTCGTAGCGAAACACCGCACGTGCGCGATCGAAGGCAGGGCGTCGGCGTGCGCAGCGACCGCAAATCAGTTGTTCGCCTTCGGCGCGCAGACCGGGATCGAACTCGAACGGCAACCCGCAAATGCCGCAAAATGGCGGGGCGATCCAGGCGACGCCATGCCAGCATGTCGGGCACAGCGCGCCCGATTCGCTCACCTCCGTCCCGCAAGACAGGCATCGTGGCGGCAGCACAAGGTCGAGCGCGCGCGTGACGAGTCGATGCGCAAAAGTTCGGACTGCGATGGATCGCGGCATACGTCCGTATGCAGTCATAGGTGGTGGCGCGTGTCAACGCGCGATCGCTTCAAGATTCCTGGCGGATTTTTGGGACGCCGTGCCATAGTTGGACCATGACCGACGGCATCCGCGTCTTCGATCGGCGGATCGTGCGGCTGCATCGCGACCGGGCGACGCGGCGCTGGCGCGAGCATGATTTTCTTTTCCGCGAGGCGGCGTCGCGGCTGTCCGAGCGGCTCGACGAAATCCGGCGCGTATTCCCACGGGCGCTTGATCTTGGCGGGCACGGCGGAGTGCTGGCGCCGCTCGTAGCAGACCGTGGCGGGATCGACACGCTGGTCGAGACCGATCTTTCGCCCGCGATGCTTGGGCGCGTGCGCGCCCAGCGTCCAGCCGCCGGGCGGCCGCTCGCGGTCGTCGCCGACGAGGAATGCCTGCCGTTCGCGCAAGGCGCCTTCGATCTCGTCTTGAGCTGCCTGTCGCTCCACTGGGTGAACGACCTGCCTGGGGCGCTTCTCCAGGTGCGTCAGGCCCTCAAACCGGATGGATTGTTCCTTGCCTCGTTGCTCGGCGGCGAGACGCTGAAGGAACTTCGCCAGGCGCTGACCGAGGCCGAGTTGGCGGAGTCCGGCGGCGTCAGCCCACGCATCTCGCCTTTCGTCGACGTGCGCGACGCCGGCGCGCTTTTGCAGCGCGCGGGCTTCGCCCTTCCCGTCGTCGATTCCGACACCTGGACCGTGACCTATGCGAGCGCGCTTGATCTGATGCGCGACCTGCGCGGAATGGGCGAGAGCAACGCGGTCGCCGAGCGCGTGCATCGCTTCACGCGCCGCAGCACGTTACTGCGCGCCACGGCGATCTACGAATCGATGTTTGCCGATGCCAAGCGGCGGGTTCCGGCCACCTTCCAGGTGATTACGCTGACCGCCTGGGCGCCGCATGCGAGCCAGCAAAAGCCGCTCAAACCTGGGTCGGCGGC
>CAZLYV010000268.1:0-3328 GCA_964563665.1 uncultured Acetobacteraceae bacterium
CGAGCAGGAAGTGATTCAGGGCACGGTTCAGATACTGGTCACGATCGCGCGTCTGGGCGCGGTCGAGGTCGAGGGCAATCGGTGGTTCAGCGGCCGCCAGCTCGCCGGCGCGATCCGGCTCGAACCGGGTGAACCGATCCGCGCCGATCGGCTCAACGCCGATCTCGCCTGGCTCAACAACAATCCGTTCCGCTCGCTCGACGGCATCTTTCGCCAAGGCGCCAGCGCCGGCACCACCGACATCATCTTGCGCACCAACGATCGTTTCCCGTTGCGGCTGTTCGGGGGCTATTCAAATGACGGCACCCGTGCCACCGACACCAACCGGCTCACCAGCGGCTTTAGCTGGGGCGATGCGCTCTGGCTTGGCCACCGGCTCGATTATCAATACACGCGTTCACTGGATACCGGAAAATTCGATGGCCACAGTCTCGGCTACACCGTGCCGTTGCCATGGCGCGATATCCTTTCGCTTTCGGCGGGATACTCGCGCTCGCGCTCGGCCGTCTCGGGCGTATTCGGCTCGGAGGGCGAAGGCCAGCAATACGCGGCCCGCTATATCGTTCCGTTGCCGCGCTTCGACGTGCTTGGCGGCCTCACGCACGAAATTTCGCTCGGCGGCGAGTACAAGAAGAACAACAGCGATCTCGAGTTCGGGGGCGCGTCGGTCTTCCGCTCGGCGCCTGAAGTCAACCAGGGGGTCCTCTCCTACAACGCCGGCCTGCTCGATACGCTCGGCTCGACGACATACTCGATCGACGGCTACTACTCGCCGGGGAACATCAGCGGCAGCAACACCGACATTCGCTTCCAGCAGGCGCGGGCGCGATCCGATTCGAATTACGCTTATGCCCGCGGCCGGATCGAGCGCGTGTTCTTCCTTCCCGATGATTTCTCGCTGGTCGGGCGCGGCACGGCGCAATTCGCCAATCGCAACCTGTTGTTCAGCGAGCGCTTGCAGATCGGCGGCGCCCGAACGGTGCGCGGCTACCCGGAGGACGCGCTCGCGGGCGATGGCGGATATCTCGCCAGCATCGAGCTGCGCGCGCCGTCGTTCGGCGTCCTGCCGCGGCTTGGACTGAAAGGGATCGAGGATCAGCTGCAGTTCCTCATGTTCTTCGACTACGGCAAGGCGGTCACCTACCAGCCGTCGCCAGCTGAGGACAAGAACCGCACGGCATCGAGCGTCGGCGCCGGCGTGCGCTACAACGTCGCGCCCTATCTCACGGTGCGGCTCGATTACGGCGCCGGGCTGCACAGCCTAAATCCGTCGGAGCCGCACGACAAACCGTCGCGGCTGCATTTCGGACTGATTGTCGGTTACTAAAGGAGACGAACGGATCGATCGCCTGGCATGAAGATCGCGCAGGCTTGCTTGTCAAAGCAGTCGAGCGTCGTGTGTTCCGACGAACCGCCGTTGCACCGCCGAGACGGGCGCATCGGCAACGTCACCAGAAGGGCGCGCCGAAAGGCGCGTAGAAAGACATGTCATCGAATAACGACTGTAGTTATCGGCCGGGGATGAAGCACAATCACGTACCGGAAACCGATGCGGATTTCGAGGCGCTTATTCCCTGCTACGTCCAGGGCTGTCTGCCGGCGTCGGCCAAAGACATTTTTTTCGCCCGCCTCGATCAGTCGCCGGAACTGCGGCGGAAAATCATATCGTATGTCGCGGCGAAGAAGCTCCGGCATGCCCCCTTCATCGCGCGGCTAATCGCGTCGCCCGACCTGCAGCGGCGGGTCCTGTTGCGATTGGACGCGGTGCTTGCGGAGCGTGCCGTCGATGCGCGGTTGGGTCGCGGGCGTTCGATTTGGACACGCCTTGCCCGTTCGTTCCGGTCCGCCGAAGGGGGGCAAGTCGCTGCCGCGGCGCTGGTGCGCATCGAGCCCGGCGAGCGCGACGCCGCGCCGCGCGAACCGCGCGGAAGCTGGCGCGACCAGTTCGGGGACCTCGGGCATCGATTCGCAAAATCGCTCGCAATGCCGCGGCTCGCGGCCGCGGCCTGCGCAATTGCACTGATCGAGGCTGGACTCCTTGCGACGACCGCCGGCGGCGTGTGGTTTGGCGAGACCCGCGAGTATGTCGCGCTCTCGCAAACGCCAAACCGCGCCAGCTCGGGTATATCGCAATATTTTGTCCGCTTCGCGGACAACGCGCCGATGGTCGACGTTTCAACCGTGCTCCGGGAACTCGAGGTCGAAATCGTCGCTGGCCCCGATGCGCAAGGTCTCTATATCGTCGTGCCGCGCGCAACTGGCGCAGCGGCCGAGCCTAACGACGTGGTGCTTTCGCGACTGTTGAGCCGCCCCGATCTGATCGTCGCCGTGCTCGACGTCGGCCGATAGCCGGAAGAGGGCAGGCGATGGACGGGCATCATAGCCCGCCGGCGGTCGGCACGAGACGGTCGCCCGGTTGGCTTGGATTCAGGCTGATCTGCTTTGCCTGGCTCGCCATCCTGTCGGCCGCGTATGGCGGGCCGGCGCTCGGACAATTGATCGCTTCTCCTGCCGCCGGCGAGCGGCAGATCGTTGTTGTATATCGGTCGGGCGCCTCGACGATCGATCCCCGCACGCTCGCCGGCGAACTCGGCATCCTCCATCGCCAGAGCATCGAGCTGCCCTCCATCGCCCTGGTCGTATCGGTCTTCGCGATTCGCGGTACGCAGGATTTCGAAAAGGTTTCGGCCTTGCTTGGGCAACGTCTCAAGGCGATCGCGGTGGACGGCAATCAGGTCTATGACGGGTTTGCCGACCCGAGTTTTTCGCTGCGCGCCCGCAGCCTTCAATATGCGCTCGATCGCATCAACGCCGGCCAGGCCGCGAGTTTCGCGACCGGACGCGGCGTCCGAATCGCGCTGATCGACGGCGACGTCGACGTGCGCCATCCGGTGCTAGCTGGAAAGATTCTCGCGCGAATCGATCTGATCGGAGAAGCGCGCGATCCCGACCCGGTGAGCGCGATCGACGAGGCGCGGCATGGGAGCGGAGTCGCCGGGATCATACTCGCCGATGGTCGGATGATTGGCCTTGCGCCCGAGGCGAGGGCGATCGCGATCAAGGCGTTCGCTGTCCGCCCCGGCGCGGGCGGGCGCATCCACAGCTCGTCGGACAAGATCGTGCGCGCGATCGACGTGGCGCTTCGCCTGAAGGCACGGGTAATTAACATGAGCTTCGGCGGCCCGCGGGATCGGGTCGTCGAATTCATCGTCGCCGAAGCGGTGGCGCGCGGCGCGATCATTGTCGCGGCGGCCGGCAACATCGATTCGCCTGACTCCGAGCTCATCTATCCGGCGGCGTATCCGGGTGTGATCGCGGTCGCGGCCAG
>CAZLYV010000269.1:0-1161 GCA_964563665.1 uncultured Acetobacteraceae bacterium
AGTCCTTCAAATCGTCCCACAGCTCCTTCACCTTGGCGAAGAAGCCGGCGGATTCCGGGCTGGTCTTCTCGGGGCTGGCGGACGTCTCGAACTCGCGCAGGAGTTCCTGCTGACGCTTGGTGAGATTGACCGGCGTCTCGACCACCGCCTCGATATAAAGATCGCCGCGCTGCGGGCTGCGGAGCACGCTCATCCCTTTTCCGCGCAGGCGAAACTGATGGCTGGTCTGGGTGCCGGCGGGGATGCTTATCTTGGCGCGGCTGCCGTCGATCACCGGCACCTCGATCGCGCCGCCGAGCGCCGCGGTGGTCAACGGGATCGGCACCCGACAATGGAGATTGTTGCCGTCGCGCTGGAAGAAGCGATGCGGCCGCACGGTAAGGAAGATGTAAAGGTCGCCCGCCGGGCGAGCGCGCATACCGGCCTCGCCTTCGCCGGCGAGCCTGATGCGCGTGCCGTTCTCGACCCCGGCCGGAATGTCGACTTTCAGCGTGCGCTCGCGCCGGACGCGACCCTGGCCGCCGCACGTACGGCAGGGCTTTTCGATCACCTGTCCCTGGCCGTGACATGACGGGCAGGTTCGCTCGATGGTGAAGAACCCTTGCTGCGCGCGTACCTTGCCGTGACCGCGGCAGGTCGGGCAGGCGATCGGCCGCGCGCCCGCTTCGGCGCCCGTCCCGCCGCACGCGTCGCACGATGCGGCGCTGGCGACGCGGATCGTCGTCGATTTGCCGGCAAAGGCGTCGTCGAGGCCGATCTCGAGGTTGTAGCGAAGATCGGCGCCGCGCGCCGGGCCGGCGGCGCCCGCCGGGCCACGGCCCATGAATTCACCGAACATTTCATCGAAGATGTCGGCGAAGCCGCCGGCGCCGAAGCCGAAATCGCCGGCGCCTGCGCGCCCGCCGGCGCCGTTGGCGCGCGCCTCGAAGGCGGCATGGCCAAGGCGGTCATAGGCGGCGCGCTTCTGGTCGTCCTTGAGGACGTCGTAGGCTTCGCTGATTTCCTTGAATTTCGTCTCGGCCTGCTTGTTCCCCTGGTTGCGATCCGGGTGGAATTGCATGGCAAGCTTGCGATAGGCCTTCTTGACGTCGTCGGGCGCGGTTGCGCGCTCGATGCCCAACGTCGTGTAGTAATCCTGTTTGGACATGGTCAGAAATCAGA
>CAZLYV010000269.1:1261-3325 GCA_964563665.1 uncultured Acetobacteraceae bacterium
CTTCTTTTTTTCGTCGACTTCCTCGAACTCGGCGTCGACCACCTTGCCGTCGCCACCAGTGGCGCCATTGCCCGATCCGCCCCCGGCGTTCGCGCCGGTTCCCGACCCTGCGCCAGCGGCGCCTGCGCCTGGACCTCCGGCGGCCCCGGCCTCGGCGCCCGAAGACGCCTGGCTCGCGCTACGGTACATCGCCTCGCCGAGCTTCATCGTCGACTGCATGAGCGCCTGGGTCTTGGTCTGGATCTCGCCGGTGTCATCCCCTTCGAGCGCCGTCTTGAGCGCGGCCACATCCGATTCGATCGCCGTCTTTTCGGGCCCGGAAACCTTGTCGCCATACTCCTTGAGATTCTTCTCGGTGGTATGGACGAGGGCGTCGGCATGGTTGCGGGCCTCGACCAGCTCGCGGCGTTTCTTGTCCTCGGCCGCGTGTTCTTCTGCGTCCTTGACCATCCGCTGGATATCAGTCTCGGCCAGCCCGCCCGAAGCCTGGATGCGAATCTGCTGCTCCTTGCCCGTACCTTTGTCCTTGGCCTGAACGTTGACGATTCCATTGGCGTCGATGTCGAACGTCACCTCGACCTGCGGCACGCCGCGCGGCGACGGCGGGATGCCGACGAGGTCGAACTGGCCCAGGAGCTTGTTGTCCGCCGCCATCTCGCGCTCGCCCTGGAAGACGCGGATGGTGACCGCGGTCTGTCCGTCCTCGGCGGTTGAAAAGACCTGCGACTTGCGGGTCGGGATCGTGGTGTTGCGGTCGATCAGGCGCGTGAAAACGCCGCCCAACGTCTCGATGCCGAGCGACAGCGGCGTCACGTCCAGGAGCAGGACGTCCTTGACGTCGCCCCTGAGCACGCCCCCTTGAATCGCCGCGCCAACCGCGACGACTTCGTCGGGGTTGACGCCGCGATGGGGCTCGCGTCCAAAGAACTGTTTCACCGTCTCGATGATCTTCGGCATGCGGGTCATGCCGCCGACCAGCACCACCTCGTCGATCTCGGAGGCCTTGAGGCCGGCGTCCTTGAGCGCCGCGCGGCACGGCTCGATCGTCTTCGAGACGAGATGATCGACCAGCGATTCGAGCTTCGAGCGGGTGAGCTTGATGTTGAGGTGCTTGGGTCCGTTTGCATCCGCGGTGATGAACGGCAAATTGACTTCGGTCTGCACCGCGGACGACAGCTCGATCTTGGCTTTTTCCGCCGCCTCCTTGAGGCGCTGGAGCGCCAACCGGTCCTGGCGCAGGTCGATGCCCTGCTCCTTTTTGAACTCGCTCGCCAGGTAGTCGATGATCTCCTTGTCGAAGTCCTCGCCGCCGAGAAAGGTGTCGCCGTTGGTCGACTTCACCTCGAACACGCCGTCGCCGATTTCGAGCACCGAGACGTCGAACGTGCCGCCGCCAAGGTCGTAGACGGCGATCGTACCGGTCTTTTTCTTCTCAAGCCCGTAGGCGAGCGCGGCCGCGGTCGGTTCGTTGATGATGCGAAGCACTTCGAGCCCGGCGATGCGGCCGGCGTCCTTGGTCGCTTGGCGTTGCGCGTCGTTGAAATAAGCGGGAACCGTGATCACCGCCTGCGTCACCTTCTCGCCGAGATAGGCCTCGGCGGTTTCTTTCATTTTTTGCAAGATGAAGGCCGAGATCTGGCTCGGGCTGTATTTCTTGGCGTCCGCCTCGACCCAGGCGTCGCCGTTGTCGGCCTTGCTGATCTTGTAGGGCACGAGGCCGATGTCCTTGGCGACCATCGGATCCTCGAAACGCCGGCCGATCAGACGCTTGATGGCATAGACCGTGTTGAGCGGATTGGTCACCGCCTGGCGCTTGGCCGCCTGGCCGACCAGCCGCTCACCGCTTTCGGTGAAGGCGACGATCGAGGGCGTGGTGTTCGCGCCCTCCGCATTGGGGATGACCTTGGGCGTTTTGCCTTCCATCACGGCCACGCAAGAGTTGGTCGTGCCGAGGTCGATACCGATCAATTTGCTCATGTCAAAACCTCTTCGAAGCGGCGGATCCTGTGGGGCGGCCCCGGATGGGCGCCTGCCCCGGACCCCCAGAAGTTAAGGTCCGTAAGG
>CAZLYV010000270.1:0-3312 GCA_964563665.1 uncultured Acetobacteraceae bacterium
CCGATGCAAGCCTCGGCGGGATGGCGGCGACGCGCGCCTCGGGCACCAACGCGGTACGCTATGGAACGATGCGCGAGAACGTGATGGCGCTCACGGTCGTGCTCGCCGACGGCCGGGTGATCCGCACCGCAAAACGCGCCCGCAAGTCGGCCGCCGGCTATGATCTAACGCGGCTCTTCATCGGTTCCGAGGGCACGCTCGGCGTGATCACCGAGGTGACGCTGCGGCTCTATGGCATTCCGGAGACGATTTCCGCGGCGGTTTGCGCTTTTCCGACGATCGAGGACGCCGTCGATACGGTGATCCAGGTCATCCAGATGCAGATTCCCGTCGCGCGAATCGAATTGCTCGACGACGTGCAGATGGATGCGGTGAACAAGTTCTCCAAGCTCGATTACAAGGTGGCGCCGACCCTGTTTCTCGAATTTCACGGCTCAGAGCGCGGCGTCGACGAGCAGATCGGGGCCGTCAAGGCGATCGCCGGCGAGCATGGCGGAACCGAGTTCCGCTGGGCGAGCAAGCCCGAGGAGCGCAAGGCTCTCTGGCAGGCGCGCCACGACGCCTATTACGCGGCGCTCGCGCTCAGGCCGGGATCCAAGGGCTGGCCGACCGACGTCTGCGTGCCGATCTCGAAGCTGGCCGAGTGCGTGTCGGAGACCAGGAAGGATCTCGCCAACGCACGGATCATCGCGCCGCTCGTCGGCCACGTTGGCGACGGAAACTTCCACCTCACCTACGTCATCGACCCGAACAACCCGGACGAGATCGCCGAGGCGGGGCGCCTCAATGACCGGATGGTGATGCGCGCGCTGGCGCTCGACGGCACCTGCACCGGCGAGCACGGCGTTGGCTACGGCAAGATGGACCTGCTGGTGGCCGAGCACGGCGAGGCGCTCACCGTCATGCGCGCGATCAAGCGAGCGCTCGATCCCGAAAACATCATGAATCCGGGCAAGATCGTTCGGGTGTGAGGCAGCGCGGCCGATTTCAGCGCGGCGGCTCACGCAGCTTGAGCTCGACGCGCTCGAGCGCCGCCGCCGCCGGGTCGACTTTCTGCTCCTTCGCGCGGCCGTACCATATGCGCGCCGACGATAGGTCGCGGCGCCCGCCGTCGCCGTTCTCGAACATCACGCCCAGCGCGTACTCGCCAAGCGCGTGGCCTTGGGTGGCCGCCTTCTCGTACCAGCGCCGAGCCTCGCGAAGGTCCGCCGGAATGCCGATTCCCTCGCGATAAAATTGCCCGAGGTTGTACTGGGCGGCCGGGTCGCCATCCTCGGCCAGCATCCAGAACTGCAACCATGCCTCGGCATTGTCTCCGGCGTCGAAGGCGGCGACGCCTGCCGCGAAATCCGCGGCCTCCGTACGCGCCGGAATTTGGGCGAGCCCGAGGGCGAGCGCGGCCGCCGCGGCGAGCGCCCTCATTTCTCGCCGGCGGACGCCGAGGGCGACGGCACGGCGAGCTGCTGCTGCAACATCGTCAGCACGAAGACCCTGAGCGCGCTCGACAGGTTGTCGCGCCGCTGCTTGTCGATCTCGGTCACCAGATCGTTGATCGACACTCCACGCCGCGCGGCGATTTCCTTCAGCGCGGCCCAGAACTCTGGCTCGAGCGAGACACTCGAACGGTGACCCGCGATGATGACCGAGCGCTTGCGAATGGCTCCGGCCATGACGTTTATCCTTGTGTGCCGTGCGGCCCCAGCATCTGTTCGGGCCGCACCCAGCGATCGAAATCATCCTCGCCGACGAGACCGAGCGAAAGCGCCGCCTCCTTGAGCGTCAAATCGTGGTCGAAAGCGTGTTTGGCGATGCGCGCCGCGTTGTCGTAGCCGATCCGCGGCGCCAGCGCAGTCACCAGCATCAGCGACTGCTGCACCAGCCGGCCGATGCGTTCCTGGTTGACGACGAGTCCCTGGATGCAATGATCGGCGAAGCTCCCGCACGCCTCGCCCAGCAGGCGGATCGACTGCAACAGATTGTAGGCCATCACCGGTTTGAAGACGTTGAGCTGGAGATGACCCGATGCGCCGGCGATGGTGATGGTGAAGTGATTTCCCATCACCTGCGCCGCGACCATGGCGAGCGCTTCGGCCTGGGTCGGATTGACCTTGCCGGGCATGATCGACGAGCCGGGTTCGTTCGCCGGCAGCGCGAGTTCGCCAAATCCGCAGCGCGGACCCGAGGCAAGCAGGCGCACATCGCTGGCGATCTTCATCGCCGACACCGCGACGGTGTTGAGCGCTCCCGAACATTCGACGATCGCATCGTGGGCGGCGATCGCCTCGAACTTGTCGGTCGCCGGCATGAACGGCAGATTGGTGAGCCGCGCCAGCTCCTGCGCGAAGCGCGCGGCGAAGCCGACATGCGCGTTCAAGCCGGTGCCGACGGCGGTGCCCCCTTGCGCCACGGCGTAAAGCCGAGGCAGCGTCGACTCGACGCGCGCGATGCCGAGTTCGATCTGCCGCGCCCATGCGCCGATCTCTTGGCCGATCGTCAGCGGGACGGCGTCTTGAAGGTGCGTGCGGCCGATCTTGATGATGTCGGCGAAGGTCCGCGCGCGATCGACCAGCGCTTCGAATAACCGCCGCAGGCCCGGCAGCAGACAGTCGTGAATCTCGGCGACCGCGGCGATGTGCATCGCGGTCGGGAAACTGTCATTCGACGACTGGCCGAGATTCACATGATCGTTCGGGTGGACCGGCGCACGGCTCCCAAGCGGCTGGCCGAGGAGCTGGTTGGCGCGATTGGCGATCACCTCGTTCACGTTCATGTTGGTCTGGGTGCCGGAGCCGGTTTGCCAGACCACGAGCGGGAAG
This sequence comes from uncultured Acetobacteraceae bacterium, assembly GCA_964563665.1. Lineage (GTDB taxonomy): Bacteria > Pseudomonadota > Alphaproteobacteria > CACIAM-22H2 > CACIAM-22H2 > CAZLYV01. The sequence continues at coordinate 2,817 of CAZLYV010000270.1, forward strand.
TTGTCGGCGAGCGTGCCGTCGATCACCTCGTCGGCCGCGCGGACGATCGCGCCGCCCAATCGACGATCGATCTCGCCGAGTTCCATATTGGCGAGCGCGGCCGCCTTCTTTTGCACGCCGAAGGCGCGGATGAGGGCAAGCGGCATCCGCTCCTCGCCAATGCGGAAGAGCTCGACGCTGCGCTGGGTTTGCGCGCCCCAGTATCGGTTCCCCGGCACCGCGACGGCGCCAAAGGAATCGCGCTCGGTGCGCGTCGTGGGAATGTCGTTCATGCGTGGCCGTTCATGCGCTGGCGCAATCCGCGCTCGCTGTCATCGCGCCCGAGGGCGCTCACCCACGAAATACCGAGCGGCCCGCCCGCGGCCTCGTGGCGCAAAATCTCAAGTAGCTATTTAACCACAGTTGGGAGGCTTTCGCGACCGCCTCGTCCGGCCCGCGATCGGCTTTTATTACCTCATGTTGTCAACCGTTTAGTTCGTCATGATGTGCGCGAGGC
>CAZLYV010000271.1:0-3301 GCA_964563665.1 uncultured Acetobacteraceae bacterium
TCCAGGGGTTCGATGCCTGATTCCCCACCATCCGCCCGCGCGCATCAGACGGACGTCGTGATCATCGGCGCGGGTCCGGTTGGATTGTTCGCCGTTTTCGAGTGCGGTATGCTGAAGATGCGCGCGCATGTCGTCGATGCGCTCGACGTCCTCGGCGGGCAGTGCGCCGCGCTCTATCCCGAAAAGCCGATCTACGATATCCCGGGCTATCCCCGGATCGGCGCGGTGGAGCTGATCGAGCGGTTGACCGAGCAGGCAGCGCCGTTCAAGCCGGTATATCATCTGGGCGAGCGGGTGGACGGACTCAACCGCACGAGCGACGGTTGGCAGCTCACCACGTCATCGGGCGCGAGGATCACGGCACGCGCGGTGATCGTCGCGGCGGGAGTCGGCGCCTTCGGACCCAACCGGCCGCCGCTCGCGCGCCTCGAGGAGTTCGAGGGCCGAAGCGTCCATTATATCGTCACCAAGCGCGAGGAGTTTCGCGGCAAGCGGGTCGTCATCGCCGGCGGCGGCGACTCGGCGGTCGATTGGGCTCTGTCGCTGGTCGACGTCGCCACGCGGGTGATGGTGGTGCATCGCCGCGCGAAGTTCCGTGCCGCGCCCGAGAGCGTGCGCAAGCTCGACGAGCTCGCCAAGACGGGCCGACTCGATTGCGTCGTCCCCTATCAGCTCGACGCACTCGAGGGCGAGCACGGCCAACTCTCGGGCGTACTCGTCAAGGATCTCGACGGCAAGCCACGCCGGCTCGAGGCAGACTCCCTTCTTGCATTTTTCGGGCTCGCCATGAACCTCGGCCCGATCGCCAAGTGGGGCCTCAATCTGGAGCGCAACCACATCAAGGTCGATCCGTCGAGCTGCGCCAGCTCCAGCCCCGGCATTTTCGCCATCGGCGATATCGCCACCTATCCCGGCAAGCTCAAGCTGATTCTCTCAGGGTTCGCCGAGTCGGCGCAGGCCGCGCACGCGATCTATCCCCTCGTCCACCCGGGCGAGGTCCTGCATTTCGAATATTCGACCACCAAGGGAATCCCGACGACGTAAGACGGCCGGCGCCCTCGCGCCGCCAATTCAGTCTACCGATTGGGCGGGAAGCGTGCAGGTGACCGTCGTGCCACGGTCGGGGACCGAATCGATCGTCACCCGTCCGCCGTGCAGCTCGACGATCCGCTTGACGAGCGAAAGGCCGAGGCCGGCGCCGCTGCCGCGTACCGGGCCGCTGCGCTCGCCCATCGCCACGTGGCCGCGCTCGAAGGACTCGAAGACGCGCTCGCGGTCCTCCGCCCGAATGCCGACCCCGGTGTCGCTCACCGTCATGACCGCATGACCATCCTCGATCCCGCCGGCAAGCGTGATCGAGCCTCCCTCGGGCGTGAATTTGATGGCGTTCGAGACCAGATTGCACAGCGCCTGCTTGATCCGTCGTTCGTCGATCACGATCGGGGCGAGGTCTGATCGGCATTCGATGGTGACCTTAAGATCGCGGGCGCGCGCCGATTCGTGCATCACCGCGGCGACCGTTTCCAGGAGCGCGCGCGGCGCGACGGATACGCGCTCGAGCGACATGCGCCCGGCCTCGATCGAAGCGAGATCGAGTATGTCGTTGATCACCGTCAACAGCCGCTCCGAGGACTCGGCGATACCGCGGCAATAGCCGATCTGGCGTTTGTTGAGCTTGCCGAAATATTGATGGGCGAGAATCTCGGTGAAGCCGATGATCGTATTGAGCGGCGTGCGCAGCTCGTAGGACACGTTCGAAATAAATTCGGATTTGAGGCGGTCGGCGGTCTCCAGCGCCTCGGTACGTAAACGAAGCGCCTGTTCGACCCGCGCCGAGTCGGTGACATCGATATAGGACAACAGCACCGCTCCGTCGGGGAGCGGCACGCAGGCATAGTCGAGGATCGAGCCGTCGGTGCGCGTGATCTGCCCCTTGCGCGGGTCCCGTTCGGTGAGCCGGGCGATCAGCCTGTCCCGGAACGCCGGCCAGTCCGGCGCGCCGGCAAAGAACGGCCGGATGCGGTCGACCACCTCGGCGATGTGCGGCTCGCCGCCCAGATAGTCGAGCGGCAGCTTCCACATTCGCGCGTAAGCCGGATTGGTGAGCTTGATCTTGCCGTCGCTCGCCACCACCGCCACCCCCTCGTAAAGATTGTCGAGGGTCGCGCGCTGAACCGCGATCAGCGTGTTGTAAGAGCGCTCGAGCGCCAGCGAATCGGTCACGTCCTCGTAGGCGAACATGAGCCCACCCAAGGGATGGGGGGTGATGCGGGTGCGCAGCGTCGTGCCGTCGGGAATGTAGACCAGCTCTTCAAGCGGTTCGATGAGCGAGGTGAACAGCTTGAGGCGCGAACGCTTGAAGGCCGGAAAGTCGACATATTCCGGAAGCAACCGGCGTTCGCGCAAGTTTTCCAGGACCTCGCCGAAATCGGGTTCACCGGCCAGCCAGGGATGATCGAAATCCCACAGCTTGGCGAACGCGGTGTTGAAGAACTTCAGGCGCGTGTCGGCGCCGTAAATGGCGATCGCCGAGGAGAGGTTTCCCAGCACCTCGCGGTGGGCGGCGAGATGGCGAGCGTGCTCGATGGTGAGCTCGTCGCGCTCGGTCATGTCGATCGCCACGCCGACCGTCCCGCCGTCGGAAAGCGGCGCTTCGGTCACCTCGAGGAATCGCCGCGAGCCGGCAATGACGATGTGGAAGCCCTCGGTTTGCGGCGTGCGCGCGCTTCGCGCAAGCTCGGCCAGCGCCCGGGCGCGCGGCGCCATCGCCTCGCCGCCGAGCGTGCGCGCGCCGGCAAGCACGCTGTCGCGATCGGCGTCGAGCACCGCGGCATAGGCGGCGTTGCAATCGGCGAGCGACAAATCGGCGCGGCGGCGCCAGGCCGGCAACGGCATGTTCACAAAGGCTTGTACCAGCGCCTCCAGCGTGCCCTGGGCTTCCTCCAGCGCCGCGGTCGTCAGCGTCAGCCGCCGACTGATGTCGCGGTTGTCGACGGCAAGCGCGGCCGCCTCCGCCGCCCGTCGCTCGGCCTCGGCCAGCGTCGCGCGGAGCGTGACGAAGCGATGTCGGTGCCAGATGAATACCCCGGCCGCCACCAGAGCCGCCACCAGCGCCGCTCCCCAAGCGACCGCGTCGCCGTCCAAACCTGCCTCCCGTCGGCCGTGCGATCCCCGTCCTTGCAGCACTCGGAGCCTGCGGGCGGCTTTCGCCGATCAGCTTCCCGCGCCCCGAATCGGACCCGCGCCAGTACTCAGTCTCGCGAGTTCGCGAGTCGCGTGGCGCGACTGAAACGATCCAGCG
>CAZLYV010000272.1:0-3294 GCA_964563665.1 uncultured Acetobacteraceae bacterium
GCGCGAGGGATTGTTCCAGGCGGCGCTTATGGCGGTGACGGGCGGGCGCGATTCGACGCCGCCGGTCGCGCTGATGCCCAACCCCTGCTATCAGATCTATTACGGTGCCGCGGTCATGGCGGGCGCCGAGCCGAGGTTCATGCCGGCGACCAAGGCGACCGGCTTTCTTCCCGATCTCGCCGCGATCGCGCCCGAGACGCTTGCCCGCACGCAGATCATGTATTTATGCACGCCCGGCAACCCGCAGGGCGCGGTGGCCTCGCTCGAGTATCTGAAGCAGGCCATCGAACTGGCGCGCGAGCACGATTTCCTGCTGGTCGTCGATGAATGCTACGCCGAGATCTATTCGAGCGACACGCCGCCGCCTGGCGCCGTCGAGGCGGCTTCGGCCATGGGCGGCGGTCTCGACAACATGTTGATCTTGCATTCGCTCTCGAAGCGCTCGAGTGCCGCCGGCATGCGCTCGGGCTTCGCGCTCGCCAGCCCGAAGACGATCGAGCGTTTCAATCGCCTGCGAAGCTACGCTTGCGCCGCGACGCCGCGGCCGGTGCTCGACGCCGCGGCCGCGCTGTGGAACGACGACCAGCATGCAAGCGAAACCCGCGCGCGCTATCGCGCCAAGATCGACGCCGCCGAACGCATTCTCGGGCGGCGTTTTGGCTTCTACCGCCCGCCGGGCGGATTTTTTCTCTGGCTCGATGTCGGCGATGGAATCGCGGCGGCGAAAAAACTGTGGGCCGAGGCGGCGATCCGTACGCTGCCGGGGGCATATCTTACGAAGCCGGATCGCGATGGATCGAATAGCGGCCAGCCGTATCTCCGCGTGGCGCTGGTCCACGAACTCGACGTGATCGAGACGGGGCTCACCCGTCTTGCCCAGGTATTGTGAGGAGGGCTGCGATGGCCGGTTCAACCCGTCTTGCCATGCGAATGCCCACGGCGCCCGAAGGCGTCGCTCGTTTCTTCGTCTACCGCCTGGTCGAGGCGGCCGGTCTCGCGCTCATGCTGGCCGCCGGTGCGCTGGGCCTGGCGCTCGCGACCTATTCGCCGGCCGATCCTTCGCTCTCGCATGCCACCGACGAGCCGGTGCGTAACATGATTGGCCGCGGCGGCGCGATCGTCGCCGATATTCTGCTGCAGACGCTGGGCCTCGGCGGAGCGCTGCCGGCGGTGTTGCTCGCGGCGTGGGGCTGGCGGCTGCTGCGCGACCACCGGTTGGCGATGTGGTGGCTCCGCATCGCCCTCATGCCGCTCGCCGTGATCTTCGCCTCGATCGCGCTCGCGGTTTCCTCGGTGCCAGCGGGTTGGCCAAGGCCGCTCGACGGCGGGCTCGGCGGCGTGGTCGGCCAGCTCTTCACGCGTTTCGTGCTCGAGCTGTCCGGCAGCTTCGGGCCGGGCGCCAATTTTCTCGCTCTGATCGCCGCCGCGATGGCGCTCAGCGCATTCGTCTTCACCCTTGCCCTCACCTGGGGCGAGTGGCGCGCCGCCGCGCGCGCCGTGGCTTGGACAGCGGGCGTCGTCGGTCGCGGGTTGCATCGGCTTGCGAGTTGGCGTCCGCATTGGCGCGACGCCGGCGTCGAGCGCGCGCTCGCCAAGGAGGCGGCGCGGCGCGGCCGGCGCGAGCCCAGCCTTGCCGGCGGCGAGCCGTCGCTCGGCGACGACGCGCCCGACATCGACAGTCCGCGCGCCCCGCGGGTGGCCCCGGCCGATCTCGTCGAGCCGCGCGCCGGCGCCGGCCGGCGCGGGCCCTCGAAGAAGCAACAGACGAGCCTCAATCTTGGTCCCGGCGGCAAGCACGCGCTGCCGCCGCTAGATTTGCTGGCGCTGCCCAAGGACGAGGGCGGCTCGCCGGTCGACGACACGGCGCTGGCGCAGAACGCGCGCCTGCTTGAATCGGTGCTCGACGATTTCGGCGTCAAGGGCCAGATCGTCAAGGTACGCCCCGGACCGGTGGTGACGCTCTACGAACTCGAGCCCGCGCCCGGCACCAAGACCAGTCGCGTCATCGGTCTTGCCGACGACATGGCGCGCTCGATGAGCGCGGTCTCGGTGCGCGTGGCGGTGATCCCGGGGCGCAACGTGATCGGCATCGAGCTTCCCAATATGAGCCGCGAGACGGTGTATCTGCGCGAGCTGCTGGCGACTGGAATCGGCGAGCGCGCCGCCGGAAACCTCGCCCTCGTGCTCGGCAAGGACATCGGCGGCACGCCGGTGATCGCCGATCTGGCGCGCATGCCCCATCTGCTGATCGCCGGAACGACCGGTTCGGGCAAGTCGGTCGCCATCAACACGATGATTCTGTCGCTGCTCTACCGCCACGGGCCGCAGGATTGCCGCTTCATCATGATCGATCCCAAGATGCTCGAGCTGTCGGTCTATGACGGCATTCCCCATCTGCTGGCGCCCGTCGTGACCGATCCCAAGAAGGCGATCGTCGCGCTTAAATGGACCGTGCGGGAGATGGAAAACCGCTACCGCGCGATGTCGAAGCTCGGCGTGCGCAACATCGCCGGCTACAACGCACGGCTCGCCGAGGCGCGGCGCAAGGGCGAAGTCCTGCTGCGCAAGGTGCAGACCGGCTTCGATGAAGAGGGCAGGCCGGTCTTCGAAGACCAGCCGCTCGACCTCGAGCAGCTGCCCTTCATCGTCGTCGTGGTCGACGAGATGGCGGATCTGATGATGGTCGCCGGCAAGGAGATCGAATGGGCCGTACAACGATTGGCGCAGATGGCGCGCGCCGCCGGCATTCATCTCATCATGGCGACCCAGCGCCCGTCGGTCGACGTCATCACCGGCACGATCAAGGCCAACTTCCCGACCCGCATCTCGTTCCAGGTCACCTCCAAGATCGACAGCCGGACGATCCTGGGCGAGCAGGGGGCCGAGCAGCTTCTGGGCCAGGGCGACATGCTTTACATGGCGGGCGGCGGACGAATCTCGCGCGTCCACGGGCCGTTCGTCTCCGACCGCGAGGTCGAGGACGTCGTGCGGTTCCTCAAGGCGCAGGCGACGCCTGAATACCTCGAGGACGTGACCGCGGACGATGAAGAGAATGCGCTGGGGCTGCCGGGGGGCGTGGGCGAGGGCGAGGGCGCGGCGGCCGATGCGCTCTACGACCAGGCGGTGGGCCTGGTCGCGCGCGAGCGCAAATGTTCGACCAGCTTCATCCAGCGTCACCTGCAGATCGGCTACAACCGCGCCGCGCGCATCGTCGAGCGCATGGAGGCCGAAGGGGTCGTCTCGACCGCCAATCATGTCGGCAAGCGCGACGTGCTGGCGCCCAAGGGCGAGTAC